>DATDBL010000209.1:0-45401 GCA_036524855.1 Aldersonia sp. | reverse complement strand
CGGAGCCGCCGTGGAAGACGAGGTCGAACGGGTTGGCCTTGCCGATCTTGGCGCCGACCTGCTCCTGGATGTCCTTGAGCACCTCGGGACGCAGCTTCACCGAGCCCGGCTTGTACACACCATGCACGTTGCCGAAGGTGAGGGCCACGATGTAGCGGCCCTTCTCGCCGAGGCCGAGCTTCTCGACGACTGCGTCCTGAGCGGTCTTCAGCACCGACGGCCGCAGCTTCACGTTGCCCGGCTTGTAGACGCCGTGCACGTTGCCGAACGTCGCCGCGAGCAGGTACTTCCCCTTCTCACCCGCGCCGAGGGCGTCGATCGTCTTCGCGAAGTCCTCCGGCGAGGTGTAGAGCTGCTCGTTGATCTCGGCCTCGACGCCGTCCTCCTCGCCGCCGACGACGCCGATCTCCACCTCGAGGATGATCTTCGCCTTCGCCGCCAGGTCGAGCAGCTCCGCGCCGATCTGCAGGTTCTCGTCGATCGGGATGGCCGAGCCGTCCCACATATGTGACTGGAACAGCGGCGGCTTGCCCGCGTTCACCCGCTCCTGCGAGATCGCGAGCAACGGCCGCACGTAGGTGTCGAGCTTGTCCTTGGGGCAGTGGTCGGTGTGCAGGGCGATGGTGATGTCGTACTTGTCGGCGATGACGTGCGCGAACTCGGCGAGCGCGGTCGCACCTACCACCATGTCCTTGATGCCCAGACCCGAGCCGAACTCGGCGCCGCCGGTCGAGAACTGGATGATGCCGTCGCTCCCGGCGTCGGCGAATCCCTTGATCGCCGCGTTGATGGTGTTCGACGACGTGCAGTTGATCGCCGGGAAGGCGAAGTGGTGTTCCTTGGCCCGGCTGAGCATCTCGGCGTAGACCTCGGGAGTGGCGATGGGCACGGAACAACCTCCAGATAGAAGCCGGCGTCTGTGCTGCTCACCCTATGACACCTCAGTGTGAGACGACGCACGGATCCGGGGATCCGTGCGCTCCGCCGGTACCCTTGAAGCCGTGATCGAGACCTTGGCCGCCCAAACGACCACCGACCTGGCGCTACTGCCGGGCTTCATGGACCCGATCACGCTGCTCGGGTACTTCGGCACCTGGGCGTTCGCCGGGTTGCTGCTGGTCATCCTCATCGAGTCCGGCGTGTTGTTTCCGGTGCTGCCGGGTGACTCGCTGCTGTTCGTCGCCGGCATGGTCGTCGCGGGCGAATCCGCGGAGATCGCCCAGTTCGCCTCGCTGTGGCAGCTGCTGATCTTCATTCCGATCGCGGCCATCATCGGCGGCCAGATCGGCTACTGGATCGGCCGCTACGCCGGCACCAGCATGTTCAGGCCGGACGCGCGCTTCCTCAAGGAGAAGTATCTCGTCGAGGCGCACGAGTTCTTCGAGAAGCACGGTCCGATCACGATCTTCCTGGCACGGTTCGTGCCCATCGTGCGTACGCTCGCCCCGATCGTCGCCGGCGCGGCACGGATGCGCTACTCGGTGTTCTTCGTCTACAACGTCGTCGGCGCCATCGTGTGGGGCTGTGGCATCACGTTGCTCGGCTACTGGCTCGGCCAGTTCGAGATCGTGCAGAAGCTCATCGAGCCGATCTTCATCCTGATCGTCGTGGTATCGGTGCTGCCGATCGCCTGGGAGTGGTACAAGCGCCGCCGCACGGCCCGCAACGTAGTCCCGGTGCCCGAGCCCGCGACCGTGCCGGACGAGCACTAACCCGCCTGCGCCACGCGGTACGCGGCCTCCAGCACCATCCACCCCGACAGCTGCACCGAGAGGTCCCGCTCCGGGATCGACGAACGAACAACCCCGGCCTTGCGCGGCGGCTGCTCCCCACGCTCGGGTAGCTGCGCCGGCTGTGTCCATTCGGTCGAGAACAGCGGCCCGCCCTCGAACTCGCGGCGGTTCTCCCACGCCGCCTCGGCCGACGCCGTGACGAGCGCGGCGGCACGCTCACGAACATCCACCGCATCGGGCAGCTCCGTCGCGACCAGCGCGAGGTAGCGGGCGAGGATGCCACCGAACAGGCCACCGTCGCCACCGCCCGCGCCCACGATCACCCCGCCCGGCGCGAGCCGGTCGGCGACCGCATCGACGAGTCGCGCGACCCGCTCGCAGTGCCGTCCGCCACGCCCGAGCTTCGCGAGTTCGGTCTCCAGGCCGAGCACCACGCCCTGACAGTAGGTGTAGATCGCGCGGTCGAGCCGGCCGCCGGGCTGGCGGACCCCGTCGAGGATCAGCCCCGATTCCGGGTCGCGCAGTGTCGCATCCAGCCAGTCCGCCATTGCGGTCGCACGCTCGGTGACATTTCCCGTCGCTTCGCTCGCCCCGGTGACATCCCCCGTCGCTTCGCTCGCCCCGGTGACATTTCCCGTCGCTTCGCTCGCCCCGGCGCACAGGGTGCGCGCCAGCACGATCCCCGCTGGCCCGTTCGCCGGTGCGTTGTAAAAGTTCGATCCGACCCGCCACGGGATCCCGCCGCCGCGTTGCGGCGCCCACGCCGTGTACAGCCGCTGCGTGAGCGCCGCGAGCGGTTCGCGGTAGTCGAGCCCGAGCAGGGCGTCGGCGCGGTTGAGCGCGATCGCGAGCCAGGCCATGTCGTCGTAGAGGGCGTTGGTCCAGCCGGTGATGTTGCGGGTGCGCACACCGCGCACCAGGTCCGCGACGCGGTCGGTGCGCACGTCGCTGGGCGCGCGAACGGCGGCGTCCACCGCGCAGTCGATCAGGTGCGCCTGCCACCAGTAGTCCCACACCATGAACGCGCGTTCGCGCCGGTGCGCGGGCCACCCGACGACGCCGAGGCGGCGGTCCGGCAGCGACCACAGCCGCCGCACGTGCCGCGCCAGGATCGCCGCCTCCGCCGCGTCGGCTCGGCGCGCCCACTCCGCCGCGCTCACCATGCCGCCGCCAGGTCGGCGTGCCGGCGGACCCAGGCGTGCATCGCGATGCCTGCAGCAACGCCGGCGTTGATGCTACGAGTCGATCCGAACTGCGCGATGGAGACGGTCATCGCGGCGACGCCCCTGGCGTGGTCGCTGACACCGGGTCCCTCCTGCCCGAACAGCAGCAGGCACTCGCGCGGCAGCTCGACCGTCTCGAGCGGCACGGCGCCGGGCACGTTGTCGACGGCGACGACGGTGAGGCCGCGTGCGCGCGCATAGTCGGCGAGGGCGGGCAGGTCGGGATGGTGCTCGATGTGCTGGTAGCGGTCGGTGACCATCGCCCCGCGCCGGTTCCAGCGCCGCCGGCCGACGATGTGCACCGCCGCCGCGGCAAATGCGTTGGCGGTGCGCACCACGGTGCCGATGTTGGCGTCGTGCGCGAAGTTTTCGATGGCGACGTGGAACGGGTGGCGGCGGGTATCGATGTCGGCAACGATCGCCTCCCGTCGCCAGTACCGGTAGGCGTCGACGACGTTGCGGCGGTCGCCGGACGCGAGCAGTTCGGCGTCGTAGCGTGGATCGGTCGGCGGCGGGGTGTCGTGTTCGACCGACCACGGCCCCACACCGACCGGGTTCTCGCCCCATTCGGTCGGACCGGGTTCGTTCACGTTCGGCTCAGCACCTCGTTGCTCGACATCAGCGCCCACTCCGGCGCAAGCGCGGCCGCCCGCGGCACCCCCGGGACGAAGACGCTCGGCTGTGCGCTCCCCATTGGCACAGACTAGGTGGCGCCGTTCGGCGCGCCGACATCCCCTCGACGAGCAGCACCTGCGCGCCGGCGTAGGTGGTGAGGACGACGCCCTCGGTGGCGCGGCGGGCCGTCTCGCCCTTCAGCAGCACGCGGCGCACCACGATCAGCGCGTCGGACACCGTGAACAGCAGGGCCCCGAGCGCGAGGCGGCTGCGCGGGTCCCGGTCCGGGACGACGAACCCACCGACCGCGCGGGACCCGGGGGCAAGCGCCGGGTCGGACGCGAGCGTCGTCGCGGCGCCGAGGGTGAGCCCGTACGCAGCCAACGGGGCGGCGACGGCGGGCTGGCGCGCCCGCAGCAACGTCGCCGCCGCGAGCCACCCGGCCACCCGCGGCACCGCCGCAGGCGCGGTCACTCGCGCCCGCCGCCGCCACAGGAGAACCGAGTAGGCACCCTGCATCACGGCGAAAGCAATCGCACCACGGACGATTCGACGGTCGTCGTCGGGTTCGAGCAGGATCACGTCGCCGACGGTCGCGGCGGCCAGGCCGGCGCCGAACAAAGCCGCATCGACAGTGTCACGCGGCCGCACCGCCAGCGCGAGGGACGGGACGATCAGCGGCTTGGCGATGCGCTGCAGGCCCGGCCGGTCGGCCACGGCGCCGGCGATCGTGGCGGCGGACGCGGCGGCCCAGGCGGCGCGGGCGAGGGCGAAGCGACTCGGCATGCGGTCATGTTGCCATGCACTGTGACGGAATTGATTGCCATTGCTAACTTGTCTAGATCGTTAGCATATGCAACTATTTGTGAGGGACTTCCAACCGCATCCGAAGGGAACATCAGTGAGCACAGGAACGGATCAGTGAGCACGGCAACGGAGGTGGCGACACCACAGCGGACGACGTCGGGATTCTTCGATCAACCCCGATCGGTCTGGGCGGTCGCGTTCGCAAGCGTGATCGCGTTCATGGGCATCGGCCTGGTGGACCCGATCCTCAAACCGATCGGTGAGGAACTGAACGCGACGCCGTCGCAGGTGTCGTTGCTGTTCACCAGCTACCTGGCCGTCACGGGCGTGGCGATGCTGATCACGGGCGTCGTGTCGAGCCGGTTCGGCGCGAAGAAGACGCTGCTCGCCGGCCTCGCGCTGATCGTGGTGTTCTCCACCGCGGCCGGGTTGTCGGACACGATCGGGCAGATCGTCGGCTTCCGCGCCGGATGGGGCCTGGGCAACGCGCTGTTCATCGCGACCGCGCTCGCGACCATCGTCGGCGCGGCCAGCGGCGGCGTCGCGAAGGCGATCATCCTCTACGAGGCCGCGCTGGGGATCGGCATCGCGACCGGCCCGCTGCTCGGCGGCGTGCTCGGCAGCCTCAGCTGGCGCGGCCCGTTCTTCGGCGTCGCCGTCCTGATGACCATCGCGTTCTGCCTGATCGCGGTCATGCTGCCGGAGGGCCCCAAACCCACACAGCACACCTCGCTCGCCGCGCCGTTCCAGGCGCTGCGCCACCGCGGCCTGTTGACCGTCGCCCTGACCGCGCTGCTCTACAACTACGGCTTCTTCACCCTGCTGGCTTTCACGCCCTTTCCGCTCGACATGGGCGCGTACGCGATCGGCTTCATCTTCTTCGGCTGGGGCCTGTGCCTTGCGGTGTCTTCGGTGTTCCTCGCACCGCGACTGCAGCGCGCCTACGGCACCGTGCCGATGATGGTCGCCTCGCTGCAGCTGTTCGCCCTCGATCTCGCGGTCATGGCCATGTTCACCGACAACAAGACCGTCCTGATCGTCGGCGTCGTCGTGGCCGGCCTGTTCCTGGGCGTCAACAACACCCTGATCACCGAGGCGGTCATGGTGTCCGCGCCGGTCGAGCGGTCGACCGCGTCGGCGGCCTACAGCTTCGTCCGGTTCGCCGGCGGCGCCGCTGCCCCGTTCCTCGCGGGCAAGATGGGCGAGCACAACCTGCATCTGCCGTTCTGGGTCGGCGCGGCGTGCACCGTCGCCGCGGTCGCGGTGCTGCTCACCGGCCGCAAGATCCTCGCCCACATCGACGAACAAGACCCCGCGCCGCACAGTGTCGAAGAGGCCGAAGCCATCTCGCTTGGAGACGACTGAGCGCTCGGCGACGACTGAAACCCGCCCCGTGAGTGGCTAACGAGTCCAGACACTCGTTAACCACTCACGGCGCGAGGCCCAGGTCCGCGAGACCGAGCAGCGAGCGGTATTCGAGACCCTCGGCGGCGATGATCGCGTCGGCGCCGGTCTCGCGGTCGACGACCGTCGCCACCCCGACCACCGTCGCCCCGACATCCCGCAGCGCACGCACCGCGGTGAGCGGCGAGTTGCCGGTCGTCGTGGTGTCCTCCACGACGAGCACCCGCTTGCCGACGACGTCGGGGCCCTCGATCTGACGCTGCATGCCGTGCGCCTTCGCGGCCTTGCGCACCACGAACGCGTCGATCGGTCGCCCGGGCGCGTGCATGATCGCGAGCGCGACTGGATCGGCTCCCATTGTCAGCCCGCCCGCGGCCACGAAGTCCCAGTCCGCGACCGCCTCGCGCAGCAGCCGACCGATCAGCGGTCCAGCCTCGTGGTGCAGGGTCGCGCGGCGCAGGTCGACGTAGTAGTCGGCCTCCTTGCCCGACGACAGCGTCACCCGCCCGTGCACCACCGCGAGTTCCCGCACGAGTTCGGCCAGCCGATCCCGATCGCTCACTGCTTCACCTCTCCGCGGCGGTGCACCACGGTCCTCGCGATCCGATTCAACAGCCCTCGTGGCACTAGCCGGCTCGCGCCGGTGATCACCTTGTACTGCAGCCCCGGCACGCAGATCACGCGGCCCTTCTCCAGGTCGTGGAACGACGCCTTCACCACGTCGTCGACCTGGAGCCACAGGAAGCCCGGAGTCGACTCCATCGGGATGCCCGCTCGCTCGTGGAACTCGGTGCGCACGAACCCGGGACAGAGTGCCTGGATGCGCACCCCGGTACCGCCCAGCCCGTTCGCCAATCCCTCGCTGAACGCGATGACGTAGGCCTTGGAGCCGGAGTAGGTGGACCCCCGCAACGGCACCATCCCCGCGACGCTGCCGACGTTGACGATCGTCCCCTTCGCCGCCGCGATCATCGGCGGCAGCGCAGCGTGGGTCAGCTGTGTGACCGCGGTGACGTTGAGGTCGAGTTGGCGCTGGATCACGTGCGCCTCGAGGTTCCACAGATCCCCGCGCAGCCCGATCCCCGCGTTGTTGACGAGAAACGCGACGCCGCCGGAGAGCCGGTCGCACACGAGTCGACGCCCGTCGGCCGTGGCGAGGTCGGCGACCATGACCTCCGACATCGTGCCGTAGCGCTCGGCGAGCTCGGCGGACAGGTCGATCAGCCGCTGCTCGTCGCGTGCGACGAGGACCTGGTCGTAGCCGAGGGACGCGAGGTGGTGGGCGAATCCGGAGCCGATCCCCGAGGTCGGGCCGGTGATCAGGGCGATCGGGCGGGTGCTCGACGACATGGCGGCCACGATATCCCGCTCACAGCACCGGCGGCGGACCGTCCTCCGGGTGGGTCTGCAGCGGCACCGACGAGCCGGCGGGAGTGGTCGCGACGGCCGGGCGCGTGGGCCGCGTCGGAAGGGCCCCGTCCTCGCCCGGAACCAGCGGCGGATACGGCCGGCCGGGGTCGTGGCCCGCGGCGTCGAGCGCCTCCGGTTCGGTGGTCGGCGGCAGTTGATAGAGAATCCCGGACAGGCGCGCGACTGCCTCGACGGCGTCATCCCACTCCCGGCTCGACATGCCCACGGGCAACGACCCGAGCGTCCAGGCGCCCTCGCTCCACAGCACCTGCAGGGTTTCGGGGAGGGCCTCGGTGAGCCGCATCATCCGCTGGTCGACCACCCGCCGCGCGATCCCCACATCGGTGGCGAACAGCACCCGCTCGCCGATCGCCCCGACCAGTTCGAGGTCGTGGTCGCGCGGTGGCGACATGGTCTTGAGCCGCAGGTCGATGTCGACGTCGGAGCCGACGTTGCGGCGCACCGCGATGATGGTCGCGGCCTCCTCGAGGTCGAAGAGCAGGAACTTCTCGCCGCGCCGGATCCCGGCGACGATGTCGACGGCGGACAGGTAGTCCTGCTTGGCGAGGCTGGCCCGCTGCCAGGTCCCGGGCAGGTCCGGGTCGACGTCGTTGAACGTGTAGCCCTGCGCCTGCGCCCAGATCTGGCGTACCCTGCCGGTCTGCTGGCGCTGCACCCGGTCGATATAGAGCAGCACCACCGCGCCCACGAGCGCGATCGCCGCGAGCCCGAACCACATTCCCGTCATCGGTCGGCCACCCTAGTTCCCGGAGCCGTCGAGGTCGGGCAGCGCCATCACGACGATCTCCTTGGCGAGGAACGTCCCGTCCGCGCCCCTCTCCCCTTGGGCGACGATGCTGTCGCCCACCGCGAGGTCCGCGACCGAGTCACCCGCGACCGCGATCACCTGCGTGTTCGCGTCGGTCCGCACCGTGACGGACTCGCCGGTCACGGAATCGAGCGTGAGCGTCGCGCCGTCGATGGCGGTGATGGTGCCCCACGCGGCGCCGAGGTCGCCGAGGGCGTCGCCGAGGCCGGGAATGCCGGTGAGGTCGGTCGGCAGCGGGATCGCGGTGGTCGGGGCGGACGCGCTCGGCCTTGCGGGTGTGGTGGTCGCCGGGGCGCGCGCGGTCGTGGTGCTTGGGGCGGCGGCGGTGGTCGACGAGTCGTCGTTGCCCACGAACAGCAGGTAGCCGAAGCCGGCGACGGCGGCGAGCAGCACGACGATCGCCCCGAGCGCGATCCACACCCCCTTGCCCCGCTTGGGCTCCTGCGGTGGCGGGCCGTACCCCTGCCCCTCCAGCGGCGGCACCTCGCCGTAGCCGCCATACTGCTGCGTCGGGTACTGCTGGGTCGGGTTGGTCGGCGGGCCGTACCCGTGCTGGTTGTACGGATCCTGCGGGTTGTAGGAGCCCTGTTGGCCGGAGTCCGGCTGGAAGTAGGTCGGGTACTCCTCGGTCGGCTTGTAGTCCCCGTAGGCCTGGTAGGGGTCAGACGTGTGGTGCCGCGCGGCGGGCTGGTCGAACCGCTCGGTCGGCTGGTCCGGCTGGTCACCGCCGGGCCGCTTCGACCACGGATCGTCAGGGTTCGACATGCCCTTCAGGGTACGGCTCCGGACGGTCCGGGCAATCCGTCGGGAACAAGCAGATCGGCCGCGTGCGCATACTGCGCCACCAGCCGCGCGTTGGACTCGTCGACCTCGTCGACCCAGCGTGCCGCCCGGTCGGGCGTCTTCCCGAACCGCACGTGCCGCGCGACGAGGCGCTCGCGCCGCACGTCGTCGTCGGGTGCGCAGAACCACACCTCGTCGAGGAGGTCGCGGACCTGCCTCCAGCCCGGTAGCAACAGATAATTGCCCTCGGTGACGAGCACCCGTGTCGCGGGACCGATCGGAATCGCACCCGCGATCGGCTGCTCGAGGTCGCGCTCGAACATCGGCGCGTACACCGTCTCGGTCCGGTGTTCGCGCACCCGGCGCAGCAGTGCGGCGAAACCCGCCAGGTCGAAGGTGTCCGGGGCGCCCTTGCGCTCGAGGCGGTGCAGCCTGCGCAACTCGATGTCGGCGAGGTGGAAGCCGTCCATCGGGGCATGCGCGACAGCGTCATCGCCCAGGCGTTCCCGCAGCCTCGGCACCAGCCACTCCGCGAGCGTCGACTTTCCCGCCCCCGGCGCCCCGGTGATCCCGAGAACGGCGGTGCCGAATTCGCGAACCAGCCCCGCGGCCCGGTCCACCAGCGCCTCCACGCGGTCAGCCGACGATCAGGCCGGCGCCGTCCGACGTGACAATGACCGGCACCCGGTCGCCGTCGTGCACCTTGCCCGAGAGCAGTGCCTTGGCGAGCTGGTCGCCGATGGCCTGCTGGATCAGGCGGCGCAGCGGCCGCGCACCGTAGGTCGGGTCGTAGCCGCGCACGGCGAGCCAGAATCGGGCCGAATCGCTGACGTCGAGTATGAGTCGGCGCGCCGCGAGCCGCTTCTGCAGCTGCGCGAGCTGGATGTCGACGATCTCCTCGAGCTGCTCCTCGGTGAGCGCGTGGAAAACGACGACGTCGTCGAGCCGGTTGATGAACTCCGGCTTGAACGCCGCCTTCACCGCGTTCATCACGAACTCCCGATCACCACCGGCGCCGAGGTTCGAGGTGAGGATCAGGATCGTGTTGCGGAAGTCGACCGTGCGACCCTGGCCGTCGGTGAGCCGACCCTCGTCGAGCACCGCGAGCAGGATGTCGAACACGTCCGGGTGCGCCTTCTCGACCTCGTCGAACAGCACCACCGTGTACGGCCGACGCCGCACCGCCTCGGTGAGCTGACCGCCCTGGTCGTAGCCGATGTAGCCGGGAGGCGCACCGACGAGCCGAGCCACCGCGTGCTTCTCGCTATACTCGCTCATGTCGATCCGGACCATGGCACGTTCGTCGTCGAACAGGAAGCCCGCCAACGCCTTTGCCAGCTCCGTCTTGCCGACGCCGGTAGGGCCGAGGAACAGGAACGAGCCGGTTGGCCGGTTCGGGTCCGCGACGCCGGCACGAGCGCGGCGCACCGCATCCGAAACCGCAGTGACTGCTTCCGGTTGGCCGACGACCCGCTTGCCGAGTTCGTCCTCCATCCGCAGCAGCTTCGCGGTCTCGCCCTCGAGCATGCGGCCCGCGGGAATGCCGGTCCACGCCGACACCACGTCCGCGACGTCGTCGGGGCCGACCTCCTCCTTGAGCATCACGTCGCCCTCAGCGCCTCGTGCCTTGGTCTCAGCCTCGGCGAGTTGCTTCTCCAGCGCGGGGATTCGGCCGTAACGCAGCTCGGCGGCCTTGCCCAGATCGCCGTCGCGCTCGGCGCGCTCCGACTCACCACGCAACGTCTCGAGCTGCTCCTTGAACTCGCGGACGTTGTCGATCGCGTGCTTCTCGTTCTGCCAGCGCGCGGTCAGCTCGCTGAGCTTCTCGCGGTCGTCGGCGAGTTCGGAGCGCAGCTTCTCCAGGCGGGCCTTCGACGCGTCGTCAATCTCTTTCTCGAGCGCGACCTCCTCGATCTCGAGCCGGCGCACCGCCCGCTCCACCTCGTCGATCTCGACGGGGCGCGAGTCGATCTCCATGCGCAGCCGGGAGGCGGCCTCGTCGACGAGGTCGATCGCCTTGTCCGGCAGGAACCGCGAGGTGATGTAGCGGTCGGACAGCGTCGCCGCCGCGACCAGCGCGGAGTCGGTGATGCGCACGCCGTGGTGCACCTCGTAGCGCTCCTTGAGGCCACGCAGGATGCCGACGGTGTCCTCCACCGACGGCTCACCGACCAGCACCTGCTGGAAGCGGCGCTCGAGGGCGGCGTCCTTCTCGATGTACTTGCGGTACTCCTCGAGCGTGGTGGCGCCCACCATGCGCAGCTCACCACGGGCGAGCATCGGCTTGATCATGTTGCCGGCGTCCATCGCGGACTCACCGGTCGCGCCGGCGCCGACGATGGTGTGCAGCTCGTCGATGAACGTGATGACCTGCCCGGCCGAGTTCTTGATGTCGTCGAGCACGGCCTTGAGCCGCTCCTCGAACTCGCCGCGGTATTTCGCGCCCGCGACCATCGAACCGAGGTCGAGCGCGATGACGCTCTTGCCGCGCAACGATTCCGGCACGTCGCCGGCCACGATGCGCTGGGCGAGGCCCTCGACGATCGCGGTCTTGCCGACGCCGGGCTCGCCGATGAGCACCGGGTTGTTCTTGGTGCGGCGGCTCAGCACCTGCACGACGCGGCGGATCTCGGTGTCGCGACCGATCACCGGGTCGAGCTTTCCCTCCCGCGCGCGGGCGGTCAGGTCGGTGGAGTACTTCTCCAGGGCCTGGTAGGTGCCTTCCGGGTCGGGCGAGGTCACGCGGGCGCTGCCACGCACGGCGGTGAACGCCTCCCGCAGCGCGGCGGGCGTGGCGCCGTGGCCGACGAGCAGTTTCGCGACATCCGAGTCGCCCTCGCTGAGGCCGACGAGCAGATGCTCGGTCGAGACGTACTCGTCGTCGAGTTCGGTGGCGAGTCGCTGGGCGGCGGTCAGCGCAGCGAGTGCCTCGCGCCCGAGTTGCGGGGTCGTCGTCGCGCCGGTGGCGTGGGGCAGGCGGTCGACGAGCGCCTGCGCCTCGTTGCGGACCGTCGCCGGATCGACACCGACGGCCTTCAGCAACGGCGCCGCGATGCCATCGGTCTGCTCCAGCAGCGCCACCAGCAAGTGCGCCGGACGGATGTCCGGGTTCCCGGCCGCCGACGCCGACTGCAGCGCAGCCGACATCGCCGCCTGAGTCTTGGTGGTGGGGTTGAACGAATCCACGAGTCACCTTTCTGGTGTGGTGGTCAGCTGGTCTGCTTGGTCACTCGATACAACGCGCGCAAGGTTGAGTCTGTTCCGCTCAAGTCTATCGTCTTTCGGCGGCGTTCGGCGGTGTGTCGAGGTCAGGCCACGGTCGCCCTCGGGAGCCACGTGGGAGCTGTCTGCGAATCCTTGGAGTCGAGTCAGTCCTGAGCGAGGATGAATTCGTGAAACCCCGGAACTGTGAAGGCCAGGATTCCGCGTTCGGGCGCGTAGACGAGACCCTTCTTGATCAGCTCGTCACGCGGTACCGACAGCGATGAAGCACTCGGCTTGTCCATTGCGTGGGCCAATTCCCGAACGGTGACGTCCACGCCCAGCTCCTTGCGTGCGCTCCAGTTCCCCGATGAGCACGGTCTTACCGACTCCGCGGAGCCCGATGAGGATCCAGCTGCGGTCGCCTTCGCTCGTACCGCCCGCCGGGCTCCGGCGTGCGGCCAGGTGCGTGGGTCATGGTCAGGCGGTCTTGGCGGGCTTGCCGCTGTAGCGCTTGCGAGCGGCCTCGCCGGAGGTGCCGAGCATCCCGCCGATGGCCGACCAGGACACGCCGGCCTTCCGGGCCGCGGCGACCGCGTCGGCGATGCGCCGCTCGCTGGCGGCGCGTCCGGTGACTGCGTCGCGGATGGCACGCAGCGGTGCAGCGTCGCGGACGTCCGTCGGGTCGTGCTCGGCGAACCGACGCTCCAGTGCCTCGGCGTGCTCGAGAATCTCCTGCAGGCTGCGGGGCATGGTCGTCACCTCGAGTACTTTCGTCGTGCGGTCATCGCGTGCACGATAACCGGGCCGTGGTCGGTGTCGATGAACCCGACCTCGATCAGATGCGCTGACTGAGTGGGTCCGATGATCATCACGAACCCGTCGTCGAGGTCCTCATAACGCAATGGGTGGTTGAACGCGTGGAGGATGTCGTCATCGGCGACGCCGTGCTTGCGGGCGCTGACGATGATCAGCGGCTCCACAACCTCCAACATACGTTGCCGAGCCCGCCTTGTGCAACTTAGGTTGCCGAGCAGCGGCTGTGGCCGTCGCCGGTAGCCGGGCATTCTGCCTCGAAGCCGGCCCTTTGCATGGAGGTGCGCCATGGGCGCCCTGCTTGTCGGGTACGCCCGATGCTCCACCGACCACTTCTCCACCGCGGTCAACACTGCAACTACCCGCTGCCGAGTGCCCTTGGATCGTCCCGCACCTGTAGCCCGCACTCGTTCGCCGCCCAGTCGACGCCGCCTCCGTGCCGCCACGGGATTGTCCCACAAGACGATCCACAAACGGACAGCTGCTATCAGTCGTCCGGTCGGTCCCAGAGTTGGCGTGATGTGACGGCTCGTCCAAGCCCGGGGGACTGCCGACGTCGAATGTCATCTGCATTTCTCGCGCCATCAATCGTCTTTTCTGTCAAAATGGACCTATGGCACGGAAGAAGACCACGGTCTACATCGACGAGGCGCTGCTGCGCGCGGCGAAGGTGGCCGCTGCGCGTTCCGGGAAGCATGAGTATGAGGTCTTCGAGGACGCGTTGCGCCGTCACCTGGGTCTTGCGGTTGCTGTCGAGCGGATCTGGGCCGGCATCAGCCCGCACGAGGCGCCAAACGAGGAGGAGGCCGCCAGTATCGCGGCCGAGGAGTTGTCCGCCGTGCGCGCCGCGCGTTCACCGCGCAGGGCGGGTTGACCACTGCCCGAACCACTCCGGGTCGTCATCGACCCCAACGTGTGGATCTCCGCGGCCATCAACCCGTACGGCACACCCGCCCGAGTGGTGGATGCGGTCGCAACCGGTGAGGTCACCGCCGTGGTGACCCAGCATCTGCTCGACGAGCTCGCCACGGTGCTGATCCAACCCAGGTTCCGCCGCTGGGTCAGCGTCGCAGACGCGGTGGCCTTCGTGGAGACCCTGGGTGGGCACGCTGACCTCCGTGACGACCCCGGACCACCCGCGAGACGGGTCCGCGACCCCGACGACGACTACCTCGTAGCGCTGGCCGAGGCAGCGGATGCGATCATCGTCACCGGTGACGCCGACCTTCTCGATGCGGAACTCGAACCCCCGGCCATCACACCCGCTGACCTCCTGGCGCGAATCACATAACGATCCCGTTGCGGGACACCGGTGCTCAGCCTCGCTGAGCGTCCGCCGCGACCATTGACCCGCAGTCAGCGCTTCTTCAGCTCCTCGGCGAGCATCACGATGATGCCGCTGGGGCCGCGGATATATGTGAGTTTGTAGACGTCCTCGTAGGCGGCCACGCCGCGCAGCGGGTGGCAGCCGTGCCTGGCGGCGATCTCGAGGGCCTTGTCGATGTCGTCGACCGAGAAGGCGACGCGGTGCATGCCGATTTCGTTGGGTCGGGTGGGCTTCGTCTCGATCGCGTCGGGGTGGATGTACTCGAAGAGTTCGAGGCGCCCGTTGCCGTCTGGCGTCTGGAGCATGGCGATGTTGGCGTGGTTGCCGTCGAGACCGACGGCTGTGTCCGTCCACTCGCCACTGACCGTGTCACGGCCGAGGACGGTCAAACCGAGGTCGGTGAAGAAGGCGATCGTGGCTTCGAGGTCGCGGACGGCGATGCCGACGTTCTCGAGTTTGATGGGCATGCGTTGCATGCTAGAGAGTCAGGACGATTCGCCCAGGTCGTGGGCTGCCGGTTCTCGATCAGCCGGGCCTGAGCGCATTTCGCAGGATCGGGGTCGCGTCATTCAGACGCAGAACACCGCGGCACAAGGCCATGTGAAGTGGCTTGCGCTAAGCGCCGCGGGCCGATCGGCGTGCGGACCCTCCATCAACGTGGATTTCGCCGTCACGCGTCGGCACCGTAGCGTTACGTAGCGGTTCGTAGCGGTTCGTAGCGCACTGTTGTATTCTGGGGGACATGACGCGTGAGATCAGTCAGCGCGAACTACGCAACGACAGCGGCGCCATCCTTCGGGCGGTGGAGTCCGGCGAGGACTTCGTCGTGACGCGCAACGGCACGGCACTAGCCGAACTACGTCCGCTGCGGCGTCGTCGTTTCGTCGCCAAAGCCGAACTCGTTGCGGCCGCTCGGCAGCTGGCGCGGATCGATACCGTCGCTTTTCGTTCCGACGTCGACGAGGTCGTGGATCAGAGCCTCGAGCGTGACCTCTGATGCCGGACGCCGGCATTCTGGACACCTCGGTGGTGATCGACCTGTCCGGCATCGAGGAAGATCAGTTGCCGTCGGAATCTGCGATTACCGCTGTCACGCTGGCTGAACTCGCTGCCGGGCCGCACGCGGCCGCAGACGCGATCCAGCGATCGATCCGGCAGGAGCGACTTCAGTGGGCCGAAGCAACCTTCGACGCTCTGCCGTTCGACGTCGCCGCAGCGCGTAGCTTCGGCCGCGTATACGCCCTCGTCCGTGCCGCCCGACGCCAGCCCCGCGGTCGTCTCGCCGACCTCATGATCGCCTCCGTTGCCGCGTCGAACCAGCTGCCGCTCTACACCCGCAATCCGACAGACTTCGACGGACTCGATTCATTGATCACGGTAGTCGCAGTCTGATCACCAGAATCTCCAAGAAGCAAAAGTCGGCAGGGGTGCGAGATCGCGGCCCTGTCCCGCACGCCGAATGCCCTACGGCGACGATGCAGTCCGACGTACGGGCTCCGGAGTTTGTCGCGGAAGCTCACCGCCAGTCGGCCGATTGAGCCGGCCACGCCCGGCGGCACGATGTTGCAGGCGGATCGCTGACCGGACCCGATCCTTCGGCCACTTCGAGCGCTACGTATCGATTCGTTCGACGCGCCACGGCGGGATCTCCCGCCGCGGCCGGACCTTGATCGCGCGGAATTTGTATCCATCCTGATCGATGACCGGCTCCCATTCGAAGTCGACCTGTTCGCCGACGTCGAGACCATGGATTCCTCCGCCGATGCTGAAACTGTCGCCCGGCTGGGCATTGATGACTTCGTCCGGGTGTAGGGCGCTGTAGAAGGTCCAACAACCACCCGGAGTGTCCGCAGAATCGATGACTCCCCAGCCTTCGTCGTCCTTCCACGTGGTGACGACACCGCTCGCTGGAGTGCCGGTCCTAGCCGGGATCGTGTCGTCGACGTCGGTGATCTCGTGAACGGTCCCGTCTGGATCGATATCCCAAGCCCTGGAGCTGAACGGCCCCGGCCGCGTGTAGGGCTCAGTGCCGACTGGCCACGCACGCACCGTGTAAAAGTCGTAACCCTCTGCCTGCTCATCGAGTTGATGCCACTCGAACTCGACTTCCTGACCTTCAACCAAACCGGGGAACCCAGGAACCGCTACGGAGATGCACGGAGTCCAGCTACCGCCCGGAGTGTCTGCGGAGTCGATCACGCCCTGCATACCCAGCACGTCCCAACTGCGGACCACTCCATGGCTCGTCATAGGTTCAGTATGGCCAGGACCGTTCCTTGCCAGCGAGCGGAACCGGAAGCCGAACCGTCACCGCACGCCCCAACAGCGGTCGCGCGACGGCGCGTTCCGGCAGCTCACGCTTCACCTGCGGATTTCCGTAAGCCGCAAATTGCCCGGTGAAGGGGGGCTGAACACTTCTTCGTCGGCGGCCACCACCCGGGCGACATCCACTGCGTCGCGAACCTGTGGCATTTGGCGGCGACCCGAGCGACGTCGCGGCGCGGCTGGAAGCGGGCATCCCGCACGCCCAGATCGCCCACCACCCGGTCTGATCTCGGCTCCGACGACGATTGCGCACGACACGACCGCAACCGTGGCACGATCGAATCGGAAAGAATTGGGACGTGAGGGGGCGCGATGACGGAGCCGAACATCGTCCGACCGACGGTGGTGCCACCCGATCAGGGCAGCGGCGGAGACCCGAGTTCGCTGGGCCGCACCGTCATCGCCGACACCGTCGTCGCGAAGATCGCCGCCATCGCCACCCGCGAGATCGGCGGGGTGCACGACCTCGCCGCGTCGGCCTCGCGGATGGTCGGCCGGTTGCGTGACACCGTGCCGGGCGCGTTCCCCGGTGGAACGGCGCAAGGAGTGTCGGTGGAGGTCGGCGAACGCCAGGCCGCCGTCGACATCGGCATCGTCGCGTACTACGGGGTCGCGCTGCACGAGCTCGCGGCGGCGATCCGGCGCAACGTGATCGCCGCGTTGGAGCGGATGACGGGTCTCGAGGTCACCGAGGTCAACGTCACCGTGCACGACGTCTACCTCGAGGGCGAGGACGACCTCGACGGCGACTCGCGCCCGCGGGTCCAATGACGCCCGATGTGATGGTGGCGCGGCAGGTCGCCGACGCCGCCCTGGCCGTCGATGGCGTGCGCGACCTGCACGGCGGTATGTTCGGTGAGGTCGCGACGTACGCGCCCGGCACCAAGATCGCCGGGGTCCGGATCGAGGGCGACCGCGGTGAAGTGCACCTGGTGACCGACCTGACGCGCAACCTGCGCACGGTGGCCGAAGAGGTCCGCGGTGAGGCGGAACGGATCACGGGGCTGCCCTTCGTCGTCACCGTCGAGGACGTCCGGATCGACGACCCCCACCGGGAGGCGAGATGAACTACGCGACGCTCGGTCTGTTCGCGGGCCTGCTGCTGGCCATCGCCGGCGCGACCGGCGGGTTCGGCGGGTTCCTCTTCGCGGTGGCCCTCGGCGCGCTCGGCCTGGCCATCGGCGCGCACCGCGACGGCACTATCGACCTCGGCGCGCTGCTGCGGGGCCGGGGCCGTGGCTGACGTCGCCGCCGATCCCGGCCGGCGCGGCGAGTTGATCATCCGCAACCGCGCGCTGTCCCGGATTGTCGAGCACGTCGTGCTCGAGGTGTCCGGCGTCGTCCGCACCGGCGCGCGGCGCCGGGACCTTCCTCGCGCGGTCGTCGACGCGTCGCTGCCGGAGCCGAACATCCTCGTCGACGTCGCGCTCGCCTGGCCGGGGCCGGTCGCGCGGCAGTGCCGCGAGATCCGTGGCCGGATCGACTCCGA
Organism: Aldersonia sp.; assembly: GCA_036524855.1. GTDB lineage: Bacteria > Actinomycetota > Actinomycetes > Mycobacteriales > Mycobacteriaceae > Aldersonia. The sequence goes on along the minus strand of DATDBL010000209.1, from coordinate 27,439 downwards.
GGTGACCCGGCTGACCGGCCGCCGTCCCTCCCGCATCGACGTCACGGTGTCGACGCTGGTGCCGCGCGCCACCGACGACGACGACAACGACGACCGTCCGAACGGCGGTGATCGGTGAGCCCGCCGGTCCCGTCCCGGACGCCGGTGGTCGCGTGGGCGGCAGTCGCGGTCGGGGTGCTGTTCGTCGGGGCCGCGTTCGTCGCGGGCCGCGAGTTCCTCATCGCGCACGAGGTGATCACCGGCGAACCCTGGCTCGCAGACCTGTTCGGGTGGGTCGCGACGCTGTCCTGGGAGAGGTGGCTGCTATACGCCGGGATCGTCGCGATCGTGCTGGGCGTGGCGCTGCTCGTGGTCGCGGTCTGGCCGCGACGCGGGACGCACCTGCCGACCTCGACGACGCCGGTGCTGTGGCTGCGTGCAACCGACGCCGCGCGGGCCTCGACCGCGGCCGCCGAGCACGTCGACGGGGTTGCCCGGGCCCACAGTTCGGCGGGACCTCGGTCGGTGCAGGTCCATGTGGTCGCCGGCAGCGGCGAGAGCGCGCAGGTCGCCGCTGCCGTGCACGCACAGGTGACCCGCGCGCTGGCGCCCCTGGAATCGCCGCCGAGCGTCAAGGTGGTCATGGAGCGGGGGCGATGAGCCGGCTGGTGGCGGGCTTCGACCGCCTGGTGGTCGCACTGGCCGGGCTGGCATTGCTGCTCGGCGGATTGGCCATCGTCGGCTGGTGCATGCAGATCGGCCTCGCCCGCACCGTCGTCGCACACACCGAACCGAGGTGGTATGCCACCGCGCCGCAACAGGATTGGTGGCAGTGGGCGCTCGCCGGGGCGACGGTGATCGCCGCAGTGATCGGGGTGTTGCTGCTGCTGGCGAACCTGCGACCGAACCGGCCGGGAACGATCGAACTCGAGACCCGCGACCTGCCCGAGGTCGGCACCGCGACCGTGAACGCAGCCCAGGTGGCCGCGGCCGCTGCGGCGGCGCTGACCGATCATCCCGGGGTGCTGGCCGCCTCGGGCACCGCGGTGGTGGACCGCGGGCGGCGTACCGCCCGGATCACTCTCACCGCCGCACCCGACATCTCGCTCGACCACCTGCGCCGCCTCGCCGCCGAGACCGAGGCCGACATCGCCAAGGCCCTCGACGGCGCCGAACTCGACACCCAGTTCTTCGTCCACCTCGCGCCGGTCGAGCACCGGGCGAGCGTGCGGGGCTGATGCGTCAGGGGATGATGTTGTGCGGGACCAGGTCGCCGGAGTCGTCGAACACACACAGTTCTTCCGGCGCAAACCCGGGCCAGAACGGAACAACTACGCGCTCGGCGGTAGGGATGGACCCGCACGCCGGGCCGGCCGGCCCACCGTGGCGGCCACCGTTCGACTGCGGTCACTATCCGCCGTAAGGCACGGTGATGATCTCGAGATAGTGCCCGTCGAGATCCAGGAAGTACACCCCGCGGCCGCCGTCGTTCGTGTTGTACTCCCCCGGCCTGGCCTGGCGCGGATCCGCCCAGTGCGGCATCCTGCGGGCCGCGATCTTAACGTAGATGGCGTCGAATTCGTTCTCGCTCACCAGGAATGCGTAGTGCTGTGGGTGGATCTCGGCATCCGGTGGCGCCTGCGCGTAGTCGAGCGTGACGCCGTTGGCGAGGTCGACTGACAGGAAGTGCCCCGCGGGCGTGGCCGGCGGGAGGTCGAACAGTTCGGTCAGGAACTCGGCCGCAGCGCGCTTGTCGCGCGCGGCGACGATCGTGTGATTGAAGGATATGGACATGCGAATGATCCCCTGAGGGTTCGGCGCCTCCATGCCTGACGCAGTCCGCCACCGGCACGCGACGCTGGCGGTCAGCCTACCGTGGATGCCGTGACGGGGGCGCGGTGGTGGCGCGTCGCCGCCGGGTGACTCGTCCCGGCGGCGACGGGGATCGCGTGCGGCGTGCTGCTGTGGGCGTATCTCGCGCCGACGGCCGAGATCTGGTGAGGGGGCCGGCGCGCCGCCGCGCAGGTTCTGTACGCGCCGCGCGCGCTACACCCCGCGCGACGCGGCGAAAAGGCGCGCGACGTCGCGTGACTACCTCAGTCCGATGCCACCTCGTAGCCGTGCGCCTGCGCGACCTCGGCGGAGAGGAGCTTGCCGTCGTGGGTCGACAGGCCGTTCGCGAGGTGAGGATTGGCGGCGGTGGCCGCGTCCCAGCCCTGATCGGCGAGCGCGACCACGTACGGGAGGGTCGCGTTGGTGAGCGCGTAGGTCGAGGTGCGCGGGACCGCGCCGGGCATGTTGGCGACGCAGTAGAACACCGACTCGTGCACTCGGTAGGTCGGCTCGGCGTGCGTGGTCGGGTGCGAGTCGGCGAAGCAGCCGCCCTGGTCGATCGCGATGTCGACGAGCACCGAACCGGGCTTCATCCGCGCAACGAGGCTGTTGGACACCAGCTTCGGAGCCTTCGCGCCCGGCACCAGCACGGCGCCGATCACCAGGTCGGCGTCGAGCACGGACTGCTCGAGTTCGAGGGTGTTGGACACGACGGTCTTGACCTGGCCGTGGTAGAGCGCGTCGATCTCACGCAGGCGGGCGATGGACAGGTCGAGAACGGTGACGTCGGCGTGCATGCCGTGCGCGATCGCGATTGCGTTCTTACCCGAGACACCGGCACCGATGACGACGACCTTCGCCGGGCGCACGCCCGGGACGCCACCCATCAGCACGCCGCGGCCGCCGCCGGAGGCCATCAGGTGGTAGGCACCGGCCTGCGGCGCGAGCCGGCCGGCGACCTCGCTCATCGGGGCCAGCAGCGGCAGCGACCCGTCGGGCGCGGTGACGGTCTCGTAGGCGATCGACGTCGTCCCCGACGCGAGCAGCGCGTCGGTGCACTCCTTCGACGCGGCGAGGTGCAGATAGGTGAACAGCACCTGGCCCTTGCGCAGCCGGTGGTACTCGGAGGCGACGGGTTCCTTCACCTTGAGCAGTAGGTCGGCCTGCGCCCACACCTCGTCGGCGGTCGCGAGGATCTGCGCGCCGGCGGCCTTGAAGTCCTCGTCGGCGAACGACGACCCGACGCCCCCGCCGGCCTCGATCACGACCTCGTGGCCGCGCTCGACGAGTTCGTGCACGCCCGCTGGGCTGATGGCGACGCGGTACTCGTGGTTCTTGACCTCGGCGGGGATTCCGACCTTCATGATCTCTCCTGAACTAAGTTCGTTGGGATGGGAAAATCATGAAGAAAAGAGCAATCCACAGCAATACAAGTGAAGATAATTCTCTACACTAGGTGCTATGGGTACTCGAGATTCGGTCGCGACCACCGCACGGACCGCCGAACCGAAGGATGTTCGGCACGTCACACTCGACGCCGTCGACGCCGCACTGGTGGCCGAACTCGAACGTGACGCCCGCATGCCCAACAATGCGCTCGCAGCCGCGGCCGGCATCGCACCCTCGACGTGTCTGGGTCGGGTGCGCAGCCTGGTCGAACGCGGGGTAATCCGCGGCTTCCACGCGGAAATCGACCCCGCCGCGGTGGGGCGGGGCCTACAGGCGATGATTTCGGTGCGGCTGCAACCGAACGCACGCAAGCACATCCACAAGTTGGCGGATCAGTTGACCGAACCGGACGCGGTGCTCGACGTCTACTTCATCGCCGGCGCGGACGACTTCCTCATCCACGTCGCCACCCCGGACACCGAGACGCTGCGCAACTTCGTCGTCGACAACCTGTCGAGCCATCCCGCGGTCGCGAGCACGGAGACGATCCTGATCTTCGAGCACGTCCGCCCGCGGGGGCGCCCATGATGCGCGAGCCCACGCTCAGCGCCCGAACGGCACGACCTGACTCGTGGTGACGATCCGCGTCCACGAACCGGGCGGAACGTCCTCGTCGTCGACGAACCTCCAGTCCACGCGGTCGGATTGGCCGTTGAGTTGGGAGAATCCGAGGCAGCCGTTCAGCGCGGGCGACACGTCGAGCCCGGCGCCGTTGAACCGCCGGTTCGCCGGTCTCTCGTCGTTGCTGCCGAAGACGTAGTCGGCGTCGTCGTATCTGGCGGGGCCGGCGTCCTGAACCTGGCCGAAACAGACGCGATCCCCCTTGCGCAGCTCGACCCACCTGTTCTTCATGTAACTGAACGACCGGTCGCCCGAGTGGGTGGCGAACTCGGGACGGCTCGCCCACGGAACGACGGCGTCGCGTTGTGCGAACGCGGCGGAGTTGTTGATGTCGTCGAACGGGAGATCGAGGTAGAAGGGGTTCTGCAGGGGCTGCATCGCCGAGGGGAAGAACCCGTTCGCCGGGGATCTCGGCTCGGTCTCGCACTCGCCACCGACGACGACGCCGTCGCAGCCGCCGTAGCTCTCATACCAGTTCGCGTCGTAGGTCGAGATCATCTGACTGCCGTCGGTGGTGTTCGGGTCGAGAATCTCGCCGACCCAGAAGGTCGTGGCGACGATGTCGCTGTGCCATGGGTACCCGGCCGCCTCCTCGGGCTGCGCGGCGCCGTTGGCGGTGCACGCCGCGAGAACGATTGCGCTCGGCAGGACGAGCCCTACCGAGCGAATCCGGCCGACCGGGGATCGGGCCCGCCTCACTGTCCGGGCAGCGTCGCGTGTTCGACCATGGCGTAAACGTAGGTGACGAGTTCACCGTTCTCGGTCAGCGTGAGCCCGAAACTGATCGCCGTCGCGTCCGGCGGAATCGGGGGTGTCGTCCACTGGGCCCGCGACGTCCCCGCGCCGGTACTCGAGAACTCGGGGCTGTCGAGCCAGTAGGTCCACACGCCGCGCGGCAGCCGGTAGTACACCGCGAAGCGGGTCGGCGCGGTCGAGGCGTAGGACGCCTCCAGCCGGTAGGTGCGACCCGCCGCCACCGACGGCGCGCAGGTACCCAGATCCATGGTCGGGACGAGCTTGGCATCACCGTCGCGGTAGTCCGTGACGACAACCCGTTGCGCGATACCGCCTTCCGGTGTCTCGACGAGGTCGAACCCGGCGCGGTTGTCACCGAATCCGGTCTGCATCCAGCAGTCCGGCACACCCGGCACGGTCCGATCGACCAGCTGCGGGTTGCGCAACGTGTTCTCACCCGCCGGTGTGCTGCGCGGGGGCGGCGCTGGGCGGGAATCCTGCACCGCACCGCCGATCACGTCCCCCGTGGGAAGCACAATCACTCGGCCGGCGTCACGCTCGGCGTCGAGCCACGCGACGAACTGCTCGAACAGCGCCGTGCTGACCGCGATCCGGTTGCTGCAGTCATCGGTGCACAACCTGTGGAAGGTCAGCTGCAGCCAACCACCGCTCTGCTGTGCCGCGGTCACCCGGGCCTGGAGTTCGCCCATGTCCCAGTCGTTCTCGGCCTGCGACGACGCCCTGGTGAAAGACGGGTTCGCCGGCGGAATCGACTCGGCGTTCGGGCAATCCTCGCACCAATTCCGATCCCACAGCTCCTCGAGGCTCCGCGCGCTGTTGTACCCGCACGCCGCGACGACACGCTCCAGCTCCGGGTTCGCCGCGGCGAACGGAAACGCGAAGCTGCGTACGTGGAAGCCCCAGTCCAACAGCGCGGATCGGTCCACGCACACGTCGCGATGGGCTTCGTCGACGGGCAGCCCGGTCAGGTCGAAGTGCTCGAAGGAGTGCCCGCCGATCTCGTGTCCGTCGACGGCCATGGCACGCAGTCCGTCCAGCCCGACGTGGCCGGGCTTGCCGAGGTCGCCGGAGTTCACGAAGAACGTGCCACGCAACCCGTGCTCGGTGAGGATTCGGGCGGCGTCCGGGATCTCCGCGAAGCCGTCGTCGAAGGTGATGCTCACGACCGTGGCTCTCGGCGGCACGGCGGCGGGCTCGGTCGAGACATCGGGCGCACGGAACTCCGCACGAGCCGCTTCGGCGACGTACGGATCCGACCCCTCCGTCGATCGCGCCGAGTCGCTTGGACGGTCGCCGCCGTGTTGTGAGAGCAGGATCGGAATCGAATAGACACCGAGCACCAACACGAGCGCGAGTCCGAGTATCGCGGTCAACGCGAGGTCTCGACGCAGGCCTCGGCCGGGCGTCGTGCGCCCGGACGACCGCCGTCTCGAACTCACCCGACCTCCGCCGCGAGCGCGGCGCGGACCTCTCGTTCCACACCGAACGCCGGCGCCGGATTCGATCCGCCCGCGACGCTGAGCACCATTTCTTCGACGCTCGTCGTCGGCCGATACCCGATGAGCCGTTCCGCCTTGGAGTTGTCCGGCACCCGCCGACGCATGTCCTCGAATCCCGGCCCGTACGCCTCGTCGTAGGGCACGAGCGTGATCGGGCTGCTGCTCCCGAGCACCTGCACCGCCAGTTCCGCCAGCCGCAGAATCGAGACCTCGTACCGTCCGCCGAGGTTCACGGCCTCGCCGTTGGCCGCCGGCTCCTCGGCCAGCCGCACCAACGCGGGGACGATGTCCCCGACAAAGGAGAAGCAGCGCGTCTGCTTCCCGTCGCCGAACACGGTCAGCGGTTCGTTGCGCACCGCCTGCCCCACGAGATTGGGCATGACCATGCCGTAACGACCGGTTTGGCGTGGGCCGACGGTGTTGAACAATCGAACGATAACCGTTCGCAGTCCGAAGTCTCGCCGGTACGCATCCGCGAATGCCTCGTCGATACCCTTGGCCGCCGCGTAGGTCCACCGGGACTTCAGCGGAGAGCCCAGAATGCGGTCGGACTCCTCGGAGAGACGATCCGCGGTGTTCTTGCCGTAGACCTCGCTCGTCGACGCGAGCACGACCTGGGCGTCTGCTTCGAGCGCGGCATCGAGGACGTTCTCCGTACCGTGCAGGTTCGTGCGCAGGCTCTCGAGCGGGTGATCGACGATGCGCCGCACGCCGACCGCGGCAGCCAGATGAAACACCCGATCCGCACCGGACACGACGCTGCGCAGCGTCGAGCGATCCAGGATGGAGCCCTCGACGAAGGTGAGGCGGGGGTGATCCCGCACCGCGGAGAGGTTGCCGACCGAGCCGGTCGAAAGGTCGTCGAGCACCGTGACCTCGTCGCCGCGGGCGAGCAGGTGCTCGGTCAGGTGACCGCCGATGAAGCCGGCCCCGCCGGTGACTGTCGTTCTCATGAGACTCCTTCGGTTCAGGGCTGCACGGCGGCGGGCAGGCCGTCGATGCGGTAGGTGGCATCCAGGACGATCGGCGCCTCGCTCAGCCATTCGAGATCGAGGTCCGAGTGCGCCGTGTGGATGATCGCCAGGTCGGGGACCGCTGCTCGGGGATCGGCGATGCTGCGGAGCACCTGCCCGGACGGAAGGCGCAACTCGTCGACAAACGGGTCGAAGTAGGCCACCACTGCTCCGCGGTCGAGCAACTCCGCGACGATCTCCAGCGCTGGCGACTCGCGCAGGTCTTCGACGTCGGGCTTGTATGTCACACCCACGACCAGCACCCGCGCATCGTGCATGCTCCGTCCCGCCGCGGAAAGGAATTCCATGGCACGCTCGACAATTCGCCGTGGCCTGCCCGCGATCGCGTTCATCGCATGCTCGACGACGGGAAGTGCGCGACGATGCCGTCGCATTTGCCAGAGCAGATAGTGCGGGTCGCAGGGAATGCAGTGCCCGCCCACGCCGGGGCCGGGATAGAACGGCATGAACCCGTACGGCTTGGTGGCCGCCGCATCGATCGCCTCGGTCACGTTGAGGTCCAGAGTTCCGCACGCGTCGGCGAATTCGTTGGCGAGCGCGATGTTCACCGCCCGGAACGTGTTCTCGATCAGCTTCGACATCTCGGCGGTCTCCGCACTCGTCACCGTGTGAACCGTCGTCGTGCTCTTCTGCACGACCTCGGCGGCGCGCCGGGTGCATTCCTCGGTGATTCCGCCGACGACTCGCGGCACAGCCTCGTGGGCGAAACTATCGGTTCCGGGATTGATCCGCTCGGGACTGAACGCCACGTGGACATCGAGGCCGGGGCGAAGTCCGCGCGCGGCAAGGGGACGAGCCAGCAGTTCGGCGGTGGTACCCACGTAGGTCGTCGAGGTCAGGATCAGGACCTGTCCGGGAACGGCGTTCGCGACGGCTGTGTCACAGGCGCGGCCCAGCGGGCCGAGATCGGGGACCTGGTGAGCATCGACCGGGGTCGGGACACAGATCACGACGGCTGCCGCGCGCTGCAGATTCGCCGAATCGGCGGCCAACTCGAAGCGTTCTTCGGCGAGCGCGCCGGAGAGCCTTTCCCGGTCGGATGCGGTCAGATCCACTCTTGCGCATCTGATCTCCGCGAGTCGCCGGTCGCTCCGGTCGATACCGAGCACCCGTAGCCCGGCCGCATGAAAGGCAAGCATGTTGGGGAGACCGACATACCCCAGTCCGAGCACGGCGACGTCGTAGTCGAAGGCAGCGGGCAGCGAATCGCCGGGCGAGACAACGACCGAGAGGATCGCCGACGCCTCCTGTTGGAGCGGATAGGGGCTCAGCGTCCGCGCGACGAATGCGCTGTTCAATTCGATTGTCATGTCATACCTTTCCGGTGCATTCGGGACGAACTGGGCCGGCCGGTGCACTACGCATCGGCATTCGGCGGGTGTGTTCGACGGGACTTACATCACGGCTTCGGGCTCGAGCACCGTCATCTTCCGGCGCGCGGGACTGGTCCAGACTCCCGCCGATTCGAGCCAGGCCTTGGGCAGTGTGCGCAGACAAATCGCCGCATCCACTACCCGCAACAGGATGAAGAATGGTGCGTAGCACAGTAATACGGGTCTCTTCAGTGCGACGACGGCGATCAACGTCAGGACGAGATCCGGGATCAGCAGACCCAACGCGATGACGTGCGGCGGCAGGATCAGCGAGATCTCGTGCGGAATCCCCAGCACACCGTCATCGGCATACAGAAACGTGCTGCCGGCGATCGACATTGCCAGCATCGGCACCGCAACAACCAGCACGAGGCTGCTGAGCAGCAGTTCCGCGATGTAGGCGGCCAACGCGAACCAGAACAGACCCACGTGAAATCCGTGCCGCCGCACCGTTTGCCAGAATCCCAGGGTCCACCGTCGCATTTGCCGCACGTAGTCGCGCAGATTGTCCGGGTCCTGGGTATGCGCGCGCGCCGCGCTCGGCCTGAACGCGATCCGGCCGAGCCGCCGCGCGTGGACCTCGAAGGTCATGTTGAGTCCTCGATGATCAGCCCCGGAGCGTCGATCTCGATGTCGGCGATCGCAGATGCGCGATACATGCTCGCAAAGCCCGGAACGATCGAGAGCACGTTCACGCGCTTGGCGGACTGACCGTACTTGAACAACACCTGCAGGACCGCATAGAAGCGCTGCCGATACCGCACCAGGAATGCCCCCATGCGGGTTGGCGGGAGCGGACTCTCACACGACATCGCGTATCCCGCCACCGCGACCACGCCCGGATCCTCGAACTCGCGCAGTCCCGTGCTCAGGTAGTCCGGTAGCGGCCTCGTGTCGGCGTCCATCAGCATCACGACTTCGAACCGGCGGCAGATCTCGAAGTGTTGCAGGCCGGCAACGATCGCTCCCGCCTTGCCACGATTGACGGTCAGATCGAGGACGTTGACGCCGGCGTCGCGGCAGATCTCCGCGGTCTCGTCGGTCGATGCGTCGGAGACGACGAATATGTTCGTGCGTGGAAGCAGTACCGCGGCACATTCGACGGCGTCGTCGATGACGGCCGCCTCGTTGTGCGCCGCGATGATGATCGCCACGTCGGCAGGCGAGAGCGCACCGCCGACCGGTCCGTGGCCGCGCTGACGGGCCCCGCGTTCGGCTACGTAGCGGCCCACGCCCACGGCAATCCACACGAGCGTGCTGATGCCAAAGACAATCATCGCGAGCACCAAGCTCATCGAAACCCCCCGGGTCGAGACAACTTCGTTTCGCCCGCTGCGGCCCCCCCAACGAAGCTACATCCAGACGGGTACGACTATAACGAGCAGCCACCCGCATGGCAAACAGCTAGCAAACAAGATGTGTGTCTCGTGTTGAGGCCCGGAACAGACTCCGAGTCTGCCGACGAGGGAAGATCGCGCGGCAGAGCCTCACGCAATAGCCCGGCAAATCGGGCAATTGGGTGGGCATGGCACTGCCAGACCCCACTGGGTGTCGCCCGCGCAGACCACACGCGGGAGTGGTGTGATACTGTCGCTAACGATCGGTTACCGATTCGCGCCGAGCGCTGGCGACGCTTGTTGGTCGTTGCTCACAGAGCTTCGCGCGATGACCCCCTCAAGTCCGGGACCGACACGACCCGGTCACGATGGGCCCGATTTCCACCACCCCAGGGGACTCACTCATCTACGATTCAGAAGGTGCTCAAGACGGCCGTCGGCCTCGTCGCGCTCACCATTGCATGTTGGGCGTTGGCGTCGCGGTACCTGCCGGTCACTAACCACGTCGTGTTGCTTACGGCAGCACTTTCGCCGTATCTGATGCTCGGCGCACCCGTGGCTCTGATCTTGCTGGTCCTGGCTGGGCGCTGGTTTCTCGCAATGGTCGCCCTCGCCTTGATTGTTGCGACGCTGGCGGTCGAGATTCCGCTGTACGTGGGTTCGAATGTCGCACACGCCGGGGGCGTCGTTGTTCGGGTCATTACGGCGAACCTCGGCACAGGGCTCGCCGATCCAGGTTATCTCGTGAGATCGGCTGAGGCACAGGCGGATGTTCTCGCAGTCCAAGAACTCACCCCCCGAGCAGTTGACCGCCTATCCGCAGCTGGGTTGGACGCGATATTCCAATACCGGTGGCTCGATCCACGGGTGGGGGCTTCTGGCGTCGGCTTATGGAGCCGGTTCCCGATGCACGCCACGAGGCGGATCGACGGTTACAGTATGGCATTCGTAGGCGCGCGAATACGGGTCCCGGGCATGTCAATCGATCCCAGTGTCCTTGTCGCGCACCTTCCCGGTCCCTGGCCGCAGCCGATCGACGACTGGCGTCGTGACATAGATCGTTTGCCGGTTACCTTGGATGAGGTCGCAGAGGAGACGGGTGGCGGTGCTGTGGTAGTTGCGGGGGACCTGAACAGCACCATCGACATGCGCCCATTTCGCGGTCTGCTGCGCAATGGCTATCGGGATGCGGCCGAGCAATCCGGGGCAGGGATCAAGCCCACCTTCCCGGCCGACTGGTGGCTACCGCCGTTCGTTGCTATCGATCACGTACTGACTCGCGGCTGCACCGCGACTTCGCTGCGCACGATCAAGATTCCCGGTTCGGATCATCGAGGTCTTGTCGTGACGGTAGTGATTCCGCCTTCGTCGGCGACGGCATAAATCCCCGGCGCTGCGTTGGTGGTCTCCCCCCATTGCGGGCCGGGTCATCGCGACCAACTCCTCGGCCGCGCCGGACCAGGCCGGCGTGACCCACCGCGTCTCGTAGGCCGACCACTCGATCTGCCGACCGTCGACGGAGGCACTGATCCTCTTGTCCGTGGTGTTGACAATCACGCGTGCGCGGTCGGACGCGAGCGCGAGCAGCCCATCCGCCACATACAACTTCTGCCGTTCGACATTCGGTGGAAACCAACGGGCGAAGCGCTGGAGGACACCGAGAAAGGGCAGGGGCTGGCCACCGTCGGTCTTCCAGGTGTCCGTCCAGAGGCATACGGCACACTCCGCTCCGTCCGGGCGCGGGTTCCAGTACAGAACCGTATCTGCTCCACTACTCGCGAACTCGATCATCGCGGCGACGCGCAGCGCAACCTGACGCTCCGACGACCAGTCCGACCCGGCTGGCTCGACATACCACTCGGGCCACCAAATGGGCAGATTGACTTGCGCCCGGAGCCACGCGTTGACCGCGGCGAACTTCTGCACGGCGGTGAACTCGTCCGGGGCGCCCTGAGCTGTCGTCGCGTGGGCGTCGACGGCGACAAAGTCGGCGCCCTTCCGGTGCAGGTTCCAGAAGACGAAGGCGTCGACGTACCGTTGGTCCACTGCCCCCCAGGGGCCTTGCAGCTGCGGAGAGCTGCCGGGCGAACCCAACGGTTTGCTCGCGAATTCGAGATAAGGCCCACCGACCTGGTTCGCTGGGTTCACCGCCTTCACCGCGTCGTAGACGAGATTGTAGAGGGTGGTGTAGCCCTGCGCGTCCCACCGCTGGCGCTCGTCGTCGAAGAACCCTTTGAACTCGTTCCAGACGAGGAAATGGCGAACATAGGGATAGCGCTTGGCCACCGCGGCGCTCAGCGCGGCGAAATCAGCGAAGTGTTCGGGGCGCGGCGCAGCTTCCAAGCGGCCCCAGTTGGTCTCTCCGCGCTCGCCGCCCTTCATCCAGTCCGGGGCGCAGCACAGGACGATCACCGGAATGCCGCCGCTCCGGAGAATGAAGTTCATCCGACGGTCCAGGCTGCGGAAATCGTACCGGCCGGGCGAGGGCTCGGGGTTATCCACCCCCCAACCCATGATGGCCTGAGACTGCACCATAGGTACCGACTTGACCGCCCCCCCAGCGGCGGCAACCGCTGTGGGGTCACCGTCGTCAGCGCTGAACTGTGTGTGAGTGAATCCCCAGCCGGGCCCCTGGGTGTCGCCGCGCCCGTCGGAAGCGTGAATCCCAGAAGACCACAGGCACATAGCCAGAACCAGCATTGTCACGACCACCACGACGGGCAACCCAATGGTGACCCACCTTCGGGCGACCCGCCCCTTTCCAATGTGGTGCGTCATGGCCCCGCATCCCCGGTGTCATGCATGCTTTGTTACGTGCTCGGAGTTCGCAAGGGGCTCTTGGGGGATACGTGCTCGGAGTATGAAGAAGAGCACCGTGTTGACGGCTAGGAGAACCAGAAATATGGCCATGACCGCAACGATAAGCATGATTATCGCGCCTACCACCATTTCCACCATATTGGATCCGATTCCTTTCCCTCGACGGATTCGATCTTTCGGCTACCAGGGCACACACACGAGTTCACTGTAGAGGTCGTCGATCTGCCCGGGTTCCAGGCTGGCACTGCGGTACATCTTGGGCCAATTGTTCAGTCTGAACGACAGAGGCGGCTTGTGCTCGATGATCCGTAGCTCCGCCAGGGTCGCCACCAGCCCGTGACGAATCAGCAGATGACGGGTCAGCGGCCTCGAGGCACGATGGAACAGGTCAGGATTACTGACGTGCAGGACGATCGCGAACACCGGCACACCCTTGTACCGAAACTCCCGGTACATGACGTAGCAGGAATCCTGCCCACGGATTAGCACGAGGTGATGTGCTGCGAGCGCCTGTGCGTGGTCGTGGTAGAGTTCCAACTCCGTCCCGACGATCGTCGCTTCGATCACGTCCGGGTCGGCACTGATCCTCGTCCGGCCGGGCAGGCCAGGCCACGGCAGATTGGGAATGAGCGCAGCAGACGTGTCGAGGAACCGGAACCGGTGCCAGGCGAGGATCTCTTGCGGCCCCACGTCGGGCGACAGAACCGTGAAGTGGTAGCCATCCTGTGCCAACAGCGACTCGAGCAGCAAAATGCTCCGGGACCGGTAGTCGGGCAGCACGCACCACGATCCCATGTTGCAGAACCGCTCCACCCGTCCTTCCACCAGCCGCTCCGAGTAGAGCGCCAACAGCGTCCCGACGACGCGCTGCCCGTCCCGGATCATGAATCCGTGATTGGGCGCCTCCACCTTCCACGGCGCCGCCGAACATGACAGCGCCCAGGGAACTCGGTCATTGTGGTTGGCGTGCAGGAAGTCCGCCACCGCAGCCACGTCGGTGTCGGTGATCGGAGCCAATTCGACAGTCATCTCGCGCACGCTTTCCGCCACCACGCCTGCCCCGACGCCGGCAGACTGTCGATCGGGTCGTAGTACGGGTAGACCCGGTTCAAAGCATCGACATCCGTTCCATCCAACCCGGTGCGGTAATTCTTGCTCCAGTGTGAGATGCCACGGATCCGGTCGTAATAGACCACCTGATGGACCCACCGTTTGCCGACATAGGGAACATCGCACACGAGTCGCGGCGTCGCGAATCCAGGCAGGTAGCCCATGATCTCCAACTGCAGCTGTTGAGCTTCCCACAATGCGATCCGCCAGTGTTCGGCGTGGGGGATCATGTCGCACATGTAGAAGTAGTACGGCAGGATATTTGCTTCGCCCTGCAACGCGAGGCACAGGTCGAGCAGATCGGCACCGGTGGCATTCACCCCGCGCAATAACACCCCCTGATTTCGCACGTCCCGTAGCCCTGCGTCGAGCAGCGCCCGTGTCGCCTCCGCGACCAGTGGCGTCACCGACTGCACATGGTTGATGTGGGTGTGCAACGCCAGGTTGACCCCGCGGGCGGCGGCAGTGTGCGCCACACGATCGACCCCGTCGACCACCTTCTCCTGTAGCCAGTGCTGCGGCAGCGTGGCCAGCGCCTTGGTTGCCAATCGGATATCACGGATGGTGTCGATCTCGAGCAGCTGCATGACGAAGGATTCCAGCCGCGGCCAAGGGATGTTGGCCACGTCACCGCCGGACACCACGACATCACGGACCACCGGTGTGGCTCGCAGGTAGTCCAGTATCCGGTCCTGCCGGTCGGCCGGGCGCAGGGTCAGCTTGGTCTTGCCGATCGTCGGTGTGGAATTGCCGACCAGATCCATTCGCGTGCAGTGACCGCAATATTGCGGACAGGTTGAGAGCAGTTCGGCGAGTACCTTGGTCGGATATCGATGGGTCAGCCCCTCGACCACCCACATGTCGCTCTCGTGCAACGAATCTCGTTCGGCGTACGGGTGCGAACTCCAGTGCGGGTTGCGATCGCTGAGCACCGGCAGCATGTAACGCCGAATGGGATCGGCATAGAAGGCCTCGGTGAGCCCACGACGTGCCTGCCCACAGTGAGGAGCCACGGTATTCAGCATCTGCGGCGGCAGCAACATCGACATGGTCGCCCGCTGCTGCTGGTCGGCGAGCAGGTCGTCATAGAACCGCTCGTCGAGCAGATCCCTCACGACCGCGCGCAGCTGCCCGAAGTTCTTGACGGAGTGTGCCCGCTGCCATTGCGGATCTCGCCACTCGGACTCGGTGACCGTCGCCCAGCCCGGGTAACGTCGCCAATCAGGTTCGGACAACTCCTTACGCACGTAGGTATACGGCTGATCGGTGACGGCGGTGAAGCCGGTCTGCTCACGTTCGATGAATGTTGTCATCGTGACAGGACCTTTCGCGAAGCGGCCGCCGATTCGGCGCCGTTGATCAATTCGGTCGCGACACGTCGGCCCGACCTGATCGCACCCTCCATCAGCCCGAAGAACTCCAGGCTGGTTTCGGTCCCGGCCCAGTGAACGCGGCCATGAGGTTCGGTCAGTGTCGGTCCCAGCCGCAGCCAGTCCCCGGGGCCGAACAGAGCGGCGTAGCATCCCCTGCTGTACTTCTCGGCCAGCCAATCGGTCACCCTGCATTGCGTCGGCGGCGGCAACAGCGGAAAGAGCTGTCGGGTGTGGGCCAGCGCCGCGTCCCTCTGCTCGGTCGTCGACAGCGCGGAGAAGGCCGATGCCGCTGCACCGGTCACGAATCCGGTGAGCACGCCTGCAGATTCATCCGGCGGAGAATCATCGACCGTGGACAGCAACGGCCCGTTTGTACTTACCGACCATCCGGACAAGCCACTCTCACGCCACATCGGAGCCGGATAGCCCAGGTGTACCTTGACCGCGCAACCGCGGCCGGTGGCCGCCGTCGCTCGCGGCGCCCGCAGAGCAGGCCGGAACTCGATCTGCTGCGCCAACAACGGTGGTACGGCGACGACGACCCAGTCGGCTCGATACTCGGACCGTGCGCCCACGACGTCCGGAACGCATCGCACCACAACCTCGTCGTCGTCCTGATCGATCGCAGAGACCGGCTGACGCAACCGCACGCGCTCACCGAGCCGGTCGGCGAGCGCCAGGCACAGCAGGTGCGCGCCGCCGTCGATCCGCCACTGCTGAGCCCCGCCCTCGAATGCGTTGAGGTAGCGGATCCCTCCGCCGGAGCGCAGATAGAAGGCCATGTGCAGAACAGAGATCGCCGCGGGATCGGCCGCCATCATCTCGCCGAGAAAAAGCGGGAAGAAGGTCCGTGCATCCGGATGCTCGACCTCGTCGGCAAGCCAGCGCGCGGCAGACAGTCGGTCGAGACGTTCCGCCTCTGGGCTCTGCCACGGCGCGTCGGGCCGGACCGACGCGACGATGTCCTCGAGCCGATCGAACAGGTCACCGAGCGCGACCGCGTCCAGCGGCGGCATCCGACTCGCAGTCGTCCTGCGCCGATCCGACACCAAGAACGTGCTGTCCCCGGCCATCGCTGTGGAGGCCAGGCCGAGTCCGTACTCCTGCACCTGCGCGAGGAGCTCGGTATGCCGCACGCCCAAGTAGGCAGCCCCCCCGTCGGCGACGACACTCGTGGACACTGGGATGCCGTGCATCCGGCCGCCTACCCGATCGCGCGCCTCCAGGACTGTGACCTCCGCGCCCGCCGCCACCAACCCGACAGCGGCGGTCAGCCCGGCCAGACCGGCACCGACGACGACAACGCGCATGCTTCCCCCGCTCATGGCACTACCGCGGCAACTCTGGCGAACAACCCTGCCGGCGAGGGGTTGTCGACGAAGTCCTCGTACAACAACTCCGTCCCGAAGTCCCGGGCGATCGCACTGAGCACCCGGATGGCCAGCAGCGAATCGCCGCCGAGTTCGAAGAAGTCGGAGTGTGCATCCACCGCACTCGTCTCGAGGACTCGACGGAAGATCTGGACAATGTGGTCGGTACTCATCGGTCTGCTCCCTTGCTGTCGTGGTCCGTTGCGACACGCCGCGTTGCCGCCCGATCGACTTTCCCACTGGACGTGTATGCCAGCGCAGCGACGAATTTCACTCGAGTGGGCACGAATTGGCTGGGGAGGTGCTCACGTAGGTAACGTTTCAGCTCGGCTGGAGTAGTCGCCGCTGCCGGAACGACATACGCCGTCAACGACGTCCGCCCGAGTAGCCGTTCACCGATCACGACGGCACCTGCGACCGCAGGGTGGGTGGTCAACTGTGCCTCGACCTCTGCCGGATGTACTCGCACACCAAGTACTTTCACCTGTTCGTCAGCGCGGCCGCGCGCATACAGCAGCCCGTCTTCGTCGCGGGTGACCAGATCTCCGGTGTGGAACCACCGGCTCGGTCCGGATCCGTGATCGGCGACCGGGAATCCGGTCGCGGTGAGTTCCGGCAACCCGAGGTATCCGGTGGCGAGGGAGGGGCCCGACACCAGTAGTTCACCCTCATCGGTGACGTGATCGCGCACATGGGGCAGCGGGCGCCCGAGCGGCGCCTCGGCGTCGAGGGCCGTGACTTCTGGTTCGGTGCCAGGGCCGCTCAGCTGCACCGCGTGGGACACCATCGTCGTTTCGGTGCACCCGTAGGTGTTGAGCAACCTGACGTGCCCGACATCGAGATCACGCCACTGCCGCAATCGGGTGGGATCAACCCGCTCGCCGCCGATCACCACCAGCCGGACGCTGGCCGGCAGGCCCGCTTGCTCTTCGTGCAGGAAGAGCACAAGTTCGTGCCAGAATGCCGTCGGCAGGTCGAGCACGGTGACTTCCCGTTCCGCCAGCATGCGCAGGAAGGGCAGGAACGCCCCCGAATGGGCCGCGTCGTCGAAAACCAAGGTCGCGCCGGCGGTCAGCGCGGGCAGGATCTCCTCCAAGCAGGTGTCCCAGCCGAGCGAGGCGAACTGGAGCACGCGGTCCTCGGGGGTGAGCGCGAATAGGTCGCGCAGCGCACGCACCGTGACGGTCAAGGCATGCCGCGAGACCACCACCGGCTTCGGCGCCCCTGTAGAACCCGAGGTGCACAGCACATACGCTGGATCGTCCCGGTGCCATAGCGGCTGCGGCAGGTCGGCGTCCGCAGCCACTGGGTCCTCGTCGAACGTTTCGATCCGCAGGTTCGTTGGTTCATGCGGGTCCCGGGCTGCCGCAAACAGTCGATCCACGCCGAGTGCCGCGGCGAGCGCCTGTTTGCGGGCGACCGGAAGCGCGGCGTCGATCGGGCAGTAGGTGGCACGGGCTTGCAGTATTCCAAGCAGGTGATCCACCACCGCGGGTGTGTGCGACACCAACGCGCCGATCAGACCGGATGGTCTATCGGCGCCGAATCCGCGTACCCGGTAACGCAATGCGGTGAGACGGACCCGCTCTGCGAGGTCTCGAAAGGTGATGGCGGACCCGTTATGCACGATGGCAGCACTCTGGGGCCAATCTCGGGCTGCGGCGGCGAAGTCCGCCACCACGTCTCCGACGACATCGGTGTCGGCAAAGGCGATGCAGGTCTCGGAAAAGGTACTGTGAGACATGGCTTCCTAGTCATTTCGTAGAGGTTGGCCAGCGGTTCGACCCCGTCCTTTCAGTTCCTCATGAGGTCAGCAACACGAAACGCTCGAGGACGACGAGCGCAAACCCGACCAGGAGCGGTACCGCGGCGAACGTAAGTGGGCGGAGCCGCCTGTGCTCGTCAGGTGCAAGGCAAACTCGCCACCCCTCACGCACGCCCAGAATGCCCAACAGCATGAGCAGAAAGGCCACACCAACCGGGGTCCAAGGCGTATTCCACACCTGCAATCCGGTGGACGTTGGCACGAATTGTTTGGCTACGGCCCCTGGGGACCAGTCGAGGGTGTAGATAGACGCGTCCGGGTTCTCGACAACCACCCGAACCCCGGGGGTGTCCGCTAGCGCGTGGCGGAATCGCTCGCCCCAACCCATGGGGTATCCCTGGCCGAACACAACGTACGCCTCCTGACTTCGCGTGGTAATCAGGTAGGTCCCCGGTCCTTGATCCTTCAGGGTCTGCAGCACCCCCGTCACGTCGGCCGGATCGATCGGCGCCTTCGTGTTCATCCAGTGGACTCTTTCCACATCGCGGTAGCCGAGCGGCATGAAGGGGGTGGAGTTGAGCTCGGGCACAGCGGTGATGTAGAGGAACTTCACGCTGTCAGACGTCTGCTCGTAGACCGTTCCCACCGCGCTGACCGCCCCGTCAGGGATCCGTTCGAACGCCTCGTTGCCGTAGCGGGTGACGAAGAAGGAGAACAACATAACCAGCGCGCATACGCCGGCGACGCATCGCGCAAGTATCGATGGGCGCGATGCCGGGCGGGGGAACAAGGCCAATGCGGCGAGCACGCACGCGGGCGCAAGTGCGAACAAGTAGACGCGCAAGGCCATCTCGCCGCCGTAGCTCTGCATGAGCGCCAGACCGACCGGGGCGGCGGTCAGCACTAGGAGCACGCGGTCCTCGATCCCTCGCCGCCGCCGCCGGAGCAGCCCCAAGCCGGCGATCAGGAAGACCAGCATGGTCGTGAGCATCCGGGCGCGCACGACCCACTGGTGCTCGGCGTTGCCAAGGCTGGCTCGGTCCCCGATGTTCGAGGACACCGTCCCGCTGACATTCCCGACGCCGCTCATCACCTCGTTGAGGTTGCCCCCCCAGTACGCCTGGGTCATGTAGCTGATCCACGCCACAAAGATCACGACGAGCAGCACGGGGAGCCCGGTGAGCGTGCACCGACGCGCGACGACCAGTCCGGCGGCGCTCACTATCATGGCGATGGGAGTCAGCTGGTGGCTGGCGGTGGCCGTGGCGAACAGGCCCACCACGACTGCAAGCACAACAACCCGTTCCGCCGACCCGGCCTTCCGGGGCGGCAGCTCCCCCCGTGATGCATCGCCCCAGAACCACCGCCACAGCCTGCTTCCTCGGCGCAACGGCCTCGGAACTTCCCCCGACGTTCTTTGGGGCGTGCGGAACCACATGACGAGAAAGCCCACAAACAGCAGGTAGAGCAGCAATGTCCAGCCCTGGGGGGCGAAATAGTCCTGCCCGACCCAGTTGAGGAGACAAAAGAACAACGCCGCCAGCCACTTTGCCTGCCAGGACATCCGGAGGGTGCTCAGCAGCAGCCCGAGCGCAACCAGATACAGCAGATTGTGCACCACCGGCGTCACGGTAAGGATGGTGTGCAGCGCCGCCATGTCGCCCGAACCGACCCAGAACGCGGCGAGCCCGAAGAAGCCGGGCCAGGACCATCGGGTGTCGAGGCCCGGCGCCGTGGTCCCGGTGCGATCGATGTACTCGACGAAGCCCGCGTGAACCCAACTGATGGGAAAGCGCGGCTGGGACTCGAGCAGCATCGTGATGCCATGCAGCATAAGGACGAGTAGCACCAGTTGGACACAGAGCAACCAGACGCAGGGCCGCGGCAGTGACAGTGCCCCGATGTAGCCGACGGTATGAAGACCCAGCCCGAGCAACGTCGACACCGGCAGGACCGAGATCAGCCCAAGACCGGTCATGGCGTCAAGATCGACGCTTTGCAACCTGACAAGGTACAACGCGACTGCCGCTACAGTCAGAACGCAGAGAAGCGCCACGCGAACGCCCTGGCCGCCACCCAGCCGAGGCCGCGCAGGCTGCGCTCCGTCCTCGGTGGGCCGAGCAGGGAGCGCTGCTCGGACGGGCCAGCGCGTATCCGCGTAGATCAGGGACATACACTCTCCTCGTCGGCGGTGATCGGCGATGCAAGTCGCCGGCGCCACCCGAGAAGCCTTCCAAGCTCTGGAAGCACAGCCAGCATTGCGACGAGCTGGCCGAGCAGAACCGCCGCCCCCACCGCGGTGAGTCTCGGGTCACCGAACTGCAGGAAAAGCTGGTGGTAGTGCTCCAAGACGACAACGAGTCCCAACACGGCTACTGCCCGAAGGGATTGCACCGCGATGATCCGCCTGCGCTTGGTCCGCGCCCGCAGCGTGCCGAGGTAGATGTCCACCACCGCGCAGGGCAAGCTGGCGAAGGCCAACAGCTGGAGCAACGGCACGGCGTCGAGGTATCCGGTACCGAGCAGCCCCATGGTGTACGGAGCCGCGAGGCTGATCCCGACAACTCCGACCAATAGCAGCCCCAAGGCTCGAGTGAGCGCAGAGCGGCAATAGTCGGCCAAGCTCGAAGGGTCACGCACACCCTCCACCGCCATTGGCACGGCCAAGTTGACAGCCACGAGATTCATCATGTTGGCGATGGCCCAGGCCAAGAAGAAGTACGCGTAGGTGTGGGGCTCGACCCGTAATGCCACCAGTACCGGGACGAGGAACATGGTCCCGTACAGAAATAGCGCGCCGAGATAGTCGGCGGCGAAAAACCGGCCGATCTGTGCAGTCGTCAACTCGACCTCGTGCGTCGACGTGCGCACATGCTGCGGCAGGAGTTTGCCGAAGATCAGCAGGTTCACCGGGAACATGACGACGATCATGGGAATGATCCAGGAGAAGAGCACTCCGGACCGGGGCATCGACTGGGCCAGCACCACCAGAAGGACGAGCTTGGCAACGGCAAACGCGGCGTTCCAGACAGGCACCCAGACCGCCGCCCTCAGTCCTGTCAATACGCTGTCCTGCACCGTGATTACACTCGCGGCCACCGCCGCGGCGACGAACCACATTCGCGTGCCCGGCTCACGGAGGATGTCGTATGCCGGCCCTCCCAACATGTGGAGCGCGAAGAGTAATGCCACGGCAAGGACGGCGACTACGGCGGACGTGACGAGGTAGACGAACGCGACGACGGAGACCGTACGCCTTCCGGTTTGGGGGATGAAGCGGTTCAGCGTGCCGGCGAAGTTGACCGACACCAGTCCGGTCAACAGCATCAACGCCGAAATGGCGGCCGATCCGCGACCGACGTCGGAATCGTCGTAGTAGTGCGCCGCGAGGATCCAATACACCAGACCGAGGGCGCCCGTGATCCCGGTATTGAGGACGAGGGCATAGGCGTTCCGCAGAAAGGGCGGACCGCTGTGACGATTTCCTGCCCCGCGCTGGGTAGCCCGGGGCTCGGCTGTGGAAACCTCGTCGGTGGCTTGGGTCGCGATCGCACGCTCATACATGCCCTAGTACCCGCTTTCCGGCCCGTCGGGAGCTGCGTACAACCGCCCACCCTGCCGTCAGCATGCGGTCCCGCCGGAAGAGTTGCTTGTCGCCGCCGGTCATGATCGAGACGAAGGTGGTGACGTCGGTGCTGCGGCGGATGGTGAGCCGCGGGAGCGTGAAGATGTCGTCGGATGAGGTCGCTCGGACATTCCTCACGGCCGCTGCGCAACGATAGCCGGCCGCTCGGGCGGCGAGCCGTACCCGCGGGGTCGAATAACCGAAGGGATAGGCAAGGGCTCGGACCGGGGCGCCGATGCAGTCCTCGAGCAGTGCCCGGCCGCCGCGGAGTTCCGCGCTAAGCGCGGCGTCAGCGAGCTGGTCGAGCTCCGGGTGGCTGTGGCTGTGGGCCCCGATCTCAATTCCCGCGGCCGCAAGCTCCCGGACCTGCGCCCAGCTCAGCATCCGGCCCAGCGGCGCACCGGCGGCATTCGAGCCGGCGTCCGCGATCCAGCCGCTCGTGACGAAAACCGTCGCCGGAAAATCGTAGCGCCGAAGAATTGGCGAGGCGGCGTGTGCGAAGTCCGCGTAACCGTCGTCGAATGTGAGGACCACCGGCCGTTCAGGCAAGGCTTTACCGGTCTCAAACGCATCGGCCAGGTCCGAGAAGGTCATCCCGGTGAAGCCGCGATCCACCAGGAAGGCAATCTGCTCGTCCAGTGAACGTGGAGTAACGGAGAGACGTCGTGTCGCGGCTGAAGGGTTCTCGGCAACTGCGTGGTACATGAGGATCGGAACCAACTCAGTCATGTCGCCTCCGTCAGCACGGGTCGCCGGCGGAGGGGCACGCCACCGCGCGCATAACCGGCGGCAGCGGCGAGCAGGCCGACAGAGATGGCACAAGAGCGCTCTATCCCGGCCCGATCTCCGTTCAGCGCGTCACCGAGCCCCCGCGCCATACCGCGCGTGAGGGTGCGAGTGGTGTACCTCCGCTCGACCGAGAGCCCGTCCGCGACGCCCACGCTGCGCGTCACGGCCGCCTTCGACAATCCCTCGGCAAAGCATCGGGAGCGGAAATACGAGAATGTCTCCCGCCCGGCCGGCACGCGGTGCCAGATCACCGCCTGCGGTTCGAAGACGAATGTCCAGTCGGGGCGATGCTGGCGCACCCGGATGCAGAACTCCGTCTCCTCGCAGCCCAGCGGACGACGCTGCGCCGAGGTCCGGCCGATGTGACTCGGGAACCCGCCCGCCACCGAGAAGACCTCCCGACGGAAGGAGGCGTTGCCACCCAGGAGGTTACGGACCGGCCCGGGCTCCCTCCCGGTGAAGGTGCAACCCAGGACCCAGTCGAACTCCTCCGGAAACCACCGAGGCCGGGCGGATTCCCAGAGTGGCAAGGTGGTGCCACCTACACCGACGATGCTCTCGTCGGTGTAGGCGTCGCGAAAGTGTCGAAGCCAGTCGGGGTGGGCCACAGCGTCGTCGTCCAAGAAGGCCACCACATCGCTGGAGGTCACTTCGACGCCCGTGTCCTTGCCGCCGGACAGCCCGCGTTTCTTCCGGTTCTCCACGACCGTCACGTCGGGCAGGGCGGTGCGTAGGCGGCCGCAAAGGTCGGGATTGTGGTCGACAACGACGACGATCTCCTGTGCCGCCGTTGTTTGGCTCCGAACCGACGCAACGGCGGCGAGAACGTCGTCCCACCGATCGAATGTGTAGGCGCAGATCACCACACCCAGGGTGAGGGTGCGCCGGGGCGTTGCCGCTGTCATGCAGCACCTGCCTTCGTTGTGGAGTGGGACAGCGATGATGGGAGGGGATCACCGTTACCCGCCGGGGGACGGCGGGCGATGATGGGTTTCGGCACTCGGCCGGTGGGCCGCACCTGGCCCACCGGTCGGCACCAGCCACAGGAGGGCTGCGGCAAGACCCACTGCGACGACACCTGCACGAGGCGACCACATGTTGGCCGCCAACATTGCTTGCGCGACCAGGGCGTTGATGACGGCGGCGCCGGCAGCCCCAACAATCAGGGCGAGGGCAGCGTTGACGCCCGGCAGCAGCCGGGTGATCGCAATCAAAGGTGCCGCAATTACGAAGGACACCACCCATAGTCGACCCAGGAGTCCTGACGATTGGGGAACGTTCACCGCGATTGCAGCTCCACCGAGCGCCGTCACTGCTGCAGCAAGCAGGCGGTAGCCAATCGGCGGGGAGGGTCGTGGCGGACGCAGCGCCCTGATGAATCCGGCGGTGGTATCACGAAGCACGACGGGCTTCATTTCCGGCCGGACGCGTGCCGATTGGGCGGCTTGACGACGAAGCCGGCGCAAGCCCGGGAACGGTGCGCAGCCACCGCACGGTGCGCTGGATCCCCTCGGCAACATCGACCACGGGCGTCCACCCGAGATCCTGCTTCGCCCTGCTGGTGTCCAAGGCGATTGCCTGCAGCTCACCGGTTCGGGCTTCGGCGTACCGGGGCGGTGTCGACTCCTGCTGTAGCGAAGCAATCAGCCGGTGCACTTCTGCGACTGTGGTCTGCCGGCCAGTACCGATGTTGTAGGTGCCCGTCACTGAAGTAGGAGCCTGGCCGGCACGCACGAAGGCGTCGACGACGTCCTCGACGTAAACGTAGTCGCGGGCGGCGGTGCCGTCCCCGTACACGGTCACGGGACGACCGCTGATGAGCGCGCTGCCGAAAACCGCTATCACACCGGCTTCCCCGTGCGGATTTTGACGGGGACCGTAGACGTTGGCCAGCGCCAGACAGATCGGTGCTAGCCCATACATTCCAGCGTATGCGCCCAGGTAGAGCTCGCCGGCGAGCTTCGCCACCGCATAGGGCGACAGCGGAGCGACAGGTGAGCCTTCCTCCACCGGCAGGCGTGCCGGCGTGCCGTAACGAGAACCGCCCGACGCGGCGTAGACGACCTTGCGCACGCCCGCCAATCGACTCGCTTCGCAGAGATTGATCGTGCCGAGCACGTTACTGCGCGCATCGAATTGCGGATCGGTCACCGAAGCCCTGAGATCCACCTGCGCGGCCAGATGGAATATGACCTCCGGGTTGACGCCCGCGACTATGTCGACCAGCTCAGGAGTCTGAATGTCGATCTGTACCAACCTGAAGCGGCCTGCGTTCGCATCTTCGCCGCGCAGAGCCCGATCAAGATTGGCCGAATTGCCCGAGCTGAGATTGTCGATCCCGACCACTTGATGCCCCTCGGAGAGGAGCCGATCGACCAGGGTGGACCCGATGAACCCCGCGGCGCCTGTAACCAGTGTCCGCATTTCTTTCAATCTCCTATCGGGTGCCGGGCACGCGTCGGCCGGCCCACCGATTCCGGGGCGTGGGGCAACGAAGTCGCGAGGACCCGTTCATCGGGCAGACGGACGGGCTTGGACCACCTGAGCGTCGCCGCTGCGGGACAGAGCCTGCGCGAGGTAACCGGACAGTCCGGAGTTGTGACCACGCAAGACGGTGCGCAGCACCCTGACGCCGTCGCGGATTGCGTGGAGGTTTGATTTGCCCGACCGTCGCGGCATTTCCAGACTCGGAACCTCCGCGATCCGCAGACCGCCCTGCATGGCGTGCACCACCATTTCTGCCTCGATTTCGAAACCTGGCGCGGAAAGGGACAGCAGGTCCAGGTAGCGACGATGAAACGCGCAGAAGCCGTAGCACAGATCAGTGAGCTCTGCGTCGTAGAGGGTGTTGAACACTCGCAGCAGAAAACGGTTGCCGAGTCGACGGAAAGGGGTTATGTCCAGCGACCCGCCACCCACGATGAACCGCGAGCCCTTGACGAAGTCGTACCCGTTGTTAAGAAAGTGCAGGTAATGCCGAATCTCCTCGGGCGCCATGCTGCCGTCGGCGTCCATCATCACGATGATGTCGCCAGAGGCGGCCAAGAACCCGGTCCTGAGCGCACTACCCTTGCCGGTACCTTCCTGGGGCACAACCTTGATGTCAGGTCGGTAGCGATTGGCGGTGATGAGAGTTGCGTCGGTTGAGTTTCCGTCGACCAGGATGATCTCGCTGACCTCGTCGGCGATATGCTCGAGCACCCAGGCGATGTTCCGCGCCTCGTTTCTGACCGGGATGATCAAGCTAACCGTGGGCGTCGGCGGGGACGCGGCTGTTCGGGTCCGCTTGGGGCGCAGGTTACCGATGTTCTCGTCAACGGTTCGTGCGGCCCCCCCGACTCGGACTTGGACGGTTGCGTTCTCCGATCGCGCTGGTGAAACTCCGTCCACAAATCCGTTCTGCGGGAGTACATCGGTCATGTTGGACTCCAATCTGTCTCAGTACGCGTCTGCTCTCAGCACGCGTCTGCTCTCAGTACGCGGCAACGTACTGTCTCCAAGTGATCAATTTCCGTTTGTCCCAGGTCAGTGAAGATTCTTGGTCGGGAGGCCGGTAACACTGCCCGATGACCTGATGCGGCCACACCCCTCCAAAGGCGGGTGTATGCGCGCGCCGGGCTCGCCCAGAACGCGAGCCGGCCGAGCCGCCGCGCGTGGACCTCGAAGGTCATGTTGAAGTCTTCGATGATCAGTCCAGAAGCGTCGATCTCCATGTCGGCGATCGCCGATGTGCGATATCAGATCGAGGACGTTGACGCCGGCGTCGCGGCAGATCTCCGCGGTTTCATCGGTCGATGCGTCGGAGACGACGAATACGTTCGTGCGTGGAAGCAGTACTGCGGCAGATTCGATGGCGTCGTCGATTACGGCGGCCTCGTTGTGCGCCGCGATGATGATCGCCACGTCGGCAGGCGAGAGCGCACCGCCGACTGGTCCGTAGCCGCGCTGACGGACCCCGCGTTCGGATAGCGGCCCACGCCCACCGCAATCCACACGAGCGGGCTCATGCCAAAGACAATCATCGCGAGCACCTGGCTCATCGAAACCCCCCGGGTCTAGGCAGATTTCGCCCGCTGAAGCCCCCCCGACGAAGCTGCATTCAGACGAATCGATCGTAACGAGCAGCCACTCATTTGGCAAGCCTTTAAACAAGCTGTGCGTCTCGTACTGAGGTCCACAACGGACCTCGAGTCTGCTAATCGGGACAAGTGCGATGCGGCGCTAACGATCGGTTGCCAATTCGCGCCGAGCGCTGGCGACCGAGGTCGTGCGGACCCGGCGCGAGCGGCGGGCGTCACCGTGATTTTGACCCAGATCGTCGACGACCCGGCGACAATCGAGACCACCGGCCCGGGCTGGGAGCACTACCTGGACCGGCCCGTCGCCGCCCCAGGTCGGCACTGGCCCCAGGCGCGGTGACGTCGCCGATTGCTTTCCGGCGCAGCGTGATTACTACCTGGCGATTCAGCAGGTAGTGGTCGGCTCGGGGTAAACCCGATGGAGGTTACGGGATGCCGCCGCGGGCGATGGTGTGGTGGGTGGTGCCGTAGCTGCTTGTCCAGCGGTCGCGCTGCCGGGCAGTGAGGCGGCGGTCCAGAGCGTAGCCGTCATGAGCTGATGATGGAAAGCTCAGGTGCACTGAAGGTTTGAGGAGATCGTCCACCCACCCGCGATCGGGTTGTCTTGGTCGAACGGGGCCATCCTCG
>DATDBL010000208.1:0-7566 GCA_036524855.1 Aldersonia sp. | reverse complement strand
GTGGTGCGGCCGATCCGGCCCGCGAAGCCGTCGTAGCCGCGGGCACCGGTCGGAATCGTCATCGGTTCCCCTTCAGTAGTAGACGTGCCCAGGAACACCACCGCCGACCGCGACCGCGTCGCGCGCGATCCCGATACTGCGCGGCGAGGCCACGAATGCGACCACGTCGGCGACGTCGGCCGCGAGCGCCCGCGCCACCGCCAGCCCGATCCCCCGGCTCGAGCCGGTGACGATCGCGCGCTTGCCCGCCAGTCCCAGATCCACTTTCGCCTCCTCGAGTCACTCGCAGCGTAGGCAGTGGTGGCTGCGGGCCGAAGAGCCAGGATCGTGGCGAGCGGAACTCTCTGCGCGCGCGACGAACACCCGTAGTGTCGGCACACATGAGCGATGAGGTCGAGATCGGCACCGACGTGCTCGTGATCGGCGGCGGGCCCGCGGCGACCTGGGCCGCCCTGCACGCGCGCGAGGCCGGGGCCGACGTGGTGCTCGTGGACAAGGGCTATTGCGGCACCAGTGGCGCGACCGCGCCGGCGGGAACGGGAGTCTGGTACGTCGCACCGGACCCGGCGGCGCGGGAGGCGGCGAAGGCCAGCCGGGAGGCGCTCGGCGGTCACCTCGCCGACCACCACTGGATGGACCGCGTGCTCGACCAGACCTACGCCAACATGAACCGCCTGGCCGTCGAGGGCCGATACCCGTTCCCCACAGACGCCGACACCGGGGAACCGATCCGCACGGGCGTGCAGGGGCCGGAGTACATGCGCCGGATGCGGGCCTGGGTGCGCCGCGCCGGGGTTACGATCCTCGACCACTCCCCCGCGCTGGAGTTGCTCGTCGACGCCGACGGTGCAGTGCGCGGCGCTGCCGGGCACCGCCGCCAGGACGGCGTCGACTACCGGATCACCGCGGGCGCGGTCGTCCTCGCCACCGGCGGGTGCGCGTTCATGTCCGGCGCGCTCGGCACCAACGTCGACACCGGCGACGGGACGCTGATGGCCGCCGAGGTCGGTGCGCGCCTGTCCGGCATGGAGTTCTCGAACGCCTACGCCATAGTGCCGAAGGGTTCGACCGTCACGAAGACCGCCTACTACGGGTTCGCGACCTTCTTCCACGCCGACGGTCGCGTCCTCGACGGTGCCGGATCGATCCGGGGCCGCTCCGTCATCGCACGAACCCTGCTGCGGGAACCGGTGTTCGCGCAGCTCGACCGCGCCGACGAGCAGGTGCAGCGACAGATGCGCCTCGGTCAGCCCAACTTCTTCCTGCAGTTCGACCGCCGCGGCATCGACCCGTTCCGACACCGCTTCGAGGTGGACCTGCTCGCCGAGGGCACCGTGCGCGGGACAGGCGGCGTCGACGTCGTCGACGACGACTGCGCCACCGTGATTCCCGGCCTCTACGTGGCCGGCGACGCCGCCACCCGGGAGCGGATCTGCGGCGGGTTCACCGGCGGCGGCAGCCACAATTCGGCGTGGGCGATGTCGTCGGGGACGTGGGCGGGCCGGGGCGCGGCGCGGCACGCGTTGGCGTCCGGCCACCCGGACGTGGCGGCCTTACGCGCCGCCGGCCGGACCGGCCTGCGTCCGACGTCCGCCCCGCGCATCTCGGGCGCGGACGTGGTCGCAGCGGCGCAGGCGCAACTCGTGCCGTTCGAGAAGAACTACCTGCGCCACGGCGACCGCCTGCGCGCGGCCTTCGACGGGCTCGAGGAGGTGTGGGCGGAGGCGTCGAGCTCTCTGGCGGGCCGGACCGGCGACGAACGGATCCGCGCCCGGCAGGCGGCCGCGATCACCGCCGTAGGCAGGTGGATGTACGCCTCCGCGTTGGCCCGCACCGAATCCCGCGGCATGAGCAAACGCGAGGACTACCGCGCCCTCGACCCCGGGCAGCGCCACCACGTGCTCTCCGGCGGCCTCGACGCGGTGTGGGCGAGCGCGGCATGATCGAACTGCTGCTCGCGGACGCGTGCATCGGGTGCGACAAGTGCGTCGACGTGTGCCCGACGAACGTCTTCGACCGCACCGCGTCCGGAATCCCGGTGATCGCCCGCCAGTCCGACTGCCAGACCTGCTTCATGTGCGAGGCGTACTGCCCCGTCGACGCGCTCTACGTGGAGCCCAAGGCCACGCCGCTCGATCACGACGAACGCCCGCGCGCGGAGCAGATCGGGCGCTACCGCGCCGAACTCGGTTGGGGTGGTGGGCGCCGGCCCGGCGCGTTGGTCGCGGTCGGTCCGCCGCTGCCGCACGGGGATCCGCCCCCGCGGATTCACAATGCGTAGAACGGCTCCGCGTACCGGAACGTGCCGGTCAGGGCGGGTGTCCAGGTGGTGAGCGGACGGACCTGGAAATGGCTCGCCCAGTCGGCCTGGTCGGGCGCGACGCCGAGCGAGTCCGCCGCGACGAAGCCGAATCGCGCGTAGTAGTCGGGGTCGCCGACCAGTCCGACGAGTGGTTCGCCGAGGGCGTCGGCGGCGCCGAGAACGGCGTGGATCAGGGCCGAACCGACGCCGGCGCGCTGGCGGTCCGGCAGCACGCCGATCGGGCCCAAAGCGGCCACCGGCGTCGCGTCGACGGTCGCGCGGGTCAGGCACACGTGCCCCGCGACCGTGCCGTCGTGGATGGCGATGAGCGACAGACCCGGCAGCCACCATGGATCGCTGCGCAGCCTTGCCACGAGTGCGACCTCGACTGGTGGATCACCCGGGAACGCGGCTGCGTGCACCGCCGCGACTGCGTCGGCGTCGACGGGCAGTTCGCGGCGGACGATCACGACGCTGCCGGCGAGATCGCCAGGCCGACGGTCGAATCCGCGCCCTTGAACAGCTTGCTCGCGCCGATGGTCAGCTTACCGACAAGGCCGTACTTCGTGGAGACCACGCGGCGCACATGCTCGGTACCCGCCGCGTCGAGGATCTCCGCGCGCCCGGCCAGGACTTCGTCGCCCTTCGTGTTGCCGCGCATGTCGCAGACCTGCAGCGTCACGTCGGGATTGCGCCGGATGCGTTTGACCTTCCAACTCTTGACCTGGGTCCACACCACCAGCCGGTCACCGTCGGGCGCGGCCCACACCGCCACCCCTACCGGCGTGCCGTCCTTACGGAAGGTGGTCAGCAACACCGCACGGCTCTTGCCCAAATCGCTCCACGACATGCTCCCACGGTA
This sequence comes from Aldersonia sp., assembly GCA_036524855.1. Lineage (GTDB taxonomy): Bacteria > Actinomycetota > Actinomycetes > Mycobacteriales > Mycobacteriaceae > Aldersonia. The sequence continues at coordinate 4,402 of DATDBL010000208.1, read as the reverse complement.
GCGGTACTCAGCAGCCCAGCTGGATCAGCGCCGCGCCGGCGTCACGCATCTCGGCGGCCGCGTCGTCGCCGCCGGAGCGCATCGCCTGCCCGTACCGGTCTCGGATCGGGTTGCAGAGCAGGTCGTGCGGCGTGGGAGCGGGCACTGCCACCGAGGGCTCGGGGCGCACCGACGTCGTCGGCGCCGGGTCGGCGACGCCCACGACCGTCGCCCCGACCGCGATGCCGACGACGATCGAGGCGGCGGCGGTGAGCACGTGTGCGGGCTGGGTGAACGACCACATACGCTCATGGTCGACCTGCGCGGCCGTTCACTGAACCCACCCGAGGTGTGGATCACGCCCACCTATTCGAGTTCACCCTCCGCTTCCAGGTACACCTGCCGCAGCCGGTCGAGGGTGTCCGCATCCGGCTTCGCCCACATCCCCCGCTCGGCGGCCTCGAGCAGCCGTTCGGCGATGCCGTGCAGCGCCCACGGATTCGACTCCTCCATGAACTTGCGGTTGACGTCGTCGAAAACATAGCTCTCGGTGAGCTTCTCGTACATCCAGTCGGCGACGACGTCGGTGGTGGCGTCGTAGCCGAACAGGTAGTCGACGGTCGCGGCCATCTCGAACGCGCCCTTGTATCCGTGGCGGCGCATCGCGTCGAGCCAGCGTGGGTTCACCACCCGCGACCGGAACACCCTGGTCGTCTCCTCCGACAGCGTGCGGGTGCGCACCGCGTCCGGGCGGGTGGAGTCGCCGACGTAGGCCGCGGGGTCCTTGCCGGTGAGCGCCCGCACCGTCGCGACCATGCCGCCGTGGTACTGGAAGTAGTCGTCGGAATCGGCGATGTCGTGCTCGCGGGTGTCGGTGTTCTTGGCGGCCACCGCGATCCGCCGATACGCCGCACGCATGTCGTCGGCGGCGGGGGCGCCGTCGAGGCCGCGGCCGTAGGCGAAGCCGCCCCACGCGGTGTAGACCTGTGCGAGGTCGTCGTCGGTGCGCCAATCCTTCGAGTCGATCAGTTGCAGCAGGCCCGCGCCGTAGGTGCCCGGCTTGGAGCCGAAGATCCGGGTGGTCGCGCGGCGGCGGTCGCCGTGCTCGGCGAGGTCGGCGGCTGCGTGGGCGCGCACGTAATTGCGGTCCGCGGGTTCGTCGAGCGCGGCGACGAGTTGCACCGCGTCGTCGAGCAGGGCCAGCACGTGCGGGAACGCGTCGCGGAAGAACCCGCTGATCCGGACCGTGACGTCGATGCGCGGCCGGTCGAGTTCGGCGAGTTCGATCACCTCGAGGTCGCGCACGCGCCGGCTCGCCTCGTCCCACACCGGCCGCACGCCGAGCAGTGCCAGCACCTCCGCGATGTCGTCGCCTGAGGTGCGCATCGCGCTGGTCCCCCACACCGACAGGCCGACCGAGCGCGGGTACTCGCCGTGGTCGTCGAGGTAGCGGGCCAGCAGCGAATCCGCCATCGCCTGACCGGTTTCCCAGGCCAGGCGCGACGGCACCGCCTTCGGGTCCACCGAGTAGAAGTTGCGCCCGGTGGGCAGCACGTTGATCAACCCCCGCAGCGGCGATCCGCTGGGTCCAGCGGGCACGAACCCGCCGTCGAGGGCGTGCAGTATTCGGTCGAGTTCGCGGTCGGTCTGGCGCAGCCGCGGCACGACCTCGGTCGCGGCGAACCGCAGCACGGTCGCGACCTGTGCGTCATTCGTGAGTGTCGCTACCGCCTCCGGATTCCACTGCGCCGCCTGCAAATTTGCGACCAACTCGCGGGCGCGAGCCTCGACGTCGTCGACGCGGACGCGATCGGCACTCCCGTCCTCGCTCAACCCCAGCGCCTCCCGCAGGCCTGGGACCGTCTGCTCGCCGCCCCACATCTGCCGCGCGCGCAGCATCGCCAGCACCAGGTCCACCTCCGCGTCGCCTGCGGGTGCCGCGCCGAGCACGTGCAGCCCATCGCGGATCTGCACATCCTTGATTTCGCACAGCCAGCCGTCGACGTGCAGGATCATGTCGTCGAAGCCGTCCTCGTCGGGGCGTTCGTCGAGGCCGAGGTCGTGGTCGAGTTTCGCCGCCTGCATGAGCGTCCAGATCTGCTGGCGCACCGCGGGCAGTTTCGCCGGATCCAGCGCGGCGATGTTCTGGTGTTCGTCGAGCAACTGCTCGAGGCGGGCGATGTCGCCGTAGGACTCGGCGCGCGCCATCGGCGGGATCAGGTGGTCGACGAGGGTGGCGTGCGCGCGGCGCTTCGCCTGGGTGCCCTCGCCGGGGTCGTTGACGAGGAACGGATAGATCAACGGCAGGTCGCCGATCGCGGCGTCGGTGCCGCACGCCGCGGACATGCCGAGGGTCTTGCCCGGCAACCACTCCAGGTTGCCGTGCTTGCCGAGGTGCACCATCGCGTCGGCTTGAAAGCCCGCCGCGATCCACCGGTACGCGGCGAGGTAATGGTGGCTCGGCGGCAGGTCGGGATCGTGGTAGATCGCGACGGGGTTCTCGCCGAATCCACGTGGCGGCTGCACCATCAGCACGACGTTGCCGAATCGCAGTGCGGCGAGGACGATCTCGCCGTCGCGATGCCGGGATCGGTCGACGAACAGCTCGCCGGGCGCGGCGCCCCAGTGGGTTTCGACGCCATCACGCAACTGCTGTGGTAGCGTGGCGAACCACGACCGGTATTCGGCCGCCGATACCCGGATCGGGTTGGCCTCGAGCTGATCCGCGGTGAGCCAGTCGGGGTCCTGGCCGCCGGCGGCGATCAGCGCGTGGATGAGCGCGTCTCCATCATGCTCGCGCAGTCCGGGGACGGCATCGAGGTCGCCGAGGTCGTAGCCGGCGTCGACGAGCGCGTGCAGCAGCCGGATCGCGCTCGCGGGCGTGTCGAGGCCGACGGCATTGCCTATCCGGGCGTGCTTGGTCGGGTACGCGGAGAGCATCAGCGCGATTCGCCGCTGGGCGGTCGGGATGTGTCGCAGTCGGGCGTGGCGCACCGCGATCCCGGCGACGCGCGCCGCCCGTTCGGGATCCGGAAGGTATGTGGACAGCCCGTCGGCGTCGAACTCCTTGAACGAGAACGGCACCGTGATGAGCCGACCGTCGAATTCGGGCACGGCGACCTGCGTCGCGACGTCGAGCGGGGACAGTCCGCCGTCGTTGGCCGCCCAGCTCGCACGGTCGCTGGTCAGGCAGAGTCCCTGCAGCACCGGTACGTCGAGGTCGGCGAGTTCACCGATGTCCCAGGCCTCGTCGTCGCCGCCGGCCGATGCGGCCGCGGGTTTGGTCCCTCCGGCCGCGAGCACGGTCACCACCAGTGCGTCGGCCTCGCGGAGTCGGTCCAGCAGTGCCGGTTCCGCGGTTCGCAGCGAGGCGCAGTACAACGGCAGCGGCCGCCCGCCTGCAGTCTCGATCGCGTCGCAGAGCGCGTGCACGTAGCCGATGTTTCCGGCCAGGTGCTGCGCGCGGTAGTACAGCACCGCCACAACCGGTCCGGTCGTGTCGGTGTTCGACCGCTCCAACTCGCCCCAGGTCGGGGTGCGTTGCGGCGGTTCGAAGCCGTGACCGGTGAGCAGCACGGTGTCGGACAGGAACCGGTGCAGCTGAGCGAGGTTCGCCGGGCCACCCTCGGCGAGGTAATTGTGCGCGTCGGCGGCGACCCCCGCGGGCACCGTGGAGAGTTCCATCAACTCGGCATCCGGCGCCAGTTCGCCGCCGAGCGTGACGACCGGTAGTCCGCTGCGCAGCACCGTGTCGATGCCGTCCTCCCATGCGCGCCGACCACCGAGGATCCGCACGACGACGAGGTCGGCGTCATCGAGCAGGGCAGGGAGGTTCGCGGGGAGCAGTCGGGCGGGGTTGGCCCAGCGGTAGTCGGCGCCCGAGGCGCGGGCGGAGAGCAGGTCGGTGTCCGACGTGGACAGCAGCAGGATCACGCCAGCTACCCTAGCGCCCGCCTTGTATGCCTTGACAGGAATATTCCGATGAGGGAATATAGCGAGGTGAGCAACGCGATCTGGCTCGCCCTCGCCGAACCGCACCGTCGGCGCATGCTCGATGTGCTGCGTCGCCAACCCTGCGCTGTCGGCGAGTTGTCGGGCCGGCTGGGCCTGGCGCAGCCGCAGACGTCCAAGCACCTGCGGGTGCTGCGCTCGGCCGGGTTGGTGAGCGTGCACGTCGACGCACAACGCCGGATCTACCGCGCCGAACCGGCGGCGCTGGTCGAACTCGACGCGTGGCTCGCCCCGTATCGCCGAATTTGGGCGACGAGCCTCGACGCGCTCGGCGACCATCTGGATGCCTATCCCGAGGAGGAGACATGACCCCCGACGGCACCTACCTGGAACTCGACGGCCGCCCCGCGGTGCGGTTCGAGCGCCGCTATCCGCACTCCGCGCGGCGGGTGTGGCGGGCGATCGTCGACCC
>DATDBL010000207.1:0-5602 GCA_036524855.1 Aldersonia sp. | reverse complement strand
CGGCTGGTTCGGGAAGGCGGGCTGCATCCAGCAGGCCCCCGTCGGCGAGAACGGGGCGCTCGGCCTGGACTGGAGCGGCAGCCGGCAGTACGTCGCGATGTGCTACTCCGACACCGTGCCGCTGTACGGCGCGGAACGGCTCGACGAGGGCGCGTTCCCGTACAAGAAGTCATGGATCGACACCGGACCCGACGGCCAGTCCCAGGTGCGGTTCATGGAGTACCCGGTGGTGTCGGGGCTGTACCAGTACGTCTCGATGCAGATCGCGAAGGCATGGGACGCGGCGACGTTCCTGCCCGGCGCGTTGCAGGTGGCGATCTACTTCAACGTCGTCGTGGTCGGGTTGGCGCTTGCCTGGCTGGTCACGGTCTGGGCGAGCGCGATGCTGTCCGGCCGGCGCGTGTGGGATGCCGCGGTGGTGGCGTGCTCCCCGCTGGTGATCGTGCACGCGTTCACCAACTTCGATCCGCTCGCGACCGCGCTCGCCGCCGGTGGTCTGTTGGCGTGGGCGCGACGGCGTCCCGTGCTCGCCGGGGTGTTGCTTGGGATCGGCGGCGCGACCAAGCTGTACCCGCTGCTGCTGCTCGGTCCGCTGCTCGTGTTGTGCCTGCGGGCGGGTCGGATCCGGCCGTGGTGGCAGACCGCCGTCTCCGCGGTGGCGACCTGGCTCGTGGTGAACCTGCCGATCCTGCTGCTGTATCCGCGCGGGTGGATGGAGTTCTTCCGGCTCAACACCGAACGCCACGCCGACCCGGACTCGATCTACAACGTCATCACCTCGTTCACCGGGTGGCCGGGTCTCGACGGTGTTCTCGCGTCCGGCGAGACGCCGACGGCCCTCAACGCAGTCTCGTTGGCGCTGTTCGCGGCGGTTTGCGTCGGGATTGCGATGGTGGCGCTGACGGCGCCGAATCGCCCCCGGGTCGCGCAACTGTGCTTCCTCCTGGTGGCGGGATTCCTGCTGACCAACAAGGTGTGGAGCCCGCAGTACTCGCTGTGGCTCGTCCCGCTCGCGGCGCTCGCGCTGCCGCACCGGCGAATCCTGTTCGCGTGGATGACCGTCGACGCGTTGGTGTGGGTGCCGCGGATGTACTACTACCTCGGCGTCGGCAACAAGGGCGTGCCCGAGCAGTGGTTCACGGGGGCGGTCGTGGTGCGGGATCTCGCGGTGCTCGGGCTGTGCGCGCTGATCGTGCGGCAGATCTACCGGCCCGCCGAGGACCTGGTCCGCGCCGCCGGTGTCGACGACCCCGCGGGCGGCCCGCTCGACGGCGCCACGGACGCGCCACCGCACTGGCTGCCGGGTTGGCTGCGGCCGCGGTGGGATCGACCGCGACCGGGGGGTCCGCGCAGGTCGGCGCGCAGGAAGAACACGAAGAACCCGACGAGCAGGCTGGCCTGCCCCCACACGCCGAACGCGACGAGCGTCTCGCTCGCGGTTGCGGAGTAGCCGGAACTGAGGTCGTGGAAGTAGCGGAACACCCCGATGCCGAGGGCCGTGTCGGCCACCAGGAACGCCGCCACCGCCCGCCAGGGCACCGCCAGCAGAACGAAGAACGGCAGCAGCCATAGCGTGTACTGCGGTGAGTGCACTTTGTGGAACAGCAGGAACCCGCAGAGCATCGCCGCCGAGACGGCGACCCACGGATACCCGTCGGCCGGGTTCGCGGACCAGCGCCGCCACCCCAGCCACACCGCGAGCGCGCAGGAGCCGAGCACGAGCGCGGGCGAGGCGATCGAGACCGTGTGCTGAAACGCCGACTCGCCCGCGGACCCGGAGGCGAACAGCGGGCGCAGCCCCCAGAACCAGATCGAGTTGGTGGTGATGTCGGCCTCGCGTTGCTGCTGGAACGTGAACGACGCGAGCCAGCCCTGGAACCCGAGCACCGCGAAGGGCAGGTTGATCGCCACCACCGGCACGACGGCGGCGATACAGACCGCGATCGCACCGCGTACGTCGTAGCGTCCGCGCACGCTCGGCGGTAGCTCGCGACCGCCTGAGACGCCGCAGCCGCCGGTCAGCGTGAACAACAACAGCGGCACCACGAACAGACCCGGATAGAGCTTGAGGCAGAAGCCGATGCCCAGTAGCACCGCCGCCAGCACCGTCCGCGTCCGCAGATTCATCCGGGTTCCGGCGACGACGACGAACACCGCCGCGACCGCGGTGCACACGACCGGCAGTTCCCAGTTGTGGAACGCATAGAGCACCAGCGGGGTCCCGATCGCCCACAGCAGTGCGGCGCGGCCGGCGAGGCGGGCCAGCATCCACGCGGTGAGCAGCGCGAACGGGGCGAGCAGCAGGGCGCTCTGGCGCAGGTAGACGGCGTCGGTGTGCACCCCGATGGCGCCCAGCCACATCAGCAGCCCGCTGAGCACGGGGTATTCGATCGCCCCGCCGGTGAGGACGCCGTCGGGGGTGAGCGCGCCGTCGAGGTAGGGGAACTGGTGCCGGTCGACACCGCGGTAGAGCCACAGGAACTGGATGTCGGAGTAGCAGACCCGGGAGTCCTTGATCTGCTCGAAGATCAGGCTGCGGCCGGCGGCGTCGAACGGTGCACCCGCGCACCGGGCCTTGTTCAGGTATCCGAGCAGCAGCGTCGCCGCGCAGGCCACGACGATGAGGGCGGCCCCCGCGCCGCCGATGGCCGGTCCCCTGCGCATGCGCCCAGCCTAGGACCCCGCACCGACAGCTTTGCCGAGAACCGTCGCCCCGTGCGCCGGGCGCGAGGCGATTTCGCTGGTCAGCCACCTCTCGTGTAGCCTGCAACGGTTGCCGACGCAACGACCCTCCTGCCACGGACCGTCCGTGGCCGTCACTAGTCCACAGGAGGTGATGAGGTCCCGTGCGTCATTACGAATTGATGGTCATCCTCGATCCGAACCTGGACGAGCGCACCGTCGCCCCGTCCCTGGATACCTTCCTCAACGTTGTCCGTCAGGACGGCGGCAAGATCGACAAGGTCGATGTCTGGGGAAAGCGCCGTCTCGCCTACGAGATCGCCAAGCACAGCGAGGGCATCTACGCGATCATCGACATCAGTGCCGAGCCCAAGACCGTGAACGAGCTCGACCGCCAGCTCGGCCTGAACGAGTCCGTGCTGCGTACCAAGGTCCTGCGCCAGGACAAGTGAGGTCGGGTCCGCGCCGAACCTGTCGGTAGTACGACCTAGGCTCAGCGCAACCGGACTCGACACGCAGGAGGAACCACATGGCACAGGGCGACACCACCATCACGCTCGTCGGAAACCTGACGGCGGATCCGGAGCTGCGGTTCACCCCCGCAGGTGCGGCCGTCACGAGCTTCCGGGTTGCGTCGACACCCCGTTTCTTCGACAAGAACACCAACGAGTGGAAAGACGGCGACGCGCTCTTCATGAACTGCACGGTGTGGCGCGAGGCGGCGGAGAACGTCGCCGAGAGCCTCACCCGCGGAAGCCGTGTCATCGTGCAAGGGCGGCTGCGGATGCGTTCCTACGAGACGCGTGAAGGCGAGCAGCGCACCGTCGTCGAGATGGAGGTCGACGAGGTCGGCCCCTCCCTGCGCTGGGCCTCCGCCAAGGTCAGCCGCGCCGGTCGCGGTGGCGGTGGCGGTGGCGGTGGGTTCTCCGGCGGCGGACAGGGTGGTGGCGGCGGTCGCTCGCAGCAGCCGTCGAATTCGAACGCGAACTCGAACTCCAACTCGAACAGTGCGAACGACGACCCGTGGGGCAGCGCGCCGCAGGCGGGCTCCTACGGATCGCGCACCGACGACGAACCGCCGTTCTGATCCCCCGACCCGGATCGACACGACATCTTCTAGAACACGGAGAAAGACATCATGGCCAAAGCGCCTGCGCGCGAAAAGGTCCTGAAGAAGAAGGCGTGCGCCTTCTGCAGGGACAAGAGCGCCGACCAGATCGACTACAAGGACACCGCGCTGCTGCGCAAATTCGTCAGCGACCGCGGCAAGATCCGCGCCCGGCGAGTCACCGGCAACTGCGTCCAGCACCAGCGCGACATCGCGGTGGCGGTCAAGAACTCGCGTGAGGTGGCCCTGCTGCCCTACGTCTCGACGGCACGCTAAGCAGAAGGGCGACGACATGAAGCTGATTCTCACCGCCGACGTCGACAACCTCGGCGGCCCGGGCGACACGGTCGAGGTGAAGGACGGCTACGGCCGCAACTACCTGCTGCCCCGCGGCCTGGCGATCGTCGCCACCCGCGGCGCGCAGAAGCAGGCCGAGGGCATCCGCCGGGCGCAGGACGCGCGCCGCGTGCGGGGCCTCGAGCACGCCAACGAGCTCAAGCAGGCTATTCAGCGGCTGACGTCGGTGACGCTGAGCGTCAAGACCGCCGGCGGCTCGGGCAAACTGTTCGGCTCGGTCACCCCGGCCGACGTCGTGTCTGCACTCAAAGCGGCCGGCGGCCCGGTCATCGACAAGCGGACCGTCGAGCTGCCCAAGGCGCACATCAAGTCGACGGGTAAGCACCAGGTCGCGGTCAACCTGCATCCGGATGTGACGGCGACGTTCGATCTAGAGGTCGTCGGGAGCTGACGCTCGCCACCCGACACGAAGCCCCGCGAAGTGATCTTTGCGGGGCTTCCGCGTGTTTGCTGATCGGTAACTGGAAGTCCCGGACGCAAGATCATAGGTCATCGCGACGGTGATATGGACTTCCCTGGGTGGCTTGACGGGTGAAAACAGACCGCGTGTTACGTGACGCGCGTCATATCAAGTTCACGCGCGCTTTACTCAACACGCCCGACTCGTCAAGTTGCGGCGACACGCCGGGGGTGGAGAAATCCACAACCAACAACCTTCTCCACAGGCCCGCTACCTGCGGAAATGAGATACGTCACAGGGTTTGTCCACAGGTTTTCCACAGTACCTGCACACGGCTGTCCAAGCGTTTCCACAAAGCTTCCCCAACACTGTCCACAGCCCGAGTTGAACCCCGGGCAAAGGCTGCCTAAGTTCTGCGTGGCGTGTCCCGGCGGAGTAGCGCAGTGCGATAGCTGCGCTAGTTTGTCGGACCCGAGGGGTAGAACACCCATTCGAGGGCCTCGGTCCCGGTTGGGGCTGGTTCGGAGACGATGGGGAGAGGACGGTCGAGCGCGAGTGGCGGTAGTCGACGATCTCGGACGTTCGGCGTACTCGGATCCCCCCGAGCCCCCGCCGGGCGAGGATTTCGGCCGTCAGCCCCCGCAAGACATGGCCGCGGAGCAGTCCGTGCTGGGCGGCATGCTGCTCAGCAAGGACGCGATCGCCGACGTGCTGGAGGTCCTGCGTCCCGGTGACTTCTACCGTCCCGCGCACCAGAGCGTCTACGACGCGATCCTCGACCTGTACGCGCGCGGCGAGCCGGCGGACCCTGTGACGGTGTCGGCGGAGCTGGAACGCAAGGGCGAACTGCGCCGCATCGGCGGGGCGCCGTATCTGGTGACGCTCACCCAGACGGTGCCGACGGCCGCGAACGCCGGTTACTACGCCCAGATCGTCGCGGAGAAGGCAATTCTGCGCCGGCTGGTGGAGGCGGGTACCCGCATCGTCCAGTACGGCTACGCGGGCGCGGACGGCCAAGACGTCAACGAGGTCGTGGACCGGGCCCAGGCCGAGGT
>DATDBL010000206.1:0-27768 GCA_036524855.1 Aldersonia sp. | reverse complement strand
GGCGCGAAGTACCGCACGATCTTCGCCGCCCACGGCGACCCGGGCTACCAGGCCACGTCGGTGATGCTCGGCGAGGCCGGCCTGGCGTTGGCGTTCGACGGCGATGCGCTGGCCGAGGCCACCGGCGTCGTCACCCCCGCCGCGACCATGGGCGACGCGCTGGTGGATCGCTTACGTAACGCAGGCATGACCATCACCACCGAACGCCTCACCACCGGCTGACCCCCGCCCCCGCCCACCCGCCGAGAGCTAGCGTAGGTCGTCGGGTAGTGCACCGGTCAGCCGCCACAGCGCCCGGGTGACGACGCCGTCGAGCATGCCCTGCTCGTGGAAGAACCGGATCGACGACTCCGATACGTACTTGCGCATCTGGCGGTAGTGCGGGTTGCGCCGGGCCGCGCGGGCGCCGCGCAAGCGGCCGATGCCGACGGCCGGGTAGACCCGGGTACTGACCAGCATCGGGTACATCAGCACCGCGAACAGCGCCAGGCCGACGCGGTGCTGCGGGCGGGTGAAGGGTCCGCGGCACGCCATCCCGCGGGCGAGTTCGGCACGGGCGAAACCGATGTGGCGCGCCTCCTCCACGACGTGGATGCGCATCAACTGGCGCACGTGCGGCTGCACGGACTCGTCGACCATCGCGTCGCGCTGACCCTTGTCCAGAATCTCCTCGACGAGCATCGTCGCGCCGTAGGTCGCCGGGCCGATCGGCACGAGTTGGCCGACGCGCCACATCACCCGCGCGGTGCGGGGCTCGCGGTACGGCGGGATGCCGGTCTTGTCGATCAGCTTTGCGAACATCGTGGAGTGCCGGGACTCCTCGCCGATCTCGGTCATCGCGTAGAGCGAGTGCTGCGAAGTCGACGGCCCGATCACGACGACCCGCAGCAGCAGGGTGGAGAGCAGGTTCTCCGCCCAGATCCCGAAGCTGAGCAGGCTCACCAGTTCGTGTTTGCCGAGTTCCACGCGTTGCTGCCGGTCGAGGCGACGCCACAACCGGGTGCCGTACAGCGACACCTGCCGCTCCGGAAGCCACACCTTCTCGGGCGCCCACGGGGCGTTCCAGTCGATGTCGACCTCGGGGTCGTAGAAGTGCTCGGCCGACGACCGCAGCAGTCGCTTCGCCGTGCGTTCCCGATCCTCGTCGTCCACGCGTTGCGCGTGCACTCCTGCCACGACTCCCACCTCCGGAGACGTCCAGTTACTGATACTTCCGGTTATATCTAACTCCGAGTGTGTTCCCAGGTTCATCGCCGTGTCAAGGGCGCAAGGGTGTGCCGTGGCGACGAATCCATGGAGTCACCAGCCGGCGAAGCATTTCGCGCGAACGGCCTGCGGCGGGCAGATCGGCGTGGTCGGCCGCTCCCACTATGAGGACGTGTTGTGGTGCGGGCGCACAAGCCCGTCCCGCCCGAGGTGTGGGGCGCCCGCTAACGACGAGATCAACAAGCGCCGACTGGCACAGGCGTAAGCGGCGCCGCGGGTGCCCGTGGCGTACACCGCTGCGCGTCAGAGCAGGTGTGGCGTGTCCTGACCGAGCCGGTGGTCGTGGTGGACGGTGCCGCCGATGATCGCGGCCGCGAGCGCGATGGCCACGACGCAGACGCATCCGGCGATGATCGCCCACCCCATGTACCCGTACCCAGCGGAAACCAGGAAGGCCGCGAGGGACGCCACCGCGACCAAGGCCAGCGCGTAGCCGGCCCACCCGGCAAATATGTTCAGACTCATCGGGGCCTCCTCGGTGCGCCCTTCGACTTTGCAACCTTTCCCGTCCACGTTACGCCCGGTCAGACTTGGTGACAGCGATTCCTCGACCAGATAATTCGCCGGCGTCGCCCGGCGTAACCTCCGATCGTGAGCGCGGAGCGTGACGAGACGCGGGCCGAACGCCTCGACCGCAACTGGGAGAACCTGCTGCAGGAACTGCGGGTCGCGCAGACCGGCGTCCAGGTGCTCACCGCGTTCCTGCTCACGCTGCCGTTCCAGAGCAAGTTCGATGATCTCGGCGACGGCGAGCGGATCCTGTATCTCGCGACGATCGGCTGCTCGGTGCTGTCCACCGTGCTGCTCATCGCCCCGGTGGGGGCGCACCGCCTGCTGTTTCGCCGCCACCAACTCGGCGACTTGGTGAACATGACGCACCGGTTCGCGATCGCGGGTCTGGTGCTGCTCGGTCTCGCCCTCGCCGGCGCTGTCGCCCTGGTGTTCGCGCTCGTGCTCGGCCCGCTGGCGGCGGGGATCGCAGGCGCGGCGGTCGCGGCGGCGTTCACCGCGTTCTGGGTGGTGGTGCCGGTCTCGATGCGCCGCCGCGACCCGGTCGAGTCCTAGGTTCGCGGAGGCTCGGTTCGCAGCGGACTAGGCTCGCAGTTCCTCTTCGTCGCCGGGACCGACCTCCGCCTGCTGTTCCAAGACGTCGGCGACATCGGCCTCGAACGGCACCTCGCCGGGATCGGCGTCCTCGGGTTCGTCGGGTTCCTCGGTGATCGCGCGGCGCTGCTCGGATCCATCGGTCCAACCTGATCGCCATGGGAGTACTTCCATTGCAATTCACCGACGGCGAAACGGTTGTTGCGCGTGGCGCGCCCACTTCCGCCCTCACCGCCACCGACTGGACCCTGCCCACACCCCGCCCCGCCTTCGGCCACGGCCGACATGTCCGTCTCAGAAACCCCGTCCACCCAGAGTGAACTGCACCTATTCGGCTGCTACCACCCCAAGGGGGTCAGAACGCAGGGGTGACATCGGATCGAATCTTCTGCCATCATTGATGGCGATTGCCGGGGGTGTAATCGCCATCAATGATGGCAGGTTAGAGGAGATGATACCGGATGAAGAACGTGACGATCCGAAATCTGAGCGACGAAGTACACCGCGCGATCCGGCAACGCGCGGCCGCGCACGAACGCAGCATCGAGGCCGAGATGCGCGCCATCCTCACCGACGCCGTGCAACCGGCCGAGCGGATCAAGCTCGGCTCGATGCTCGCCGAAATCTGGGCGGCCGACCCGCTGACCGAGGACGAGCACGCCGCGCTTGACAACCGCGACCGCACCCCACACGAACCCATGGAGTTCGCCGAGTGATCATTCTGGACACCAACGTCATCAGCGAACCCATGGGCCCGGCCCCGGACCCGCGCGTACTCGCCTGGATCGACTCCCAGAACGCCGACACCCTCCACCTGTCCGCCGTCACCGTCGGCGAGCTGCGCTACGGACTGTCCATCCTGCCCGCAGGCCGCCGCCGCGACACCCTCACCGAACGACTCGAAAAACACACACTGCCGCTGTTCACCGGCCGCATCCTGCCCTACAACCTTGCCGCCACCGCGTACTACGCACGCCTGATGTCCGAGGCCCGCGCCGCCGGACGCGCTATCGCCATCGCCGACGGCATGATTGGCGCCACGGCGGCCGCCGCGGGCTTCACCGTCGCCACCCGGGACCGCTCGCCGTTCGAGGCCGCCGGAGTGCCCACAATCGACCCATGGCAATAGGCCACGGCCACGATACTTTTCGGCACAACGAGGGAGAACCACTGTGATGACCGACGAGGCGGTCAGGGTGGTGATCCCCCGCAGCAGCACGTCGTTCACGCGCAGCCACCGCACCGCCTCATGGAACAGCGCGGTCGGCCCGTCCCCGGTGTTCCACGCCCGCGCGTCCAACCTGCCCACCAAGCTCCGGTGTTCTGGGTGGTGGTGCCGGTCTCGATGCGCCGCCGCGACCCCGCCGAGTCCTAGGTTCGCACTTCCTCCTCGTCGTCCGGACCGACCTCCACCTGCTGTTCCAGGACGTCGGCGACATCGGCCTCGAACGGCACCTCGCCGGGATCGGCGTCCTCGGGTTCCTCGGTGATCGCGCGGCGCTGCTCGAGCACGTCCTCGATCGGACGAAGGTCGTCGTCGGGTTCGCTCATGACCTCATTGTCCACCCGAGGCCCGAGCCGCGCGACCGTCCCCGCCTACCCGACCCGGCTCGGTGACCCCAACCGGGTGACGAACTCGCTTACCGCGGTGCGTAATTCACGGCTACGTGGCACCGCACCCGACATCCAGAACACCCCGTGGATCAGGCCGTCGAAACGGATCGCCTCGACGTCTACGCCCGCCGCCCGCAGCGCCTCGCCGTAGTGCTCGGCCTCGTCGCGGGCGACCTCGTGCTCGGTGGTGAGGAGCAGCGTCGGCGGCAGGCCGCGCAGATCCCTCGCCCGGCTCGGCACCGCGTACGGGTGCTTGGTGTCGGCGGGTGCGGCGAGGTACTGCGCCCAGAACCAGTCGAGCGCCGCGGCGGTGATGACGTACTCCTCGCTGCGCGACGGAAACCGCGCGGCCGGGTCGATGACCGGGTAGATCAGGATCTGCCCGCGCAGTCTCGGACCGCCGGCGTCGCGGGCCCGCAGCGCCGTCACCGCCGCGAGGTTGCCGCCCGCGCTGTCGCCGGCGACGAAGATGTCGTCCGGGTAGACGTCGTAGTCGGCGGCGTGCGCGGCCACCCACTGCAGCGTGGCCCAGGCGTCGTCGGCCGCCGCCGGGAACGGGTGCTCGGGTGCACGCCGGTAGGTGGCAGTGACGACGACGGCGCCGGTGTCGTGCGCGATCGCCCGCGCCGGCTCGTCGACGACGGACAGATCGCCGGCGACGAATCCGCCGCCGTGCAGATAGAGCACGAGCGGGCGCGGGACGGTGCCGTCGGGAACGTAGACCCGAAGCGGGATCTCGACGCCGTCGCTGACGTAGTGCCCGTCCTCGACGCGCGCGACCGGGACGGCGGGCGCCTGCAGGCCGGTGAAGCTCGCGACGACCGCGCGGGCCTCCTCGATCGACATGTCCTCGAACGACTTCATGCCCTGTTCGGCAAGTCCGGTAATAAGCTTTTCGACGTGATTGTCCAGTGTCATGGCGGCCCCTTTCTCAGGCGACGGCGGCGGTTTCGCGCGACGAGGACAGGTCGAAGCCTGTGTAGCCGCCGGCGACCACCTCGGCGCACGTCTGCCGGTAGGTCGGGGCACCGCCGAGGTAGACCATGCAGGCGCGCGGTTTGCCCGGGATGTTGGCGCCCATGTACCACGAGTTCGTCTGCGGCAGCAAGGTCTGCTGTGCGATCTCGTTGGTGAGGTGCAGCCAGTCGGCCTCCGCCGTAGCGGTGGGTTCGATGACTTCGAGGTCGTGGGCGCGCAGGTGCGCGATGGCGTCGCAGGTGAATTCGACGTGGTCCTCGATCGCCAGCGGCATGTTGTAGAGCACCGACGGCGACTGCGGCCCGGTGATCGTGAACAGGTTCGGGAAGCCGTTCACCATGAGTCCGAGGTAGGTCCGCGGCCCGTGCGCCCACTTGTCGGCGAGCCGCTGCCCACCGACCCCGCGAATGTCCATGGCGAGCAGCGGCCCGGTCATGGCGTCGAATCCGGTGGCGAGCACGATGACGTCGACGTCGTAGGTGTGCTCGCCCACGCGGACGCCGGTGGCGGTGATCTCGTCGATCGGGGTGTCCTTCACGTCGACGATGTGCACACTGTCGCGGTTGTAGGCCTCGTAGTAGTTGGTTTCGAGCGGTGGGCGCTTGGTGCCGTAGGCGTAGCCGCGCGGCGCGAGCTTCTCCGCCTTCTCGGGGTCGGCGACGCGCTCGTGGATGCGGTCGCGGATGTACTCGGCGACGGTGTCGTTGGCGTCCTTGTCGAACAGGATGTCCTGGTAGCTGTCGATGAACAGCCGGAACCCGCCGGCGTTCCAGCGCTCGTCGAACGTGCGGCGCCGCTGGTCGGCGTCGACGGCCAGCGCGGAGGGCCGCACCTGGTCGAACGGGACGCCGAGGAAATGGTTGCGGGCGGCGTCGCGCAGCCTCGGGTACTCGGCCTTCGCGGCGGCGTCTGTTTCCGCGTCGAGCGGGCCGTTGCCGAGCGGGGTGGCGAAGTTGGGCGTGCGCTGGAAGACGTGGAGCGCCGCGGCGTCCTCGGCGATGAGCGGGATCGCCTGGATCGCGCTGGCCCCCGCTCCGATGACGGCGACGCGCTTGCCGCGAAGATCGGCGCCTTCGTGCGGCCAGTTACCGGTGAGCAGGACCTCGCCGGTGAAGTTCTCGATGCCGCCGAACTCGGGGGCCTTCGGCACGGACAGGTTCCCGGCCCCGGAGATGAAGTAGCGGGCGCGGACCTCTTCACCGTCGTCGGTGCGCACGGTCCACAGCTGGTCGTCCTCGTCCCAGTGCACGCCGATCACGCGGGTGTCGAAGGTGATGGAGCGGCGCAGGTCGAAGCGGTCGGCGACGTGCTCGAGGTAGCGCAGGATCTCCGGCTGCCCGGCGAACTTCTCGCTCCAGCGCCACTGCTGCTGCAGGTTCTCGTCGAACGAGTAGGAGTAGTGAATGCTCTCGATGTCGCAGCGGGCACCGGGGTAGCGGTTCCAGTACCAGGTGCCGCCGACGTCGGAGCCGGCCTCGAACACGCGCACCGACAGGTTCATTTCGTCGCGCAGCTTGTGCAGGGCGTACAGGCCGGCGAAGCCGGCGCCCACGACTGCGACGTCGGCTGTGGTTCGGATCTGGGTCATGTTGCCGCTCCTCGGTTGGGGTCCTGTCAACCATGACGTGGGTCACAGCACCCCGGCACGGGCGAAAACACCCGCTCGCATACCCGTATCCGCGGCGGGGGTAGGTGCGTGCCGATGGTCCGGGTAAGTTCGGCCCGACCCGCAACGAAGGAATGACCACGTCAGCCACCCGATTCATGACCAGCTTCGTCGGCCGCCGCCGGGAGATCGACGAGGCGCGGGCACGGCTGCAGCAGTCCCGGTTGGTGTCGCTGCTCGGGCCCGGCGGGGTCGGCAAAACCCGGCTCGCGCAGGAGGTGGCGGCGCGCTCGGCGCGGGCGTTTCGGGATTCGTTCCGGTGGATCGACCTCGCCCCGGTGCGCGACCCCGAGCGGCTGCTCTTTGCCGCCGCGGCGGCACTGGGGGTGACGGACCAGTCGACCCGCCCGGTGTTCGACAAGAACTTCGACCACGTTCGTTCGCGACGGATGCTGATCGTCGTCGACAACTGCGAACACCTGCTCGACGCGGCAGCGCAGTTCGTCGCGACGGTGCTGGGCGAGGCGCCCGAGGTGTGCGTGCTGGCCACGAGTCGGGAGGCACTCGGGGTCGACGGCGAGTTCACCTACGTGCTGCCCCCGCTCTCTACACCGCCCGCGGGCACGGGGTATCGGGCGGTCGACCTCGGGGCGTACGAGGCGGTGACGCTGCTGGTCGAACGCGCGCAGGGGGTGGTGGCAGGGTTCGCGGTGACGGATCGGAACGCCGAGGCGGTCGCGGCACTGTGCATCCAGCTCGACGGCATCCCGCTGGCCATCGAGTTGGCGGCGACGCGGTTGCGGTCGATGTCGGCGACCCAGCTGGTGGAGCGTCTCGATCACCGCTTCGCCCTGCTCACCGGCGGCAGCCGCACCGCGATGCCCCGGCAGCAGACGCTGCGTGCGTTGATCGACTGGAGCTACGAGCTGTGCTCGGAGCCGGAGCGGAACCTGTGGGCGCAACTGTCGGTGTTTCCCGCCGGATTCGACCTCGAGGCGGCGGAGGCGGTGTGCTCGGTCGGGGATCCGGTGCTCGATTTGCTGGACCGGCTCGTGTCCAAATCGATTCTTGCCGTAGATCGTTCGGCTGAAGTACTGCGGTCAGAAGTACTACGGTACTCGCAGCTGATGACGGTGCGCGAGTACGGCTCGGATCTGTTGAGCGACGACGAACGGTTCGAACTGCGGCGCCGCCACCGCGACCATTACCTCCACCGCACCCGCAACGACGCGGCCGCGTGGTGCGGTCCGACGCAGTCGGAGTTGTTGGCGCAGTGGCGAACCGATCACGCCAACCTGATGGCAGCGCTGGACTGGTCGCTGCAGAGTCCTTCCGAGCATTCCTCCGCCGCCGAATTGGCGGTGGCGTTGCGCTACCACTGGATCGCGGGCGGCAATCTGTCCAACGGACGTATCCGGCTCGAGCAACTGTTGCAGCGGATGCCGGCGTCGACGCGGGAGCGCGGCGCGGTGCTGTGGGTGACAGCGTGGGTGGCGCTCATCCAGGGCGATCACGACGGCGCGGCGGCGCATCTGGACGAATGCGGGGCGATCGCGGTCGCGTGCGGGGATGTCGGGTTGCAGGCGTATCGCGACCACTGGTCGGCGCTGCGGGCATTGTTCCTCGGGCACACCTCGGAGTCGATCAACTTGTACCGGCGGGCAATCGAGGTGCACCGGCGACTGGGCGACAACGCGGCGGAGTTGACGGCGTCGTTCCAGTTGGCGATGGCGCAGACCTACGACGGCGACCTCGATGGCGCGCTGGACACGTGCGCCTCGGTCATCGCCCAGGCCGACCGGCACGGTGAGCGGTGGAACCGCGCATACGCGCTGTGGGTCTCGTCCGTCGCGCGCTACCACCGCGGCGAGATCTCGTTCGCCGTCGATACGGTCAAGCGCGCGTTGGACATCCAGCGTGACTTCAAGGACAAGATCTGCACCGCGTTGTCGATCGAGGTGCTGGCGTGGTGCACCGAATCCTCGGGTGTGCGTTCCGCTTCGCTGTTCGGCGCCGCGGACTCCGTCTGGCGTCGGTTGGGTTCCTCGGTGGCGGCGTTCGGGCCGCACATCACCCGTGACAGCGCCGAGTCGCAGGCGCGGGTGCGGCGCTCGATCGGCGACCGCGCGTACGCGCAGGCGTTCGAGGCGTCGTCGTCGCTGTCGATCGAGGAGGCCGTCGACGTCGCGTTCGCGCGCCCGAGTGCCGCGCCGGCCCCGGTCGTGCGGGAGTCGCCGCTCACCCGCCGCGAACAGGAGGTCGCGGCGCTGATCGCGGCCGGCCTGAGCAACCGCGAAATCGCTGCGCAACTGGTGATCTCACAGCGAACCGTCGACGGACACGTCGAGCACATCCTCGACAAGCTCGGCGTCGGCTCCCGCACCCAGGTCGGCGCGTGGGTGCACGCGCACCAGCGGTGAGTGGTTGACGAGTCTGCGACAACTTCTCCCGTCGCTACGCTCGCCCAGGCCGACTCCACCTAACACTCACGGGTGCCGACCTGCTGGTTTGTGGGTTTCGGGCGCGGTGACCGGGCCCGCGGTTGGGCTGCGGCAACGCCGATGGTTACTGCAGTGACTCGACGTCGCGCAGCTTTTGTGCGCGCCGCGCGGGTGCGGGCTGCGCGACGCGTACAAACCTGCGCGGCGTCACCTGGGTCGTGAGTGGTTGTGGAGTCTGCGGCGCCGGAGGCCGGGCAGCGCCGCGAGGAACTCCCCGAGCGCGGCCGGTGAGAGCGCCCAGCGCTCCCCCGCGATCGACGCCCCCGCATCCTCGCATCGCAACAGCCCGGGCTTGGGCGGGGTGGTGTGGAGGACATCCTCGTCAAGCCGGGCGTCGATTCCCCCGCCCAGGTCGGCGCACGGGTGCGCGTGCCCCTGAGGGGTCGTGATGCTCGAAACGTCCACGGTCGTGGGGCGGCTCTCTGGTCTGGACCGCCAGCCCGTGCACGGCTCAGTTCGGGAGTATCCACCCGCGGTCTTGTCCAGATTGATTACGCCGCGCAGTTGGGCGGGGTCAGGCGGTGGCGCGCGATGACTCAGCTCTCGCGTCGAGGACCGAGCCGAGTTCAACGTCGACGCCGAGGATTTCCTTCAGCTGCTCCCGAGTCTCTATGAGCACCGAGAACGGGGCGTTCTTCCCGTAGATGTCGACCGAGACCGCGTACCCGTCGATCGCGTCGAACGGTTCAGCGTCCCACGCATACTGGTCAGCGACGGTCATCCGTATTGCGGCCTCAACTTCCTCGATCGTGACACCAGAGGCCACGTTCAAGTCGTCGGACTCCACGCTCTTCATGCGAACCATGATATGTGCGCCTGATCAGGCAGAACAACCAGAAGCATACCCTGGGTCGTGAGTGGATATGGAGTACATGGACTCGTCAACCACTCACGAGCGCGCAGCGCCTACGGCGTCCCCTCGCCGACGGCGACGGCCGTATCGTGGCGCGCGCCAGCAGCATCGAGCCAGCCGACGGAGATCGTCTCGCCCGGTGACATCCGGTCGATCACCGCGCGGACGTCGCTCACCGATCCGACCGGGCGGCCGTCGAGGGCGAGGATGACGGCGGCGTCGGGAATGTCGGCCTGCGCGGCGGGCTGACCGTAGAGCGCGGCGCCGACGCGAACACCGTTGGACGCGTTGGAGATCAGCACGCCGAGCGTCGCGGTGGGGCCGATGTGGACGGCGTCGGTGGACACGCCGGAGCGGATCTGTTCGACCACCTCGAGCGCGTCGTCGATCGGGACGGCGAACCCGCGCGGCTGATCGGATTCGGAGACGCGGCCCGACGCCGCCGCCAGCACCCCGAGCACCGCGCCGGTACTGTCGACCAGCGCACCCCCGGACTGGCCTGCGGTCACCGGCGCCCGCACCTCGATCAAGCCGCTCAACGCATTTCGGGTCAAATCGCCAGCGTTGCGAGCCACGATCGTGCGGTCCAGGTCGATGATCCGGCCGCCCACCGCCGTCGGCACACCGCCCGTGCCGCCGGCGTTGCCGATCGCCAGCACCTCCGTCCCGACCCGCGGGGGATCGGCCGCCAGCCGCGCCACCGACAGACCGTCGACGTCGGGGAGATCGAGCAGGGCGATGTCGCGGTCACGGTCGTAGCCCAGCACTGTCGCAACATACGTCGCACCCGTCCCTACGTCGACGACGTCGATGCGGTCGGCGCCCTTGATGACGTGGTGACTGGTGAGGACCTCTCCGTCGGGCGTGAGGACGATCCCCGATCCGGACGCGGTGGCGTCGAACAGCCCGCCGTCGCTGGCGATGTTGACCAGCGCCGGATCGACCGCCGCCGCAACGGCGACCGGATCCATCGGCGGCAGCGTCGGCGGTGGGGTGTACACCGGCGCCGGAGGCGCCGACGCGCACCCGGCCAGCAACCCGAGGCACGCCGCCACCGCGACCGCACCCAGCCGACCGTTCACCTCGCGCCTCCCGCCGAGTGCGCACCTCCTGTCGCAGGTGCGCTCTCGTCAGACTAGAGCTGTGCCCATCAACGAAGCGAACCAGCTGCCGTGCACCGTGATGTCGCGGCCCTGCAGACCGGCGGCGTGATCGCAGCCGAAGCCGGTGATCCAGGTGCCGTCGTCGAGTTCGACCGCGCCGAGCATCATCGGCGCCGGCAGCGCCGCGAGGAACTCCCCGAGCGCGGCCGGTGAGAGCACCCAGCGCTCCCCCGCGATCGACGCCCCCGCGCCCTCGCATCGCAATAGCCCGGGCTTGGGCGGGGTGGTGTCGAGGGCCACGAGCCGGTACCGCGGCGCGGTCGCGACCGGGCCCGCCCAGCGTGCGCCGCGACCGCTCAACTCGTTTTCCAGCGGCTGGCCGCGCAGGTGCGCGCCGAACACCGCCAGTTCGCACGACGGCGCGCCGGCCGACTCCGGCCACGATGGCACAGCTGCCGCCGCGCCCAGAAACCGCCGCGCCAGGTCCGCGACCACCGCGTCGCCGAACGCGTCCGCGAGCAGGGTCACCCCGAACTGCGCGACGCCACGCTCGCCCTCGTCGACCGTCCCCGCGGGCACCGCGATCGCGCACATGTCGAACAGGTTGGCAAAGTTGGTGTAGGTGCCCATCCGTGAGTTGACGCCGATCGGGTCGGCCGCGACCTCCGCGATTGTCGGGTGCTCCGGCGCCGTCGGCACCATCAGCGCGTCGCAGCCGGCGATCTGCGCGAACGCCGGCTCCCGCAGCCGCGCCACGGCGCGACGGTCCCGCAGCAGGTCGACGGCGGAATGCCGCGCGGCGCCGGTCACGATGGCCGACACCGTCGGGTCCAGGCCAGCCGAAGGACCGGCGCGGTCCACGAATTCCCCCACCGCGTTGTATCTTTCGGCGACCAGCGCGCCGTCGTAGAGCAGCCGCGCCGCAGCCAGGAACGCCGACAGGTCGACCTCGACGATCTCGACCCCGCACGCCCGCAGCCGGTCCACCGCTCGGGCGAACGCCGCCTGCCAGGCGTCGTCGAGTGCCGGCAACCGCGACGGCACCGCGACCCGCGGCGCACCGGACGCCGCGAAGCGCACCGACGCCGGCCACGCGCGGTCCGGCGCGCCGGAAGCCATCACCGCGATCGCCGACTCGGCCGGCGGCAACTCGCGCGCGAAGATGGTCACGCAGTCGTAGCTCGCGCACGCCGGGACGACGCCCGCGGTGGACACCAACCCCAGGGTCGCCTTGATCCCGACGATGCCCTGCAGCCCCGCCGGCACCCGACCGGATCCCGCGGTGTCGGTGCCGATCGCGATGTCGACGTGGTCCAGCGCGACCGCGACCGCCGACCCGGAACTCGACCCGCCCGAAACATGGTCCACCCGATGTGAATCCGGCACTGCACCGTACGGGCTGCGGGTACCGACGAGCCCGGTGGCGAACTGGTCGAGGTTGGTCTTGCCGAGCACCACCGCACCCGCCGCCCGCAGCGCTGCCACAGCGGGTGCATCGACATCGGGCACGTACGCAAACCCGGGACACGCCGCGGTCGTCGGCAACCCGGCGACGTCGACGTTGTCCTTCACCGCCAGCAGCATCCCGGCCAGCGGACCCGAACCCCGCAGCGACGCTGCGTATTCCGCTTCCACCGCAGCCTGCGGACGCAGGTGGACGAATGCCGCGGCGTGCGCACCGGCGGCGATGCGTGCGTAGACGTCCGCGATCCGCCCGCTCATGCGGTATCCTTCCGTGCGGCGAACTCGCCCGCCGCGGCCCAGCGCGCCCGTTCCTCGGCCCGCGCCTGCTCCATTGTCGTCCGCTTCTTCTCGATGTCGTCGGCATTCTCGGCGAGAAACAGTTCGTGTTCGGCGAGGGAGAACTCGCCGTCGGCGATCTGCACGTGCCCCCGGCCGGCGGCTATGTCGGTACGCACGTCACGCAACTCCTCGGCCGACACCGGGTACCAGCTGATCCGGTCGAAAAAGCGTAGTAGCCAAGGATGTTCGGGGTCGAACCCGCCGGCGGGCCGGGGGTGGCGGTGGTTCCAGACCTGCGTGGTGCGACCGACGAACTGATAGCCGCCCGGGCCCTCCATGCCGTAGATGCACAGGTAGGCACCGCCGATGCCGACGGCGTTCTCCGGCGTCCAGGTGCGTGCCGGGTTGTACTTCGTCGTCACCAGGCGGTGACGCGGATCCAGCGGCGTCGCGACCGGCGCTCCGAGGTACACGTCGCCCAGCCCGAGCACGAGATACTCGGCGTCGTACACGATCCGGTGCACGTCCTCGACGCTGGGCAGCCCGTTCATCCGGCGGATGAACTCGATGTTCCACGGGCACCACGGTGCGTCCGACCGCACGCCGTGCATGTAACGCTGGATCGCCTCCCGGGTGGCGGGGTCGTCCCAGCTCAGCGGCAGGCGCACTGTGCGACTCGGGACGACGAGATCCTGCGCCGCCGGCAACGAAGCCTCCGCCTCGGTGAGCAGGTCCACCAGCATCGGCTGCGGCAGCCGCGCCGGATCGACCTTCACCTGCAGCGACCTCACACCCGGGGTGAGTTCGACCAGACCGGCCGGGCGGTCCTGCGCCAGCGCGTGGTGCAGTGCGTGCACCCGGGCCCGCAACGCGAGGTCGAGGCGCATCTGGCCGTACTCGACGAGGATGTTGTCGTCGCCGCTACGCCGGTAGGTGACCGCAGTCGTGCCGTCGGAGGTGACGGTTCGCCCGACGATGCCGTGGTCCTCGTCGCCCCCGGACGAGAACACCGCGGGCGTCGACGCCCGCCGCGACCGCCCGAGCGCCGCCACCGGCGCCGCCGCGCAGGCGCGCACCGGCACGAACCGCACCGTCGCGCCCGGCGCCAACTGGCCCAGTTTCCAGCGGTCCGCGGCCGTCACCGTCACCGGGCAGACGAAGCCGCCGAGGCTGGGCCCGTCGGGCCCAAGCAGGATCGGGGTGTCACCGGTGAAGTCCAGCGCACCAACCGAATACGCGTTGTCGTGGATGTTGGACGGGTGCAGTCCCGCCTCGCCGCCGTCCGGGCGCGCCCACGCGGGCTTCGGCCCGATCAGCCGCACGCCGGTGCGGTCGGAGTTGAAATGCACCTCGTAGTCGGTGTTGCACAGGGTCTCGATATCGGCCTCGGTGAAGAACTCCGGCGCCGAGTGCGGCCCGACGGTCACCGCGAGATGCCAGCACCGCGCGATCGCGGGTTGCTCGTCGATGAGGATCCGCCGCCGCGACCCGGTCGCCGCACCGGCGACCCGCAACTCGTCGCCGGCTACCAGCGCCCGACCCTCGTGCCCGCCGAATCGCCCCATGGTGAAGGTCGACGCGCTGCCCAGATACTGTTGCGCGGCAACCCCGCCCGCGACCGCGATTGTGATCCGCAGACCCGGCCCGGACACCGCGCCGACGTCGAGCACCTCCCCCGCCCGCACCGGCACCGGCTGCCACTGCGGGCGCGACACCCCCGCCACGGTGACGGGCGCTTGCGCACCGGCGACGCACACCCAGGTGTCCTGCGTGAATCGCATCGCCGGACCGGACATCACGGCCTCGAGTCCGGGCACGCCCTCCGGATTCCCGACCGCGACGTTCGCGAGCCGGAACGACAGGTCGTCCATCGGGCCCGACGGCGGCACCCCCACCTGCCAGTATCCGACCCGGCCGGGCCAGTCCTGCACGGTGGTCGACATGCCAGGCCGGACGACCTCGATCGCGTTCATTTCGAACCCGCCGGTCGGGTCACGATCATCCGCACCGGCGTCGGGTCGAACCCGTTGCAAGGGTTGTTGATCTGTGGGCAGTTGCTCACCATCACCAGCGTGTCGATCTCGGCGCGCAGCGCGAGGCGCTTGCCCGGCGCGGACAGGCCGTCGACGATGCCCAGGGTGCCGTCGGGATCGACCGGCACGTTCATGTAGAAGTTCACGTTCGAGACGATGTCGCGTTTGGTCAGCCCCCAGCGCGCCCCCTCACCGATGAAGTTCTCCACGCATGCGTGCTGGTGCTTGATGTGGTAGCCGTAGCGCAGCGTGTTGGACTCCTGCGAGCACGCCCCGCCGATGGTGTCGTGGCTGCCGACCTCGTCGGCGACGATCGTCATCATCGCCGCGCCGTCGCTGTCGCGGATCACCGACCCGGTGCGCAGAAAGATGTTGCCCTGCATCGCGATAGTGGTGGCGGCACTGTAGCGCACGGTGTGGTCGTGCGCGCCGTAGAACAGGGTGTCCACGGCCTGGTTGCCGTGGAGGTCGACGATGGTGAGCACGTCACCGGCGGCGACGACAGCCGACCACGGCGCCCGGGCGGCGACGACGTCGTCGCGGATCACCTCACCGGGGACGAGGGCGAGGTCTGCGGCGGCAGTGTCCAGGGTGATCATCGGGTCTCCTCGAGCGGGTGGGCGGCGTGCCAGGCGTCCTCGGAGTTGAGAAAGGCGCGCTGGTACTCGGGTTCGGTGGCGGACAGGTCGGCGCTGCAGGCCGCGAGGTCGCCGCGAGCGGACCAGGCGAGCATCTCGACCGGCCCGACGCCGAATTCCGGTGCGGGGTCGAGCGGGTGGGCGGTGTTGGCGATCGCGACCGCCACCGGCAGATGCACGAGCAGGTCGACGGACGCCCCTGCCCCGGCGGACCCGATCGATTCGAGCGCCCCGTCGGCACCGACCCGGACGCCGTGGAAGAACGACAGGCTCGGGGCGACGTCGCGGCGGCCCAAGCCGTGCTTGAGCGCTGCCAACGAGAGCAGTTCGCGCCCGGCGGGCGAGGCCGATTCCGGCTCGCCCGCACCGTACTTGGCGGTGTTGCCGGCGAGCGTCGTGGTGCCGCACAACGCGTCGTGGCGGCCGGAGGTGTCGGCGACGACGGTGGCGAGCACGCGGCCCTGGTCGCTGAGAAGCGGATGGCCGACGCCGAGGTAGGCCTGCCACGGCACCTTCACGGTGTCGGCGACGTTGAGCCGCTCCCACGGCGCGTCGGCCCGCCACAGCAGCACGTGTGCGCATCCGGTACCGTGCACGTCGCGCAGCCGCAGCCGGGTGCCGCGGGCGAGCACCTTGACGGTGTAGCGACCGCCCGGGACCGTCTCGGCCCAGGTGAGTTTCGCGGCGTCGACGTCGACGGGCGGGTGCGGCCAGCGGCTGGCGGGGACCACCGGCATGCTGTCGGTGAGCATGCCGGCCTGGGCGCGGGCGTGTTGCTTCGCGCCGGATGTGGTTGCGGTAGGTGTGTCGGTGAGAGGCATGTCAGGCTCCGATCGTGACGGGCTTGGGGTGGGACTTGCTGCGGGGGAAGCACAGCGCGCCGGCGGCGACGACCGCTGCGACGGTGATCGGCCCGGCCCACTGCAGGATCGGGTACTCGCCCGTGGGGTTGAAGATCTCGGCGCGCGGCCAGCCGAGGTTGACGATCATCAGCGCGCCGTAGACGACGGCGGCGAGGTTCACCGCGACCCCGAGTCGACCCAGCGAGAACAGTGGCCGCCCCTCGGCGTCGACGAGATTGCGCTCGCGCGGCCAGCCCCGCAGCCGCTGGTACAGCAGCGGGCCGGTCACGGTCAGGTAGGCCAGGTAGATCAGGATGATGCAGACGCTGGCCAGGGTCGCGAAGATCGCGGAGTTGCCGACGTTCACCAGCAGGATGCCGATACACACCACGCCGATCAGCACCGACGGCCAGATCGGGGTGCCGGTGTGCGGATTCACCCGCGCCAGCACCGACGATCCGGGCAACCGGCGGTCGCGGGCCATGGAGAACATCAGCCGCGAGGCCGCCGTCTGGATCGCCAGCGTGCAGATGGCGATCGCGATACACACGTCGACGAGCAGCAGCGTGCCCCACGGCGAGGAGAGCACGGTGTCGAGCACGTAGGGCAGGCCCTCGGCGGCGAGGCGGCCGTCGGTGAGCGACGGCGCGGCCATCAGGGCGCCGACGATCATCAGGCCGCCGCCGAGCGCGGACACCGACAGCGCGAGCCGGATGGTGCGCGGCGCGACCCGGCGCGGGTTCTTGGTCTCCTCGGCGAGTTCGCCGGCCGAGCCGAACCCGACCATCACGTACGCGGCCATCAGCCCGGACATGATCCAGGCCCAGATGTAGCCGGGCTGCTCGCCGGGAGTGCCGGTGTCGAACACGACCTGCGGCCCGCGCTGGGCGTGGGTGAAGAAGACCCCGATCACCGCGATCACGCCGACCAACTCGCAGATCACGCCGGTGGTGTTCACCCGCGACATCCACTTCACGCCGAGGCAGTTGATCGTCGTCGTGACGACGAGCAGCACCGACCCGAGCAGCACCGCGTTCTGGGCACCGCTGGGCGAGGTGAGGTCGGGGTCGTCGCCGATGATCTGGAAGCCGGACCAGATCGACGGCAACACCACCTGCAGCGCGATCGCGGCCGCGGAGGCGGTGACCATCTGCGCGATGATCATGAACCAGCCGCCGAACCAGCCGATCACCTCGCCGCCGACGCGGCGCGACCACTGGTAGATCGCGCCGGAGATCGGGTAACGAGCCGCCAGCTCGGCGAAGCACAGCGCGACGAAGAACTGGCCGAGAAACACGGCGGGCCAGGTCCAGAAGAACGCGGGTCCGCCGAAGCCGAAGCCGAGGCCGAAGAGCTGGAAGATCGTCGTCAGGATGGACACGAAGGAGAAGCCGGCGGCGAACGACTCGAACTTGCCGAGCCGGCGGTGTAGCTGCTGGTCGTAGCCGAATTCGGAGAGATCGTCGTGATCGGCGACCGCACGGGTTGTCGTCATGTGTTTCCTCTGCAGCCGTAGAGGCGGGCGACGAAACCGCCGGGGTATCTGTCGATTGACAGATTCATCCCCGTGCATGTCGTTTCTGTCACCTGAATGTTCGTGCTTTGTAAACAACCCCTCACACCTGTGAGTACTTGACGAGGCTGTGCCGATTCTCCCGTCGCTCCGCTCGCCCCGGCAGACTCTTCAAGTACTCACGGGTCGAGAGGGCGCGCGGCGATGTTTGAGAGAATTGCCGTTATGTCCGATTTCGACGCCGTCATCGCGGCCCTCGGTGGCGCCGAGGACGACGACGAGCTGTGCGCGGCGTTCGGAACCGGTCGCGACGCAGTGATCGCCGCGCTGTCCGCCCACCTGCCGGCGCTCACGCTCGCCCACGGATGGACCGACGTGGTACGCACCGCGGTCACCTCCGCGGCCCGAATCGTCGCCGGCCGGGCCGGCACGCCGCCGGGTTGGCACTGGCACGTCAGTGGCAGCACCGGTCGCGGAGAGGCCCTGCCCGGCTCCGACCTCGACTCGCTGCTGGTGCTCGACGACGGCGCCGACCCCGCCCTCGTCAGGCTTGCCGCCGCCGAGGTCCATGTGCTGCTCGAACGCTGCGGCCTCCCCGCCGACGACAACGGTGCCCTGGCCAGCCGGGCCCGGTTCTGTCGGACCTCGAAGGAATGGCTCGCCGCGATCGACGGCTGGTCGACCAACCCGCGCGTCGACCGCGGCGTCGTGATGCTGGGCCTGATCTCCGACGCCGAGGGTCTCGACGGACCCGGACCGGACGGGCTGCGGGCCGAACTCGTCGACCGGCTTCGTGCACATCCGCAGGCCATGACCCTGGTCCTGCAGGATGCGACGATCGAGCGCGCGAGCGTGCCGTCGCGGCTCCGGATTTTCGCTTCCGGCGAGGACGTCGTCGATCTGAAGGCGGCCCTGCTTGAACCGATCGTCAAGATCGCACGCTGGACCGCGCTGCGCAGCAGGTCGACGGCGACGTCGACCACCGCCCGCCTCGTCGACGCGACCGCCGATCCCGACCCCGACCTCTCCGGCGACGACGCCCAGATGCTGCTCGAGTGCTTTGCCATCCTGACGCGGCTGCGCTGGCGCACCCGTGCGAAGGCCTGGCTGGACGGGTCGCCCGTGACCGACCGTGTCGCCCTCTCGCAACTCTCTCCGCAGGACCGCGCCACCCTGCGGTCGGTCGCGCGGGAGGTGGCCGGGGTGCGTCGCAAACTCGGCTACCTGGCCGCATTCTGAACCGGTGCACCTGCACCCGCATTCGCCGGCGGGCGCGCACGCGCTGACGCAGACTGTCGCGGCCGAACGGCTCGAGGTCGCGCAGTTCGTCGCGGATGGCGAGCGCCACCTGATCGGCGGTCTCGTAGAGCGGCTGGTCCTGGCGCACGAACGAGCGCCCGACCATCGTCACCGGACCGGTCACCATGCCCTTCACCGACCTGTCGGTCAGCGACTGGGCGTAGCTGATCCACTCGACGGACATCGGCTCGGGCGCGACACGTCGCCGTAGAGGATCGGCGGGCGCACCGTGCGCGAGCCGTACGCCTGTACCCAGCCGAAGTGCGTGCTGGCGAACCCGTCGAGCAGTTCGCCGAAATACTGGACCATGTCGTTGCGTTCGTGCTCGCCGTGCACCAGCACGTCGAGGCCGATCGCCTCCACCCTGGTGGCGGCGAGGATCACGAGCGCCGCACCGAAATCGCCGTAGGGGCCCGTGACGAGCATCCGGGGTCGCAGCGCCGACGTCGAAAGTCGTTGGTACGTAGGCTCGAACGCGGACAGCTCGGCGGGTGTGCGGTCGCCGGTGAACGACGGCTCGTCGAGCTGGACACAGGTCGCGCCGCGCTTGGCGAGGATCTCGAACAGCTCCTCGTACACCGGCAGGAGAGTGGTTAACGAGTCTATGGACTCATCAACCACTCACGGGTGCGGTCACCGTGCGACGCGGCCGTTCTTCTCGGCGTACTTGTAGAAACCGGAGCCGGTCTTCTTGCCGAGCAGGCCTGCCTCGACCATCCGCATGAGCAGCGGCGGCGGCGAGTACAGCGGTTCCTTGAACTCGGCGTACATGGAGTCGGCGATGGACTTGACCGTGTCGAGGCCGACGAGGTCGGTCAGCGCCAGCGGGCCCATCGGGTGGGCGAGGCCGAGCACGACCGCCTTGTCGACGTCCTCCTTGGTGGCGAAGCCGGATTCCACCATCCGGATCGCGGACAGCAGGTACGGCACCAGCAGCGCGTTGACGACGAACCCGGCGCGGTCGGCCGAGCGCACGACCTGCTTGCCGAGGACCTCGCTGGCGAAGTGCTCCGCGCGCTCGGACACGTGGCCGCTGGTCTTCAGGGTGGTGACCAACTCGACGAGCGGGAGCACCGGCACCGGGTTGAAGAAGTGCATGCCGATGACGCGCTCGGGGGCCTTGGTGGCGATGCCGAGCTTCATGATCGGAATCGAGGACGTGTTCGACGCGAGCACGGCGTTCTCGTCGGTGACGACCTGATCGAGCTCGGCGAAAATGTCGCCCTTGACCTTCTCGTCCTCGACCACCGCCTCGACGACGAGCTGACGGTCGGCGAAGTCACCCATGTCCGAGGTGAAGCGCAGCCGCCACGCGGCCTGTTCGCGCTCGCGCTCGGTGATCTTGCCGCTGCTGACACCGCGGTCGAGCGAACGCAGGATGCGGGACCGACCGGCCGCGGCGAGTTCGCGGGTCGGCTCGTACACCAGCACGTCGATGTGTGCGCGGGCGCAGACCTCGGCGACACCCGCGCCCATCTGCCCGGCGCCGACGACGCCTACTCGTTGAATCTTGTCGCTGGTCACGGCGGCTAACTCCTCGGGTGAAGAAACACGGCGCGGGAGTGCACTGGATCTCAGCGCACTCCCGCGGGCCGTTGGGTGTCGACGCAAGGGCGAGTCAGGTCAGTGGAACTGGCCCTCTTCGGTGGAGCCCTTCAGGGCCGCGGTCGAGGTGTTCGGGTCGACCGTGGTGGCGATGGAGTCGAAGTAGCCGGCGCCGACCTCGCGCTGGTGCTTCGTCGCGGTGTAGCCGCGCTCCTCGGCTGCGAACTCGCGCTCCTGCAGCTCGACGTAGGCGCTCATGCCCTCGCGGGCGTAACCGTAGGCCAGATCGAACATGCTGTAGTTCAGCGCGTGGAAGCCGGCCAGCGTGATGAACTGGAACTTGAAGCCCATCGCGCCGAGCTCACGCTGGAACTTCGCGATGGTCGCGTCGTCCAGGTGCGCCTTCCAGTTGAAGGACGGCGAGCAGTTGTAGGCCAGCAGCTGGTCCGGGAAGTCCGCCCTGACGGCCTCGGCGAACTTGCGCGCGACCTCGAGGTCGGGCTTGCCGGTCTCCATCCAGATAAGGTCGGAGTACGGCGCGTACGCCTTGGCGCGGGCGATGCAGGGCTCGATGCCCTTCTGCACGTGGTAGAAGCCCTCGGCGGTGCGCTCGCCGGTGACGAACGGCCGGTCGCGCTCGTCGACGTCGGAGGTGATGAGGGTGGCCGCCTCGGCGTCGGTGCGGGCGATGACGACGGTCGGGGTGTCGGCGACGTCGGCCGCGAGGCGGGCCGAGGTCAGGGTGCGGATGTGCTGCTGGGTCGGGATCAGCACCTTGCCACCGAGGTGGCCGCACTTCTTCTCCGACGCGAGCTGGTCCTCCCAGTGGGTGCCGGCGGCCCCCGCGGCGATCATGGCCTTCTGCAGTTCGTAGACGTTGAGCGCGCCACCGAAGCCGGCCTCACCGTCGGCGACGATCGGCACGAGCCAGTTGTCGACGGAGGTGTCGCCCTCGACGTTGGCGATCTCGTCGGCGCGCAGCAGCGCGTTGTTGATGCGGCGCACGACCGCCGGGACCGAGTTGGCCGGGTAGAGGCTCTGGTCCGGGTAGGTGTGGCCGGACAGGTTCGCGTCACCCGCGACCTGCCAACCCGACAGGTAGATGGCCTTCAGGCCGGCGCGCACCTGTTGCACGGCCATGTTGCCGGTCAGGGCGCCGAGCGAGTTGATGTAGCTGTCGCCGGTCACGCCCTCCCACAGGATCTCGGCGCCGCGACGAGCGAGGGTGTGCGCCTCGACGACCGTGCCCTGCAGATTTACGACCTGGTCGGCGGTGTAGTCGCGGGTGATGCCCTTCCATCGCGGATTGGTGTCCCAATCCTTCTGGATCTCGGCGGCGGTCTTCGGGGTGCCGGTGGTCGACATTTCTGCTCCACTCTCTCTCGTCGCGCCCGTTCCGCGTGGCTTGGACGCTGCGGGCTTCGCAGCCTTGCAATGCTGCTCTCGGTTACGCCGCCAGTCTGACATATCGAAAAATGCCCGTCGACCTCTTGCTAATGCCAAGGTCGGCTATCTTTTCAATGGGTGTTGCAAAGACTGCTAATCATCGATCGTGCATAGGCGCGGATCTTACCGACAAGTAAGAAGTAAGTGCAGGTAGACCGCAGTTTCTGGAGTGCAGAACACCCTTGACGCCCGCGCGGCGCCCGTGCCCACACCGAACCAGCCGACCGCGTGATGTGACGAGCCTCACAGTGATCCGAAGACGTAACCGCGAGTAACGGTTAACATGGCGGGCATGACCGGCAACAGCGCCAGCCCCGACACCGACGTGAATGCCGACGCCGCACACCCCGACGGTGTCGGCCTCGGCGACGACTACACGGGACCCGCCGTCGTGGAGATCGACGGCCTCGCGATCACCGTCGACGCCCGGTTTCGCGGCACCTACCAACCCATCGACGGCATCTACCGCTGGTACGGCCGCCTCGCGCCGTCGGCCGACCTCGACGCCGCACTCGGCACGGGCCGGCGTCGCGTCTACGTACACATCGCCGAGGACAGCGCGACCGCCGTCGTCGGCGACCGTGACTTCTGGGGCCGCCAACGCGTCGTCGGGCATGGTCGCCCGCCGTACTCGATCGACGAGACGTGATACCCGGCTCGGCGCGGCCCGGTCGCGTCGGCTGCCCCCGGGTCAACCCGGTAGCAGCGCCCGCACGGCCTCGATCGTGTCGGCGTCGGCGGCGCGCTTGTCCGGTCGGTAGCGCAGCACCCGGGCGAAGCGCAATGCGACCCCGCCCGGGTAGCGGCTGCTCACCTGCACGCCGTCGAGTTCGATCTCGACCACGAGTTCCGGCACGAGGTAGACGGCGTAGTCGTCGCGGGAGCGTTCGTGGCGGGGGAACTCGTCGGTCTGCCAGCGCAGCACCTCGTCGGTGAGGCCCTTGAACGTCTTGCCGACCATGATCGGGTCGCCGCCATCGGGGTCACGCGCCCCGAGATGCAGGTTCGACAGGTACCCGGTGCGCCGGCCGTAGCCCCACTCCGCGCCGAGCACGACGAGGTCCAGCGTGTGCTCCGGTTTCACCTTCTGCCAGCCGCGGCCACGCCGGCCCGCGGCGTACGGCGCGTCGAGCGACTTCACCATCACGCCCTCGTGGCCCGCGTCGAGCGCGGCGTCGAAATGGGCGGCGGCGGCCTCGGCGGTGGGCCGGTGCAGCGACGGGATGCGGTGCTCCCCGACCACGGCGACGAGAGCGTCGAGCCGCTCTGACAGCGGCGCGTCGATGAGGTCGACGCCGTCGCGGTGCAGGCAGTCGAAGAAGAACGGCCGCAGCAGTAGGTCACGGGTGGTGGTGGCACCGAAGCGGCTCATCGTCTCCTGGAACGGCCGCGGTCGGCCAGCGTCGGTCAGCGCGAGGGTCTCGCCGTCCAGCACCACCGAGTCGCACGGCAGACCCCGCACCAGATCGACGAGTTCGCCGACGCTGCCGGTGATTTCGCGCAGCGACCGAGTGTAGACGTGCACCTCGTCGCCGCGACGGTGCACCTGGATGCGAGCCCCGTCCAGCTTGTACTCGATGGCGACGTCGGAGCCGAGATCGGCCAGCGCCGCGTCGAGCGATTCGGCCGGGGACGCGAGCATCGGGCGCACCGGCCGCCCAACCTCGAGCCGCAGCGCGGCGAGCCCGTCCGCACCCTCGGTCAGCGCGACCTTCGCCGTGCCGGGCAGCCGGCCCGACAGCATGAACGCCCGCCGCACGACGTCGAGCCCGATGCCCGACGCCGCCGCGACCGCCTCGGTCATCACACCCTCGAGCGCACCCTGACGCAGGTCGCCGGTGAGCAGTCGCACCAGGAAGTCCTGCTCGGGTGCGGTCGCGGAGCCGAACAGGTCGCCGATCAGCGCGTTGCGCCGCGCCACCGATCCGGCACCGCGGTTGTCGGCGAGTGCGGTCATGGTGGCGTCGACGCCACCCACGGTCAGCGACGGCTCCCCCGCGGCGTCCACCCGCGCGGCCGCAGACAGGGTCCGCCAGCCGGTGCCCATCCGGCCCTGGCGCGGTTCGCCCGCGAGCCACGCTACGACCGGTTCGATCTCGTCGCGCTTGAGCGCCGACAGCAGCGTCGCGAGCGCAGCCGTCTTCGCCTTGCGCGAGCGGGTCTGCCCCAGCTCACTCGAGGTGGTGACGACTTCGGCGAACAACACACCCCGACGGTAACGCCGCGGTACGACAGGTCCGCCGCTATTCGGACAGGTGACCAGGCCGTGTCACGCGCAGTCCGACGGCGCGGGCCGACCGGCCACGCGGTCCTCCAACCACGAGAAGGCGGCGGGCATGCCCGCGAGCCCCACCCCGACGTGTTCGCCGGGGTACTCGACGAGGTGCACCGTGCCACCGTGGGCACACCACGCGTCGCGCAACTCCCGCACACCGGCCGGCGGAAGCCAGATGTCGTAGTCCCCCTGGTAGAGCAGGATCGACGCCGTGGGGGCTTGGCGTCCCAGCGTGAGGTCGTCGAGAACGCGTGTGACGATCGGAGTGTCGAGCACATCGGGCACGTCGGAGAGGGCTTGCACCGGTATCGGCGCGACGACACCGGGGGGCGCGAGCGAGGTGAGGCACCAGTCCTTGGCGATCGTTCCCAGCCGCCACCCGTCGTCGTTCATGAGCTCGAACAGCTCGGGATACTCCCGCGCGACACCCAACACGGCGGCCAGGAACACGCCCGAGGCCAGGTTCGTGCCGTTCATCGAACCGAGCAACAGGCGGTAGTCAGCCGGCACCCCGCCGATCGCGGCCCCGACCACGTTGAGTTCAGGGGCGTAGGAAGGCGCCAACTCGGCCGCCCAGGCGGCCGCGATCGCCCCACCGGAGTACCCGTAGAGGACGATCGGCGACTCCGGCGCGACGCCCGACGCCGAGCTGCGGGTCACCGCTCGCAGCGAATCGAGGACTGCGTGCCCGGACATCCGTCCGGCGCCATACGCCTGCCGCGGGCCCTGATGATCGGTCACGACCACCGCGTAGTTCCTCGCGAGCATCGCCTCGATCCCGACGAGCTCGATCTCCGTGCCCCTCGGCAGGGTCCACGACGGCACGCAGGTGAGCCCGAGCGAGTCGATCGCGGTGTTGTAGCCGACCACCGGACGCGGCCCCGGCCCGTTCCACGGCGCGGTCGGGACGATCACGGTGGTGACGACGGGAACCGGTCTGCCCTTCGAGTCGGTCGAACGGACCAGCAGCTGGGTGGCGGTCGCCGGCGTGAGCAGGGGGCCGACCTGCACGGGTCGGCTGCCCAGAACCGTGCCGGGCGGGGACTGCTCGAAGCCGATCGGGGGAACCAGCCAGGGGTCGGGCACGGGTGTCGGGTACAGCAGAGCCGGGTCGCGCGGAGGATGGACGAGGTCGTTCAGCGGGTCGGCCAGGGCGTTGTCGGCACCGCAAAGACCGACGACCGCGCCGAGCAGCAGTGCGAGCACGACAAGGAGCCGACGAGATGTCATCGTTTCAACCTCTCCCCCCGAACTCGCACTCTAGCTGCGGCGATGGCACGCGAGACGGACATTGGCGGGATCGGAACGCTAAGCTTGCGAATCCGCGCTTTGCACAATCGGCCAATCTTCGTAACCTTGGATCATGACCAAGACCTTCGTCGGCGTCCGGCTCCGCCAGCTACGCACCGAGCGCGGGTTGAGCCAGGTCGCGCTAGCGCAGGCGCTGGAGATCTCGGCGAGCTACCTCAATCAGATCGAGCACGACGTGCGCCCGCTGACCGTCCCGGTGCTGCTGCGGATCAGCGAGGTCTTCGGCATCGACCCGACGTTCTTTTCCTCCCAGGACGACACCCGGCTCATCGCCGAGTTGCAGGAGGTGTCGCTCGACGAGGACATGGGCATCACCGCAGACGCACAGGAGATCGCGGACATGGTGTCCGCGCACCCGAGCATGGCGCGCGCGATGGTGAACATGTACCGCCGCTACCGCAACACCACGGCCCAACTCGCCGCCGCGACCGAGGACCGTTTCGCCGACGGCAGCGGCAGCGGGGCGATCAGCAAGCCGCACGAGGAGGTGCGCGACTACTTCTATCAGCGCCAGAACTACCTGCACGACCTCGACACCGCCGCAGAGGATCTCACCGCCCGCATGCGGTTCCACCGCGGCGACGTCGCCGGCGAGATCGGGCGTCGGCTCACCGCGGTGCACGACGTGCAGATCGTCGAACGCATCGACCTCGGCGAGGGCGTGCTGCACCGCTTCGACTCCGACCGAGGGGTGCTCGAGATCGCCCCGCACCTCTCCGGTGGGCAGCGGGTGTTCCGCTTCGCCGCCGAGTTGGCCTACCTCGAATGCGGCGCCCTCATCGACAAACTCGTCGACGAGGGCAACTTCTCCTCCGAGTCGTCGCGCAAGCTGGCGAAGCTGGGACTGGCGAACTATTTCGCCGCCGCCACCGTGCTGCCGTACGGGCGCTTCCACGAGGTCGCCGAGGACTTCCGTTACGACATCGAGCGACTTTCGGCGTTCTTCTCCCAGAGCTACGAGACGATCTGCCACCGGCTCTCCACCCTGCAGCGGCCGAAGCTGCGCGGGGTGCCGTTCTCGTTCGTCCGTGTCGACCGCGCGGGGAACATGTCGAAGCGCCAGTCCGCCACCGGTTTTCACTTCTCTTCCAGCGGCGGCACGTGCCCGCTGTGGAACGTGTACGAGACGTTCGCCTACCCCGGCAAGATCATCACGCAGATCGCGCAGATGCCCGACGGGCACAAGTACCTGTGGATCGCGCGCACCGTCGAACGCCGCGCGGCGCGCTACGGCGAGCCGGGCAAGACTTTCGCGATCGGGCTCGGCTGCGAACTGCGGCACGCGGGCCGGGTGGTCTACGCCGATGGCCTCAACCTTGCCGAGGCCACCGCAACCCCGATCGGCGCCGGGTGCCGGGTGTGCGAACGCGCCAACTGCCCGCAGCGCGCGTTCCCGCCGCTGGGCAAGGAACTCGACATCAGCGAGCACCGCAGTTCGGTGTCTCCGTATGTGCTGCGGTGACCTCCGGTGGGGTCAGGGCAGGGAGCGCCGGCTGAGCCGCCTGGCCTGTTCGTAGCTGAACGCCGCCGCGACCAGCACCATCACCAGTCCCCACCCCAGCCGCTGCCAACCCGGGCCGAACACCGCGGAGTCGACGACGAACACGACGCCGAACAGGACCGCGAAGATGAGCAGCGCGTAGTGCGCGTGGACCCAGCTGTCGTGCAGGTCCCGCCGCTCCGCGTCGCGCAATCCGTCCACCGTCACCTCCCGGGTTTCTCCCTCCACGATCACCCCTTTTTCGGCTCCCGCCAAGTCCCGGGTGGCGCGCCGGCGAATCCCTGTGGAGTGCGCTGCGTTCGACGAGTTCGTCGTCGTGGCTCGCGTTCGGCGGCCAGCAGTGCCGATCCGCAGCCGGCCGGCCCGGCGCCGACGATCGAGCCCGGGTCGATCATCGCCATGGCTAGGGTCTTCCACCGCACCGACCCGCACCAGCGCGGCAGCGCGAGCGCCGCATGGAACATCGCCTTCGACGGCGGCACCGGCGCGGGCGCGCTGGCGATGGGTGTGCTCGCGACCGTCGTCGGCTACCCGTGGGCGTTCGCGGCTGCCGCGACGGCGGTTGCGCTTGTGCTGCCGGCCACGTGGCGGCTGGCG
>DATDBL010000205.1:0-26266 GCA_036524855.1 Aldersonia sp. | reverse complement strand
CGAACTCGATCCGGAACGCCACCGGGAAACGCCGCGCGCCCGTCCGGGTACGCCCGATCTCGACATCGATCATCCTCGACTCTCCATTCCCCGCGCCTCGTTGCACACGATGTGTCTCTCACCCATCCTGGCAAAGTGGGTATTCCTCCTGCGAGGTTGCGAATTGCCGTGCGAAGTCACGTAACCGACCTACTTCGACCGGCGCAGCCATGGGGCACATCGAGACGGCGTCGGGGCCGTGCTCGTCGTGTCCCGCCATCCGCTGCGCAACCGGTTGGCCAAGTTGGAGGAAATCATGGGTCGCGCATTGGATTCCGCGCACGTGCGGGCGAAGCTGGGGATGGCGGGCAAGGCGCGGGAACTGCTCGCGACGCTGTCGGAAAGGTGACCGATCGAGGAAGCTTCGCCACCCCCGAGCTCGAACTCATCCACGCGACGCTGATCGACGCCATGCGGTCGCTGGCCGACCCCCGGTGACATCGTCCGATCGGCCCCGCTTCCCCACCCGCGGTGGCGCGCACCGGTAGCGAACCGGCGTGGCCGACAACGAGATCGGGTTAGCGATCTGGGGTGTGGCACTGTCGGGCACCTCGACGGTCGGTGCGAGGCCGAGCTTTTCGGCGAACTCCAGCGCGGACGCGATGTCGTTGATCGGTCCGACCGGCACCCGGCGGCGCTGAGCTCGAACCAGTGGTCCGCGCCGTGCACCTGCGGTGCGCGGTGATCGCGTCGACGAGGTCGTCCCGATGCGCGACGCGCGCGGAATCGGTCGCGAAGCGTTCGTCGGTGGCGAGCTCGGGGGTGTCGAGGGCGGCTGCGAGACGGGCGAACTGGGCGTCGTTGCCCACCGCGAGCGCGACCGGAAGGTCCGCGGTGGCGAACACCTCGTATGGCGCGATGCTCGGGTGACGGTTGCCCATGATCGTCGGCACGGTACCCGCGCCCAGATATCCGGACACAACGTCACAAGAGCCCAAAGTGTTTGGCCTTGCTGTCGAGGTAACTGATGATCCGTCGTCGAGCGAGGCGCTCACTCAGTTCCGGAAGAGCCTGTGTCGAGGCGCATGGCAGGTCTGCCAGACAGCCTTCGACGACGATGTCGATGCATTCCGTGGAGATGTGCCCGGAGAACTCGTCGGCGAGGCGGCCGACGGTGAGGGACTTTTGGCCGTAGTGCGATGCCTCCTCCAGAGACGGTGATGGTTCGAAGTGTTTGGTCATTCTCACCCGATCAGTCTGATGTGCAATGGTTTCACAACGCGGAACCTATTGAGAAATCTCACTCTTCACCCGGTTGGCCTGCCGAACGTATCTCCCCGGCCCGAATCGGCATTCGAGTCCGACAGGTCGACCCGTATATAGTTGGGCCACTGCCGGGCTTCTCGACTTCGGCGAACGTTCGCTCCGCTCGTGCCGTGGATTCGCAACGGTTCAGGTCGGCAAACCGGTCCACCGGAAAGCTGACACTTCCGATGTGATGTATTTTCCGAACTGCACGGGCAGAAGTCCACCTGTCGTCCAAGGTGAACAGGCGGACCCCGACGCCCGACGCCGGATGTTAGCGGTTGGTGCGACCGAGGTCCACGGGCAGTTGGATGCCGGTGACGTGACGTGCCTCGTTCGAGGCGATCCACGCCACTGCCGCAGCGATATCTTCCGATTGGCTCACCTGATCTGGAAGGCTTCCCATGAACAACAAACCCAGGTCTTGGCGAGTTTCCATCTTCGAGTGCAGTTCGGGGACTGTCAGTCCGGTGTTCACGCCGTGCGGGTGAATCGTGTTCACGCGTATGCGGTACTTCGCCAGTTCGTTTGCCATCGTTTTCGCGAGGCCGGTGACTCCGTGTTTTGCCGCAGCATAGTCGGCGAGAAAAGGTAGACCTTTGAGCCCGGCGACGGAGCTAGTGAAGACGATAGCTCCGCCGGTGGCCTGCTCGATCATGATCGGCACCGTGGCCTTCGCGGTGTAGAAGGCGCCGTGCAGATTGTTGTCAATAGTGGCGTGCCAATGATCGAGGTCGATCTCCCACGACAGGTTGGCTGTGGTCATACCAGCGTTGGCGACGACAACGTCGAGGCGGCCGAGTTCGCGCACCCCCTGCTCGACTGCCGCTTTCAGTGCGTCGAAATCCTTGATGTCGGTCTTACTCGTGACGATGCGCCGGTCCAGGGCTTCGACCAGGCGCGCAGTCTCCGCGAGATCCTCGGTTGTCGCACCGGGATACTGGGTGGTCGGAAGATCTTCACAGATGTCGAGGGCGATGATGTCTGCGCCTTCGGCGGCGAAGCGGACTGCTTCGGCGCGTCCTTGTCCGCGGGCTGCTCCGGTGATGAAGACAACTTTGCCTTCGTAGCGTCGGGCGTTGGGTGCGTCGGGGATCGGTGCTTCGGGGATCGGTGCTTCGGGGATTTCGGTGGTCATTGGTACTCCTTGGATGGCGTTATCAGGGTTCGCGATGCACTCCTCGTCGATTGCCCGCAGGCTTGCGCCGATCGCTCCCGACGCGAGTTCGACTGATGCTCGCTCATGTGGTGCAGCTTCTGCATCAACAATGATGTCGCGTTCTCGCGGAGCGCGAATCGTCCAGATGGATCAACTTCGACTACTGCATTAGGAGTAGATCGTGCGACCCGAGGTGGTCTGATCAGAGGGCGGCAACGGCGTCTCGGACGACTGACACCCTCGCGCAACAGATCGCCGGAGACGGACAGCGGGGCCCGGGGCGGACGGGACCGAAGGTGCTCTTTGTACGGCATGTTCTTCGCAGCCATCGACATGGTGAGCAGGGAGCGGCCGTGGAGGGCGTGGTCGAATGCGACGACGGCGGCGTCCGGTCGCGGCGCGTGCTTACTTGACGGCGATCTCGGCGGCCTCGCTGCCAGTGTTGAACAGCGCTGTGCGCTTTGGCGTGGGTGCCGGGCGTGAGTCGGTTCAGCGCCTCGGCGACCTCGATGTGGGGCTCGTAGGGAGTGGCGAGGAAGCAGGTGTGGGTGTTTTCTCGGCGGGACAGTTACCTCGCTGCGGCCTAGAATGGACGTCTCGTCGGCGGTTTCGACAGCGGAGAGAAACCGATGAACGTGCTGGTATACCTGGGGATCGTCATCCTGCCCAGCGCGACGCTCTGGCTGGTGTGCGCGCTGCCGTCGCTGTGCGCGAAGATCGCCGACCGCGCCCGCTCCCGTCGTCCGCACGCGACCTCCCGGCCGATCGAACGCCTCGCCGCCGACCTGCGTCGGGTGGACTTGGCGCTGCGGAACCTGCCGCCCGGATCGACCATGGTGCGCCGCCGTGCCACCGAGCAGGCCTACGACGACCTGCTGCGCGAGGCGTGCCGCGCCCTCGACGTCCCAGACCGACTCGACACCGTGCCCACCGGCCTCGACCGGGAACTGGAACGCGCGCGGGTCCAGCGGGCACTGCAAAGGGCGGGTTTGGCGATCCGCTGACCCCGGTTGCCGTCGAGCGGGCCGACGACCCAGCGCGCAAACGCCGAGTGCGCACTTCTGCCATAGACCCCCAGGTGGGAGTGACAGTAAGTGCGCACTCGGCGGCGTTCGCGCGACTATCCCGCCGTGGCGAGGACGCCGTCGGCGGCGGGCACGATCAGCACCGGGAAGCGCCCGTCGAAAAGCACGCTGCGGGCGATCGGGCGCAGGCTGTGGTTGCCGGTCCGGGGACCCTCGACGACCACGACGGCGAGCCGGCCCGCCAGGTGCTCCAGTTGGTTGGGCACCCGGCCGCGCACGGTGATGCCGTCGACGACCATGTCGTCGGCCATCTCCCGGATCCGCTCGACGGACGGTTCGGGGTCCTCGCCGGCCGCGAGGACCAGCAGTTCCGCGTTGCGGGCACGCGCGGCGTCGATCGCGGTTTCCATCGCGATCGGGTCGGTGTTCTCGACGACGAGCGCGACCACCGGCCGCTCGCCCACGACCTCCGGCGCCGGGTCGGGCGGGGCGACCGCCACCGGGCAGTGCGCCGAGCGGGCCAGTGCGCCCGTGGTGGAACCGAACACCAGCCGGGCCGCGAACCCCTTTCGGCGCGAGCCCAATACCATGAGGGCGGCATCCGCGGAGCGCTTGCGCAGCACGTCCTCGACCTCGCCGTCGAGCACCTCGCTCGTCACGTCCACGCCGATGTTCATCTCGGCGACCGCGCGCGCGGCCGCGCGCAGCGAATCGCGCGCGTACTCCTGATCCAGCACGGGGTCGCCGTCACCGGTCACCGCAACCAACACCAAGGGGGATCCGGTCGCCGCCCCGGCCACCGCCGCGAAACGCGCGGCATCGATCGCTGCTTCTGTCCCGTCGATACCGGCCACGACCGGTCGTACGTCGTTCGTCGCAATCATCGATCTCACTCCTCGTTCAGTCATGCACCATTCAAACTACTGACCAGTAGGTTTCGCGGGCAACACGAGGTTGGTCACCCCGGGCGGGGACCAATGACCGCTGTCACAACCGCGAATCGGGCCTACCGTCGACAGTGGCTCACTCGCGCGCCGCAATCGCGAGGATGGGAGGCACGTCATGGCGCTGTTCGGATCCGCGGCTCTGGGGTCGACACTCGAGGTGGAACGGCATGCACCGGGCGCGGTGGTCGTCGGCACGGACGGCTCGGAGTTCTCCGACGCGGTGGTCGGATATGCGGCCACCCTCGCCGCGGCTCGCAGCCGCGAACTCGTCATCGTCTACGGCGCGGGTTCGGCGTCGCGACGGGTCCTCGACGAGGACACCGAGGAGCGCGCACAGTTTCTGCTCGAACACGCCGAGCGGGTCGCCCGGCGCACCGCGTCGCACGCGGCCGTCTCGACCGACCTCGCCGCCTGCTCTCCGGCGAAGGCGCTGCTGCAGCTGAGCCGGGACGCACACCTCGTCGTCGTCGGCAAGGCGCGCTCGGAGCGACTGCTCGCGCTCGGCTCGACCGCGATGAGCGTCGCCACGCACGCGGCGTGCCCCGTGATCGTGGTGCGCACCCAGCCGGGAGTCGACCAGGTTCGTCGCGTCGGGCCGGTGATCGTCGGCGTCGACCTGAGCAGCGGCAACGAACTCGCGATCGCGGCCGCGTTCGCGGAGGCGTCGGCGCGGCGCGCCGCACTGCTGGCCGTGCACGCGTGCCGCGATTCTGCCGCGAACCGAGCAGACCCACTCGACGACGAAGCGGCGCTCGCGCAGCGGATCGCGGTGTGGGAGGAGCGCTACCCCGACGTCCCGGTCACGCGCCGGGTGTACACCGACGGGCCCCGCCAACGGCTGGCGGAACTGTCGCGATCGGCGCAGTTGGTCGTCGTGGGCAACCGCGGCCTCGGCGGGTTCGCGGGGCTGTTGCTCGGCTCCACCAGCAGCGCGGTGCTCGCCCGCGCCGGGTGCCCGGTGATGGTCGTGCGGTCCGAGTCCCCTGACCGCGACGTCAATTCGTGATCTTCCGCGGCGAACCCGCCCATCGCGTCCATGTTTAACTTGGCAGATGACCAACGTCGTCGTCGACGTGACCCGCGCCGGTCTCTGGGATGCCGAGGCACTCAGCGACGTGGCGGCCGCGACCTTCCCGCTGGCTTGTCCCCCGGACGCCACCCCCGACGACATCGAGGTCTTCATCAACGACGTGCTCTCCGACGAGCGCTTCGGTGAGTACCTCTCCGACCC
This sequence comes from Aldersonia sp., assembly GCA_036524855.1. Classification (GTDB taxonomy): domain Bacteria; phylum Actinomycetota; class Actinomycetes; order Mycobacteriales; family Mycobacteriaceae; genus Aldersonia. The sequence continues at coordinate 20,620 of DATDBL010000205.1, read as the reverse complement.
AGCTCGCACCGTGCTGAAGGCGGTCGAGGGGGACCGCATCGTCGGCTACGTCATGCTCATCGACGGCGAACCGGCCGACCCCGACGTCGCGGCGTGCGTGCCGATGAGGCCCGCGCTCGAGGTGAGCAAGATGTACGTGCTGCCCGGCCAACACGGCACCGGTACCTCGGACGCCCTGATGCACGCCGCAGTCAAGCTCGCCAAGGAGGGCGGGTGCGCCGCGATGTGGCTCGGGGTCAACCAGCACAACCGGCGCGCGCAGCGCTTCTACGCCAAGCACGCGTTCGAGCGTGTCGGGACGAAGACATTCCAGGTCGGGCAGCAGACGCACCACGACTACGTGATGCTGCGCAGGCTGTAGGTCGTGAGCGGCTCACGGGCCGGGTGTCACGCGGCGCGGTTGCCCTCGCGGGACAGCGCGAGCAGGCGTGAGGTCGCGCGCAGGTACTTCTTGCGGTAGCCGCCGTCGAGCATTTCCTGCGTGAAGAGTTCGTCGAGCTTCGCACCGGACACGACGACGGGGATGCCGGCGTCGTAGAGGCGGTCGGCGAGGACGACGACGCGCAGCGCGACGGCCTGGTTGTCGATCGGGTGCACGTTCGACACGAACACCGCGCTGACGCCGTCGAGCAGCTTCTTGTATCGCGAAGGGTGCAGAGTGGCGAGGTGGTCGAGCAGTTCATCGAAGTCGTCGAGGGTCGCACCGGGCGTGGCCTCGGCGCGCTCGACGAGATCGGCGGGCTCGGTCGGCGGCGGCGCGGGCGGGAGGTCGCGGTGGCGGTAGTCGGGGCCGTCGACACGGACCGTCTCGAAGATCGACGACAGCTTCTTGATCTCACGCAGGAAGTCCTGCGCGGCGAAGCGGCCCTCGCCGAGTTGGCCGGGCAGGGTGTTCGACGTCGCCGCGATCGACACGCCGCGCGCGGTCAGTTCGGTGAGCAGCCGGGACACCAGCATGGTGTCACCCGGGTCGTCGAGTTCGAACTCGTCGATGCACAGCACGCTGTTGCCGGACAGCCGCTCGACGGTGTTGTTGAAGCCGAGCGCGCCGACGAGGTGGGTGAGTTCGACGAAGGTGCCGAACGTCTTAGGGCCGGGGCAGCTGTGGTAGATCGAGGTCAGCAGGTGGGTCTTGCCGACACCGAACCCGCCGTCGAGGTAGAGGCCGACGCCGCTCGCGGGCGTCTTCTTGCGGCCGAACAGGCCGCGCTTGCCGCCGCGGCGCAGCGCCGCGACCATGCCGACGAACTCCGCCGCCGTCTCGACCGCCTGCGCCTGGCTGGGCTCGTCGGGATCGGGGATGTAGGAGTCGAAGCTCGCGTAGTCGAACATCGGTGGCGGGGACATCTGCTCGACCAGACGGTCGGCGGGCACCACCGGGTTGCGGTCGACGAGGCGCTGTGGCATGCAATCGACTTTAATGACGTGGTGTGATCTGGTCCGTGAGCACAGCCACACTGCGACAAAATTCACACGGCTCGGCGGAGAGCCGATGAGCGGGACCGCAATCGGCACCATCACTGACGACGACTTGCGCGAGCGCTACGCCTATCCGGTGTCCATGACCCGGCCGTGGCTGCGGCTGAACTTCGTCTCGAGCATCGACGGCGCCGCGACCGTCGACGGCGTCTCCGGCGGGCTCGGCACCCCCGCGGACAAGCGCGTGTTCGGGGTGCTGCGCGAACTCGCGGACGTCGTGCTCGTGGGGGCCGGCACCGCCCGGGCGGAGGACTACGGCGGCGCGAGGGTCGACGAAGCGCAGCGCGAGCGCCGCCTCGCCCGCGGACTCGCCGCGGTGCCGCCGATCGCGGTGCTCACCAGGAGCGCCCGCCTCGACCCGGAGTCGCGGCTGTTCAACGACACCGCGGTCGCGCCGATCGTGCTCACCACTTCGGCGGCGCCCGTCGCGCCCCTGCGCCGAGCCGGCGCACAGATCGTCGCCGTCGAGGGCGAGCTGACCAGCGCCGCGATCCTGGCCGCGCTCGCCGACCTCGGACTGCTGCGGGTGCTGTGCGAGGGCGGGCCGTCGCTGTCCGGGCAGTTCATCGGCGACGACGTCGTCGACGAGCTCTGCCTGACCACCTCGCCGGTGCTGGTCGCCGGCGGCGACACCCGGATCGCGAGGTCGGCGTCGGCGGTGAAGGTCGCGATGACGCGGGGGCACGTGCTGCTCGACGACGACGGCACTGTGCTGACCCGGTGGGTGCGCGCGAGGCCACCGACCTGAACCCGCCTCACCCGTCGGGTGCGCGCCTGGCGCCCATCCTGAACCCGACACCGTGAACCTGGCACGCTGGACGCCATGACCGCTGCGACCGCCCGGGCCCGCGTCGTCACTGCCGTCGTCATCGGCATGCTGCTGGCGGGCTGCGGGGCGGGACCGTCGAGCCGGCCCGGGGTCGCGGTGGACCAGCGCGGCGTCGTCGAACCCGCACCGAGCGCGACGACAACGGCACCGGTGACGGCCCCGGACCTCGCGGTGCCGAAGTCCGACCTTCCGTGGCGGGACTGCACGAAGCCCGTGCTGGACCTGTGGGGGCTGGGGACGGGGCCGCAGGGCCTGATCCTCGAGTGCGCGGAGCTGTCCACGCCGATCGACGCGTCCGGCGCGATCTACGGCACGTTCACCGCCGGGGCGATGCGCGCGCGGCTGCCGGAAACCCCGCTCGACGCGCCGCCGCTGGTGGTTACGTCCGGCTCCGACCGCTCCTCCACCGCGACGCTCGCCGGCCTCGCCGCCGGACCCGCGGGCGCGCTGCTGACCGCGCGTCCGCTGGTCGCGCTCGACCGCCGCGGGATCGGCACGTCGACCCCGATCGACTGCATCCCGCCCGAGACCCGCACCGGGCTGCTCGACCATGCCCAGTCCAGTACGGACCCTGCGGGCACCATGGCCGAACTGAGCCAGGCGGCGACCATCGCCTGCAAGGACTTCCTGCAGCCCCAGGAACTCGCCTTCGACACCGCCCACGCCGCCGACGACCTCGAACAGCTGCGGCTCCTCTGGGACGTCGACGCGATCGGCATCCTCGGCTCCGGCAACGGCACCGCCGTCGCGCTCGCCTACGCGCAGCAGTACCCCTCGCACGTCGGGCGGCTGGTCCTCGACGCACCGGAAGGGGCCGGCGCCGACGTCACCACGCTCACCGAGTACCAGGTGCGCGGCGCGGAGGCCGCGCTCGCCGCGTTCGCGAACCGGTGCGTCGCGCTGAACTGCTCGCTCGGCGCGGACCCCGAGGCGACGGTCGCGGACCTGGTCCGTCGCGCCGGTGCCGGCGAGATCCCCGGGACCAGCGCGAATGCGATGCTCACCGCGATCGGCGGGTTCCTCGGCTCTCCGCGCAGCGACCAGCAGACCCGCGTCGCGGAGCTCGCCGACGCGTTGACGGCGGCAGGGCGGGGCGACACCGTCGCGTTGTCGAACCTGGTTCTGCGCGAGCAGTCCGCGACCGCCGCCGACGGGCAGTTCATCGCCCGCTGCACGGACGGCCAGCAGTGGCCGGCGGTCGGCAAGGTGCGCGAGTTGGCCGACTCGTGGAACGAGCGCTACCCGGTATTCGGGCGGCAGGCCGCGCTGGGCCTGCTGACGTGCTCGGCCTGGCCGGTCGCGCCCGCTCCCCCGCTGCCGACCGACGTCCGCATCCCGGTGCTGGTGACGAGCTCCATCGCCGACCCGGTGGTCGGCAACGACGGCCTCGCCTCGGTCACGGGTGCGGTGGCCGCCGCCGGCGGCAACCCGTCGGGCATCGGCTGGCAGGGCTGGGGGCATCCCGTCGCGAACCACTCGAGCTGCGCGCAACAGGCCGTCGTCGAGTACGCGGCCACGGCGAAGCTGCCCGCCAACGGGACCGCCTGCCCGGCCTGACCGGCGCGCGCGGCGGGTGGGTGAGCGGCTCCACACGCCGCGGCGGTGTAGTTTGCCCACGTGTTCCTCAGCAAGCTCGAGCCCCGCACCGCGCGCACGACCGGCGAGGTGATCCGGTTCGCGCTGTGGCCGATCGCGATCATGACGGTCCTGCACCGGGTGTTCGTCAAGGCGATCAACGGCTACATCACCGACGACTTTGCCCCCGTGTACAAGGCATCGCTGGCTTTCCTCAACCACCGGCCCGTGTACGACGCGAACTTCGACTCCGTCGACCCGCACTACCTCTATCCGCCGAGCGGGACGCTGCTGATGGCGCCGCTGGCGATCCTCGACCCGGAGAAGTCGCGGTGGCTGTTCATCCTGGTCAACGCGATCGCGATCCTGGCGGCCTGGTATCTGCTGCTGCGCCTGTTCCGCTACACGCTATCGTCGGTCGCGGCGCCGGTGCTGCTGCTGGCGATGTTCTCCTCGGAGACGGTCACGAACACGCTGGTGTTCACCAACATCAACGGCCTGGTGCTGCTGGCCGAGGTGCTGTTCGTCCGCTTCCTGCTCGCCCGCCGCGACCTGTGGGCGGGGACGATGATGGGCCTGACGATCGCGGTGAAGCCGATCCTGGCGCCGCTGCTGCTGATCGCGCTGGTGCGGGGGCAGTGGAAGGTGTTCATCACCTCGATCGGGGTGCCGCTGGTGCTCACCGCGATCGCGTGGCCGCTGATCGAGGATCCGATGGAGTTCGTGCACAGCACGCTGCCGTATCTGTTCGAGTCGCGCGACTACTTCAACAGCGCGATCGTCGGCAATGGCGAATACTACGGCCTGCCCACCGCCCTGACCTGGGGTATTCGGCTGATCTTCGCGGCGACCGTGGTGGTGTCGCTGTGGCTGCTGTACCGCTACTACCGCGACGACGAACTGTTCTTCGTGACAACGACGTCCGGTGTGCTGCTGACCGCGATGTTCCTGCTCGGCTCGCTCGGGCAGATGTACTACTCGATGATGCTGTTCCCGTTCCTGGTGAGCGTGGTGCTGCGCAACTCGGTGCTGCGCAACTGGCCCGCCTGGTTGGCGATCTACGGATTCATGTCCTACGACAGTTGGCTCTCGACGCGGTTCTGGACCGAGGGTCGCGCCGCCGAGTACCTCAAGACGACGCTCGGCTGGAGCCTGCTGCTGGTCGTCGTGTGCGCCGTTCTCGTCGACCGCTACCTCGCCGCGCGGCGGGAGGGCCGACTCGCGGACGGCATCGACCCGGTGTTATCTGCGTCACAGACTCCGGCGAAAGAGCCCATTACTATAGACACGTGAGTTCTACCGACCAGCAGCAGCCCGCGTTCGCGCTGTCCGACGAGCAATGGCGCGTCCGGCTCAACCCCGACGAATTCCGTGTGCTCCGCCTCGCCGGCACCGAGCGGCCCTTCACCGGCGAGTACACCGACACGAAAACCGAGGGTGTGTACGAATGCCGCGCCTGCGGCGCCGAGCTGTTTCGCAGCAGCGAGAAGTTCGAGTCGCACTGCGGCTGGCCGTCGTTCTTCGACCCGAAGGACTCCGACGCGGTGATCCTGCGCACGGACAGCTCGCTGGGTATGCGGCGCGTCGAGGTGCTCTGCGCGAACTGCCACAGCCACCTCGGGCACGTCTTCGAGGGTGAGGGCTACTCCACTCCCACCGATCAGCGGTACTGCATCAACTCGATCTCGCTGCGCCTGAAGTCCACCGGACCGACCGGCTCGCCCGAGTGAGCGGCGCGGTTACCGGGAGCGCGGAAGCACGAGTACCCCATCTCGGATTCCACGCGTGGATCGATGTGGCCGTGGTGGTGGCGGTGCTGGTCGCGACGAATCTGGTTGCTCATTTCACCACTCCCTGGGCGAGCATCGCCGCGGTTCCGATCGCGGCGCTGGTGCTGCTGGGGCTGATGCGTCGCCGCGGCCTGGGCTGGGCGGACCTGGGGTTGTGTCCGTCGCAGTTGCGCAGCGGTGCGCTGTACGCGCTGGGCGCGGTCGGCCTCGTGGTCGCGGTGGTCGCGATCGGGGCGGCGCTGCCGTGGACCCGGCCGTTGTTCATGGCCGACCGCTACGCGACGATTTCGGGCGCGCTGATCGCGTCGATGGTCGTGATCCCGCTGCAGACCGCGATCCCCGAGGAGTTGGCCTTCCGCGGCGTGCTGCATGGGACCCTGTCGCGGGTGACCGGGTTCCGCGGGGTGGCGATGGCGGGGTCGCTGCTGTTCGGCCTCTGGCACGTCGCGTCGTCGTTGGGCCTGACCGCGAGCAACCGTGGCCTGAGCGCCCTGCTGGGAGGCGGGGTGACCGGGCAGATTCTGGGCATCGCCTGCGCGGTCGCGGCGACAGCGGCCGCCGGGTTCGTCTTCACGTGGCTCCGTCGCCGTAGCGGCAGCCTGCTCGCGCCGATCGCGCTGCACTGGTCCGTGAACGGCGCCGGCGCTCTGGCCGCAGCGGCGGTCTGGCACGCCACCATGTGACGCGCGGCGCGCGCTACGGGAGCGCGGCGATGAGGGCGGCGATGTCGACCCGGGGGCCGGTGAAGAAGGGGGTCTCCTCGCGGACGTGGCGGCGGGCCTCGGTGGCGCGGAGGTCACGCATGAGGTCGACGATGCGGTGCAGTTCCGGGGCCTCGAAGGCGAGGATCCACTCGTAGTCACCGAGGGCGAACGACGACACGGTGTTGGCGCGTACGTCGGGGTAGCCGCGGGCTGCCTTGCCGTGATCGGCGAGCATCTTGCGGCGGTCGGCATCGGGGAGCAGGTACCAGTCGTAGGACCGCACGAACGGATAGACGCAGATGTAGCTGCCCGCCTCCTCACCGGCCAGGAACGCCGGGATGTGGCTCTTGTTGAACTCCGCCGGGCGGTGCAGCGCGACGTTGCTCCATACCGGCGTGCTCGCCCGGCCCAACTCGGTTGTGCGGCGGAAGTCGGAATAGGCGGCCTGCAGGTCCTCGACGCGTTCGGCGTGCGTCCAGGTCATGAAGTCGGCGTCGGCGCGCATCCCGGCGACGTCGTAGATCCCGCGGGTGACCACACCCCGGTCACCGAGGCCGTCGAAGAACGCCCGCGCCTCCTTGATCGCGGCCTCGCGATCGTCGCCGAGTACGCCGGGCGTCACCCGGTACACCGAGAACATGAGATAGCGGACCGCATCGTTGAGGGCCTGGAAATCGAGACGTGCCATGCCTCCATCGTGGCACGCGAGCCTGGGTGCTCAGACCGCCGGGGCGCCCGCGAGCAGGCGACGCGCCGCCGCCTCACCCGAGGCGACGCACGCGGGCACGCCGACGCCGTCGAGCCACGCGCCCGCGACGGCGACGTCGTCGGGTAGCGCGGCGATCGCGCGGGCGACGACGTCTTTGTGACCGACGCGGTACTGCGGGATCCCGGGCGACCAGCGTTGCACCGCGTGCGCGAGCGGGCGGGCATCGATGCCGGTGACGGTGACGAGGTCGGCCGACGCGGCGGCTACGTAGTCCTCTTCGGAGACGGCGCGCGGATCGTCGCCGAAGCGCCCGAACGACACCCGCACGTACTGCGCATCGGGCCGCAGGTGCGACCACTTGCGGCTCGAGAACGTGAACGCCTTCGCGGTGAGTCCGGCGTCGGTCGCGACGAGCACTCCGGACGCGTCCGGCAGCGGCGCGTCGGCGGGCAGGGCCAGCGCGACGACGGTCGGGTGCGACATGTCGATCTCGCCGACCGCCTCCGCGACCGCCGGCATCGTGGCCGACGTGAGGCGGTGCAGCGCCGGGGGTGGGACGGCGAGGACGACGGCATCGAACGTCGCGGTCCCGGCTTTCGTGGTGACCGCCCAGCCGTCGTCGACGCGGGTCAGTGACACGACCTCGGTGCCCGTGCGCACGTCACCGATCACCGCGGTGAGCGCATCGATCAACTCCGCGTAGCCGCCCGCGACCGCGCCGAACACGGGCCCGGACCGCGCCGGTGGCAGCGCGGCACGGACCGCGTCGGACAGGCTCGCGGCGCCGCCGTCGAGGGCCGCGGCCAGCGTGGGCAGCGCGGCGCGCAGTCCGGTGGTGTCGGCGCTGCCGGCGTACACGCCACCGAGCAACGGGTCGACGGAGCGGGTGATAACGTCGGCGCCGAAGCGGTCGCGGACCAGGGCGCCGACGGTGACGTCGGCGCCGGGTGCCCACGTGAACTGCCGGGGGGGTTCGGCGGCGATGCGGGCCAGGGTGTCGGCGGACACGAGTCCGGCTACGGGGTCGGGGCCGGCGGGGATGCCCATCAGCGTCGGCGCGGGCAACGGGTGTACGCCGCCGTCGGCGTACACGAGCGGGCGGCGCCCGGCGGGGGCGACGAGGCGGTCGGCGATGCCGAGTTCGTCGAGCAACGCCGGGACCTCGGGGCGGCGGGCGACGAACGCCTCGGCGCCGATGTCGAACCGGCCACCGGCTAGGTCGACGGTGCGCAGTTGTCCGCCCGAGGTGCCGGCGTCGAACACGGCGATCTCGGCGCGCCCCCCTAATTCGATGCGTAATCGATGCGCGGCGACGAGGCCGGAGATGCCGCCGCCGATCACGCCGACTCGGATCACATCGAGTGCACCAACTCCACGACGGCCGTCAGGATCCCAGGATCGGTGTCCGGCAGCACGCCGTGGCCGAGGTTGAAAATGTGCCCGGTGGCGCCGGCCGCGAGTGCGGCGTCGGCCTCGGCGAGGAGGCGGCGCACCTCGGCCTCGACCGGGCCTGCGCCCGCGAAGAGCACCGCGGGATCGAGATTGCCCTGCAGCGCCTTGCCGGGACCGATGCGGCGGGCGGCCTCGTCGAGCGGCACCCGCCAGTCGACGCCGACGACGTCGGCACCGGACTCCCCCATCGCGCCGAGCAACTCGCCCGTTCCGACGCCGAAATGGATCCGAGGGACCTTCGCCGCCTCGACCTCCGCGAGCACCCGCTCGGTGTGCGGCAGCACGTACTCGCGGTACTGCCGCAGCGGCAGCGTCCCGGCCCAGGAATCGAAGACCTGCACCGCGTCGACGCCCGCGCGCAACTGCGCGTGCAGGAAGGCGATGGTGATGTCGGTGAGCTTGCCGAGCAACTGGTGCCAGGTGGCGGGGTCGGCGAGCATGAGCGCCTTGGTCCGCTCGTGGTTGCGGCTCGGGCCGCCCTCCACGAGGTAGGACGCGAGAGTGAACGGCGCACCGGCGAAGCCGATGAGCGGCACGTCGCCGAGTTCGCTCGTGAGCATCCCGATCGCGGTCGCGATGGCGCCGACCTCCTCGGGACGCAGGATCGGCAGCGCCGCGACGTCGGCGGCGGTGCGCACCGGGTCCGCGATGACGGGGCCGGTGCCCGCGACGATGTCGAGGTCGATGCCGGCGGCCTTGAGCGGGACCACGATGTCGGAGAACAGGATCGCCGCGTCCACGCCGTGGCGGCGGATTGGCTGCAGGGTGATCTCGGTGACGAGTTCGGGGTCGAAGCAGGACTCGAGCATGCCGCGCTCGGCGCGGATCTCGCGGTACTCGGGCAGCGAGCGACCGGCCTGCCGCATGAACCAGACCGGACGGCGGGAGGGCCGTCGACCGGCGGCCGCCGCGAGGAACGGTGCGTCGGTCAGTCGGCGTCGGGTGGCGGAGTCGATGCTCATCACGGTCATGGTCTCACGGTGCGCGGGGCACTCTCGGCGCGCCTCCGTCGCGGTCGTCGGGGACGGGTCTAGCGTGCCCATCTGTGACCAAGCCCGGATCGAAAGACCCCGCCGAATTTCGTGCGGCGGTCGACTCGATGGACAAGGCGGTCGTCCACCCGGGCATCGAACTCGGCCCGATGCGGCCGCCGCAGCGGCTCGCGCCTTACTCGTACGCAATCAGCGCCGAGGTGAAGCAGCCGGAGACCGACATCATCCCGGAGCACGCCGAGGGCGTCTCGTTCGGTCGGCTGATCCTGCTCTACGACCCGAGCGGCGACGAAGCATGGAACGGCACCCTGCGCCTGGTCACACTCATCCAGGCTGACGTCGAAGCGGCGGTCGCGGTGGATCCGCTGCTACCCGAGGTGGTGTGGAGCTGGCTGACCGATGCGCTGGAGGCGCGTTCGGAACCGTTGCACGCGCTCGGCGGGACGGTGACGTCGACGTCGTCGGTGCGCTTCGGCGACATGGCCGGGCCGCCGCGGGTGCACCAGTTGGAGTTGCGCGCGTCGTGGACGGCGACGACGACGGATCTCGCCCCGCACGTCGAGGCGTTCTGCGAGGTGCTCGCGTACGCGGCGGGCCTGCCGCCGATCGGGGTGACCGAACTCGGCAGGCAGACCGGCGCCTGATCAGTTGACGACCGCGAACCCGCCGGTCCAGCCGATCTTCTCCCCCACAGCAAGGGTGAGCTGCAGGAACCCGACTGCCTCGAGTTCACGGGCGCGGGCCAGCTTGCCGGCGTCGACGGCACCGAGTCCGCCGGCCTGTACGAGCGCCGCGAGGGCCGCCTTGGCGTCGGCGTCGTCGCCGGCGATGAGCACGGTCGTCCGATCGGTGCCGACCTGCTTCGCGGACAGCGTTGCGGCGAAGGTGGTGTTGAACGCCTTGAGCACGTTCGACTGCGGCAGCGCGGCGGCGAGTTCGGCGGCGGCGCTCGAGTCGGCGGGCACGACGAGCGAGTCGAAGGTCGAGAAGTCGAGCGGGTTGGAGATGTCGACGACGACCTTGCCCGCGAGTTGGTCCGCCCGGTCGGACGCGATGCCTGCGAGCGCCGGATACGGCACCGCGAGCACGACCACGTCGCCGCTGGGCGCCTGGGTCAGGTCGCGGCCGAGGTACTCGACCTGCGCGCCTCCGTCGGCGAACACGCCGCCGATCGCCTTGGCCATGTTTCCGTTCCCGATGATGCTGATGTTCGCCATTGCTCTCTCCTTTTGTTGTAGCTTCAACTTATCCCAACAATGCTTGTAGCGTCAACTATTCCGCTAGGCTCGAGCCGATGACTGAACCACACTGGCTCGACGCCGACGAGATCGCCGCGTGGACTCGCCTCGTCGCCGTCGTCGAACTGCTCCCCGGCGTCCTCGACGGCCAACTGCAGCGCGACGCCGGTGTCTCGCACTTCGAGTACTTCGTGCTCGCGATGCTCTCGGAGGCGCCGGAGCGGACCCTGCGGATGACCGAACTCGCGGCGACCACGAACGCCACCCCGCCCCGGCTCTCGCACGTCGTCGCCCGGCTCGAGCGCCGTGGTCTCGTCGCCCGCACGCCCTGCCCGCAGGATCGCCGCGCGACCAACGCCGCGCTCACCGACGACGGGTGGGACCTGCTGGTCGCGGCCGCGCCCGGGCACGTCGAGACGGTCCGGCGCTACGTCGTCGACGCCCTGCGTCCTCGTCAGGTAAGCCAGCTTCGCGAGATCTGCACCGCGGTGCTGAGCCGTCTCGATCCGGAGGGTCGCATGACGGGGCGGTTGCGCTGACCCGGCAGTAGTCGCACTGGCTGTTCGCGTCGTGTGCATGTGCGGCATGGGTGGAACCCTCGGCCGAGACCGTGCGTCTGAGAGGCTGTGGACATGAACAGCCTGGTCGGCGCGGGTCGGGGCCTGCGTGTCGTCGGGACGGCGTGCATCGTGTTCGCGGTGGTCGGGTGCGGCTCGGAAACCGTCGTGGGGACCCCGACCGCCGCGACGCAGGCGGGTCAGCCGGCGTTCGACCCGTGCCTGTTGCCGGATGAGGCGCTGATGGCGGCGGGGGCGGATCCGGCGACGAAGGATCATGACTTCTTCGGTGTTCGCATGGATGGGTGGAATCTGTGTGCCTGGACCGCAGACTGGTACTTCCTCAGTGTGTTTGCGACCACCCACAGCATCGCCGAAGTGCGGGCGAATCCGAACAACACCGACTTCGCACCGGCAGTCGTCGACAACCGGGATGCCTTCACCTATCACGAAGTCAGCGACACGGATCGGGAATTCTGCGATGTCGCGTTCGCGAGCACGGACGGAACGATCTTGATCCGGGTCGACACCCAGGGAGGGCTAGACCCGGTCGAAGATCCCTGCGTCGTAGCCACACGCAGCGCGAACGCGCTGGATCCCTACCTACCCCAACCGTAAGGAATGCCACTATGACATCACCAGTTTTGGACGAATCCACGCTCCGATCGCTGACAACGCTGGCGGATTCCGGAGACCTACGATTGGCGGACGACGTCGCATCCGCCTGCGTGAACGCCTGCGACGCGATGGTCGACGAGCTGCGACTATTGAAGCGCCGATCTCGCAACATGTCGACCCGATCGGCCTACGGCATCCTGGCCTCCGCGCAACAACTCGGGTTGAAGTTCGAGGCCAAGGCCATCGGCCCCGGCGGCTTCCAGGACGTCGTACAGCAACACATCGACACCGTCACCCAGCTGCGCGACCTGTTCGAGAAGGCCGGCCGCGCCTACCGCGACGCGGACGAGCGTGCTGCCGACATGATCGCGACCAGTACCGAGGGCCCCTGATCGGGTCGGAGTGGCCGGGCACGCGTGCAGGCCGCGCACCTTCTGCACGCCCCGCGCATGTTGCAGCGTGCGCGGCGTGCGCACAACCTGCGCGGCGTGGGCGAACAGTTGCGGCAGCGACAGGTCCGGCAGCTCACCGAGATCGGCAGCTCGATTGACGACGTCGCATCATGGCCACACGCAGCGCGAACGCGCTGGATCCCTACCGCCTGCGCCGCTGCTGCCGCGCGAAACTCCCGCGGTGACCCGCCCTCGTCGTCGTCCTCGTCGCCCTGATCTTCGACCTGCCGCGTAGCCCGAAAGGCCCGCTGTGAAACTACGTACCCGCGCCGCCATCCTCGCCGTCCTCGTCGGCGGCGCCCTTGTCCCCGCGGCCTGCTCGCCGCCGCCGCCCGTCTCGGGCATCGTCGTAGGTAAGGACACGCGCCGCGAACACTGCGGTAAGCGTGGCTCCTGCACGGACTACGACGTCACCGTGCAGACCCCCGACGGCGGCTTCGTCGTTCGCGACGTCAGTGGCGACACCTACGACCGGCTCAACGTGGGCCAGCGGGTCGACGGGCTGGTGCGCTGAGTCGTGACGCGGACCAGCGCGCCGCCGATATGGTCGCGGCCAGGACCGAGGGCGCCTGATCGGGTCGAACTGCATTCCGGCGAGTGATCGATCGGCAAGCCTTGCGCGCGCGTCCGTCCCGCGAATCAGGGCAGGCGCTGCGGACCCGCGTCCTAACATGACCGCATGGAGCGGCTCACCGGAATCGACGCGACCCTCGTTCAGCGCGAGACGCCGGCTCAGTTGCTGCATGTGTGCGAGATCGTCGAACTCGATCCGGCCACGTTGCCCGAGCCGTACTCGTTCGAGGCGGTGCGGGCGGACGTCGCCGAGCGGGTGCGACAGATCCCCGAGTTTCGGCGCAAGCTCGCCGACAGCATGTTCAACCTGGGCAAGCCCGTGTGGGTCGACGATCCGGACTACGACATCGAGCGGCACTGCCACCGAATCGCCGTGCCGGCCCCGGGCGACGACGCCGAGTTGGCGCGGCTGTGCGGGCACCTCGCCAGCCAGCCGCTCGACCGCGGCAAGCCGCTGTGGGAGATGTGGGTCGTCGAGGGGCTCGCCGGCGGGCGGGTGGCGGTCCTGATCAAGGTGCACCACGCGGGCATCGACGCCGACGCGGGCGCGACCATCGTCGAGCAGTTGTTCGGAATCGATGCGCCGCCACCAGAGGATCCCGACGAGGAACTCCCCGAGGGCACTCCCGCGACGGCGAGCCCGACGCGCACCGCCGGTGGGTTGAACTCGGTGGAACTCGCGCTCGGCGGCCTGCTCGAGGTCGCGGTGCGGCCCTTCGAGTTCTGGCGCACCCTGCCGTCGTCGGTACCGTCGCTGCCGGCCTGGATCACCCGTCAACGTCGTCCCGTGCCGGCGCCGCGGGTGTCGTTCAACGGCAGCATCACCGGGCACCGTGCGATTGCCTGGACCCAACTCGAGCTGGACCGGGTGCAGGCGGTCGCCGACGGGTACGACGTCGCAGTGCCCGACGTTGTGCTGGCGGTGGTGTCGGGCGCGCTGCGGATGTACCTCGAGGACCGCGGCGAACTGCCCGACTCGTCGTTGGCGGCGCTGGTGCCCGAGGACTACGGCGCCGACGTGCTGCGCTCGATCCGCACCCTGCACACCGACCTCGACGACCCCGAACGGCGGCTCAAGGAGATCGCCGCGTCCGCACCCGACACCACCGAACCCGGCGACCAGGGTGGTACCTGGGCGCAACGCGCGGCGTCGGCGGTGTTCGGCTCGACTGTGCGCGGCTACGCCACGCGTCGGCTCTCCGAGGGTCACCCGGTGGTGCACAACGTCGTCGTCGCGACGGTGCCCGCCCCGCGGGGCCCGCTGCACTTCCTCGGTGGGCGCATCACCGCCGCATACGCGCTGGGCGCGGTGTTCCACGGCGACGGCCTCAACGTCGGGGTGACGGTCCGCGAAGACCGCATCGACATCGGGTTGATCGCGTGTGCCGAACTGGTGCCGGATCTGTGGTCGCTGGTGGAGTCGCTGACCGATGCCCTCGACGAACTCGCCGAGCCGGCGGTCACCGCACGGGGAATCGACCGGAAACCGTAGTGTCGGCGGGTATGGCGGACGAGGCGGACGCGACACCCTTGTTGGTGCCCGCCGACGGGGTTCCGCCGGTCACCGACACGCCCGACGCCGTCGCTGCGGCCGCTCGCATGTTGGCCGGCGGGACCGGCCCGCTCGCGGTGGACGCGGAGCGGGCGTCGGGGTTCCGCTACACGAACCGTGCGTATCTGATCCAGTTGCGCCGCTCCGGTTCGGGGACGGTGTTGATCGACCCGATCCCCGTCGCGGAGGATCTCGACGGACTCGCCGAGGTGATCAACCCGCTCGAGTGGGTGTTGCACGCCGCCGATCAGGACTTGCCCGGCCTTGCGGAACTCGGGCTGCGTCCGGCCGCGCTCTACGACACCGAATTGGCAGGGCGGTTGGCCGGATTCGAGCGCGTGGGACTCGCGGCGATCGTCGAACGCACCCTCGGGTTCGAGTTGCGCAAGGGTCACGGCGCGGCCGACTGGTCGAAGCGGCCGCTGCCGCACGACTGGCTCAACTACGCCGCCCTCGACGTCGAGGTGCTGCTCGAACTGCGCGACGCGATGGCGTCGGAGTTGGCATCGCAGGGTAAGACCGAGTGGGCTGCAGCGGAATTCGAGTACGTCCGGACCCGCGGCCCGAGTCCGCCGCGGCCGGACCGGTGGCGACGCACCTCGCAGATCCACACGCTGCGCAAGCCGCGGCAGCTCGCCACGGTGCGGGAGTTGTGGATCGCGCGGGACCGGTTGGCGACCACCCGCGACGTCGCGCCCGGGCGGGTGCTGCCCGACGCCGCGATCGTCGCGGCGGCGACCGCCGACCCGAAGACGGTGGAGCAATTGCGGGCGTTGCCCGTGTTCGGCGGGCCGCGCCAGCGCCGGTCGTCGCAGGTGTGGCTGTCGGCGATCGCACGGGCGCGCTCGCTCCCGGACGACGACGTGCCGCCGGTGACCCAACCGTTCGATGGTCCGCCGCCGGCGAACCGGTGGTCGCGCAAGGATCCCGAGGCGTTCGCGCGCCTCTCGGGGGCTCGGGCGGCGTTGAGCGAGGTGAGCGCGGCGGTCGCGGTGCCGTCGGAGAACCTGCTGTCCCCCGACCTGCTGCGCCGATTGTGTTGGGACGGCGTGGATCCGGCATCGCCGCGGCTCGCCGACGACGTCGAGGAGTTCCTGCGCGACGGCGGGGCGCGGGAGTGGCAGCGCTCGTTGCTGGCGGCGCCGTTGGCGCGGGCGCTGGGTGGTGCGGCGGCGCAGAGCGGTGCGGAGGCCGCCGTGGAGTGAGGGGACTCACTTTCGGTGTTACCGATCACGTGGGGGTGGCTCAGGCTTCGAGCGCCGGTGGTTCTCAGGTTTCACCGGTACCGACGCGTTCAGGGGCTCCGTGTATTCCGGGTCGACTGACACCGCCGGCCCTGGAGGTGCGGAGTGGCGCAGGCGGCCAGCGAGCTGGCGTGGGGACTGCCCGAACCAGCGGCGACACGCTCGGGTGTAGCTGCTCTGCTCGGAGTAGCCCAGCGCGGAGGCGATCTGGGCGACCTGCAATCCTTCGGTGGACAGAGTCAGCGCGGTGGTGCGCCGGACGTCGTCGAGGATCTTCTCGAATGTCGTGCCCGCCTCGGCGAGCCTGCGCTGGAGTACGCGTGGATGGATCGCCATTTCTCGGGCGACACCGACGAGTGTTGCCTGGTTCAGTGGCAGCAGCCGACGGACCAGCTCCCCGACGTGATCTGCGACCGCGAGGTCGGGACGCATCGGCGCGAGGTACTTCTCGGCCAGCGCGCGGGCGGCGGCGTGCCTGCCGTGAATCGGTCTGCTCAGCGCCCAGTTGGGGAGTACCAGGCTGTTGCGCTCACATTCGAAGTCGACGGGGCAGCCGAACAGGTCGGCGTAGTCCTGCGGATCCGCGAGCCGCGGGTGCTGCATTTTGACCCGAAGCGGGGCGAAGTCCTGATCGATCAGAAACCGCATGAAGCCGAGCTCGACCCCGAGGCTCAGCTCGACCATCAGGTCCCGGTGCGCGAGGCGGGGCAGCATGATCGTGAAAGTGAACTCCGAGTGAGCCGACTGGCGGCGGAGCCCGACCGTGATGGCAGGGCTGTAGGTGTGAATGTATTTGGCGATGCCGTCGATCGCCTCGGCCACAGTGTCCGCGTGCCGGGCGATGACCGCGATCGGACCGAGCATGTCGACGCTCTGGCGACGGGACAGCCGAAGACCGAAATCGGGACAATCGAGCTCGCGGGCCGCCGCGCCGACCACCATGGCCAGTGTGGTGTACGGAATGAAACGGTCCTCGTCACCGGCGACCGACGGATCAACCCCGTTGGCGTGCAACAGCTTCCGTGGGGTACCACCCAGTTCGGTGACCAAGCTGGCGTAGTTCACGAGCGACGACGCACGAATCAGATCCGTCACGTCGTCAAGTGTCAAAAACATGTCGTCTCATGTCAAGCATTCGCCATCGTGTACCGTGCTGTTCCTCGCCTCACCGGCGGCCCGACTGGTCACAGGCGTGACGAGCCCCGTAGACGGCGGATACAGCGCCACCTGATTTCCCCGAATCGACACCCGAGCCCCGCTTGCTGCACTCAGCAGGCGGGGCCCTTGTCGTGTCGAAAAGTACATTGCGTGAGCCGATCACGGATCCGGAGACGAGTTCGACCCTGGCCGTCCGCGGGGACGGCCAGGGTCGACGGTGGACTCGAGCTGTGACTTATTCGGGTTCGGTGAAGCGGGCGCTACCACCGGCGAGGTAGTTGATCTTGCCGAGGCCCTGGACCTGCGCCAGCTGCTCGGTCAACTTCGCAATCGTGATCGCGTCGAGCACCGAGTGGAACTGCCCCTCGGGGGTGAAGTTGATGTTCGCCCCGTAGACGATGAACAGGATCACCGTGTCTTCGGTGTTGTCCTCGGGCGCGTAGAACTGGTGGATCGAGGACCCGGGCTCGTAGAGGTAGCTGCCGGCCGTCTGCGGCTGGTCCGGGTACTCGCGGTATGCCCACTTGCCGCTGAGGGTGTAGCCGTGCACGGCACCGGTGTGCAAGTGCACCGGCAGGGTCGCGCCGGGGGCGAAGTGCGCCAGCACCACCCAGATCCCGGCCTCGGGGTCGAGGAACAGGGGCTGATAGTTGACGCCCGGCGCGAGCGCGTCCTTGAGGATCGGGATGTCGCCGGCGTTGAGAGTCAGCAACTCGTCTTGCGGGAGCGAGAACAGCGGAACGTTTCCGGCGTCGGACTTGGGGGTCATGGCGTACTTCTCCTTCGAGTGGTGGCCACGCGGGTCGGGGCCGAGGGTGGGGGGAACGGGCCTGCGGGCGGGCTGCGCCGCAGGCACGAGATGTGCGCGTTTCGGTCAGCCCAGGCGGGGGTCGATGACCCACGGCGGCGCACCGGCATCCTCGGGACCGTGGGTCAGGTGTTGTTGCGGCCCTTGCGGGTTCGCCAGCCCGATCGGATGGATCAGAAAGGGCCGCTGTTCGCTGTAGGCGTATGGATTGGCCACCGCCAGTTTGAACTAGTCCAATTCGGACTTGATTGCTTCCAGCGTCTTGTGCATGCCTTCTTGTATTTCCTTGTCGTGACTGTCGGATCCCCCGAGAGCCCACCGTGCCGTAATACGCACCGCGAGATTGGGGTCCACGAGTGCCGTCCGACGCTCGATGATTTTCGTACCGCCGTCGACAGCCTCCAAATCGTAAGACCACTCAACGTTGGGGGGCCACACATGGAAAGCGAACCCCTTGCCCTCGTCCCATCGGGTGATCGTGGCAGTTGTAGGCCAGAAGAAACCTTTGCGACGGTTGATGTTGAACGCGCGGGTGCCAACTTTCGGCTTGGAGCTGATGAACATCTTGACGGTTTCCGGGCTACGAGCGGCCATTGCATCGAAGTCCGTTATGGCCTTCCAGGCTGCCCCCTGCTCGGCGTTGACAACGATCTCGGCGTATCGAGCTGGCTGAGCTTCCACGGCTGCTTCCTGTGAGAACAGCGCAACGTTTCCGGCGTCGGACCCGGGGGTCATGGCGTACTTCTCCTTCGAGTGGTGGCCACGCAGGGCGGGGCCGAGGGTGGGGGGAACGGGCCTGCGGGCGGGCTGCGCCGCAGGCACGAGATGTTGGCGTTTCGGTCAGCCCAGGCGGGGGTCGATGACGATCTTGGCGTCCTTCTCCGGGTCCGCCAGGTCGGTGTAGGCCTGCTCGACCTCACCGAGACCGATGGTGCGGGTGATCAGCGGTGCGACCTGCAGTTCGCCGGCCGCGAGGTGCGCGAGGGTTTCGGCGAACTCGTAGACGGTGTAGTACAGGGTGAAGATCAGGTCGATTTCCTTGAGGATGCCGAAGGTGGGTTCGAAGCGGTCCTCCTGCATGCACAGTCCGGCCACGACGACCCGCGAGCAGGCGGGCGCGCCGGCCAGGATCTGCTGGATGACCCCGGGCACGCCGACGCACTCGAACACCACCGACGGGCGCAGCGCCAGGCCGGGGAACAGCGAGGTCTGCCGGCCGAACCGGGCCGGGTCCGAGGTGGCCGCGACCTCACGCCACGACTCGTACGGTGAGGACTCCCGCGGGTCGACGACGACATCGGCGCCGAGCTTGGCGGCCAGGGCACGTCGGGTCGGCGAGAAGTCCGCGGCCACGATGGGGCCGACACCGCGCATCTTGAGCACCGCGATCGTCGCGAGCCCGATCGGTCCGCATCCGATCACCAGCGGCACGTCGTCGGATCCGACGTCGCCGCGGTTGACCGCGTGCAGTGCGACCGCGAGCGGTTCGGTCATCGACGCCATCTCGCTGCTGAGGCCCTCGGGCACCGGGATCAGCAGCGCCTCCGACAGGATCATGAACTCGGCATAGCCGCCCGGGGTCTCGACACCGGCGAAGCCGAGCTGGGCAGGCGTGGGACGCAGCAGCACCGGAGCCGAGACCACCCGGGTGCCGGGGGCCAGCGTTGCCTGCGTGTCGGGTCCGTACTCGACGATCTCGGCGCAGAACTCGTGCCCGAGCACCACGGGCTTGCTGACGTCGATCAGGCTGGCGCCGGTCACCGCCTCGACCCCGGCCACGAACTCCGGTCCGTGACTGACGCAGTGCAGGTCGGTGCCGCAGATTCCGTTGGCCAGGGTCTTGACCAGAACCTCGCCCGGACCCGGTCGGGGGGTCGGGATCTCGGTGAGCTCGAGGCCACCATCGCGCATTACCACTGCTCGCATCGTCATCATCCATTCGTCGGTGCCGCGGTTCTGCGGCTTGTTGAGATACCGAGAACAGTAATGACACACCACCCCCCCAGTCTTGCCATGAGACGACATCTATTTGTCATTTCATGACACTGAAACGCGGCAGGTACAAGGCATCCATCTGGAAGGCCGCATGAATAGTTCGTGCTAAAGCGACGGTGAGGGGACTTCGGTAGCGGTGGCGCTCGACCCGTCAGCCCTGGTTGGGCACGTCGACCTCGGACGTGATCTCCGTGGGCGCGTGCGCGTCCAGCCCGACCACCCAACCCGTGATCCGGCGCGCGATGTCCTGCGCCGTGAGGCCGAGGTCGCGCAGGATCGCCTCGCGCGAGCCCTGCTCGAGGAACTCCTGCGGGATGCCGAGGTCGCGGCACGGGACGTCGATGTCGGCGGCCCGCAGCGCCGCGGACAGCGTCGAGCCGACGCCGCCGTGCACGCCGCCGTCCTCTACCGTGACGACAAGGCGGAACCGAGCGGCGAACTCGACAAGGTCGGCCGCGATCGGCAGCACCCAGCGCGGATCTACGACCGTCGCACCGATGCCCTGGCGCGCCAGCCGCCGGGCCGTCTCGATCGCCATTCCGGCGAACGGTCCGACCGCGACGATGAGAACGTCGCTGGCATCGCCCGCGGGGCGGTGCAGTACGTCGATACTGCCGACGCGGTCGACCGCGGGCAGGTCCTCCGCGACGGGTCCCTTCGGGAACCGCAGCGCGGTGGGGCCGTCGTCGATCGCGAGTGCCTCGTTCAGCTCGGCCCGCAGCGTCGCGGCGTCGCGCGGGGCGGCTACGCGCATGCCGGGGACGATGCCCAGTAAAGACAGATCCCACATACCGTTGTGGCTGGCACCGTCGGAGCCGGTCACGCCCGCGCGGTCGAGCACCAGCGTCACGGGTTGGCGCAGCAGCGCGGCATCCATCAGCGTCTGGTCGAAGGC
>DATDBL010000204.1:0-20437 GCA_036524855.1 Aldersonia sp. | reverse complement strand
GTACGGCGCGTGCACTCCCGCCACCGCCAGCAGCGTCTCGATCGCCGCGTCGCGGACCGTCGCGTCCAACTCCGGGGCCGCGCGGTCGATCGCGGCCATCGCCGTCACGATCGCGGCGGCGTGCTCGGCGGAGATCTCCCCGCCACGTAGCGCCTGCGCCACCGTGGGCAGTGTTTCGAGGCCGACCGCGGTGTGCACCATCCGTTTCGCGGTCCCCGGGTTGGCGGTACCGGTGTTGGCGAACCAGTCCCCGGTCGTCTTCGACCCCAACTGCTTCGCCAGACCACGCGTGTCGATCTGCGCCAACACCCGCAACTTCAAACCCGCCAGCACGTTCTCGGCGGCCACGATCTCCCGCAACCCCGAGATCAGCTCCTGATCCTGCAACGCGCCCGCATCCACGGCCGACCACTCGGCCGGCTGCGAGGCGGGAATCAGAACCATGACCCGAACGTAGCTGACGTTCCGCACTTCTCGATTGCGTTTTGGCCCCCCACATCGGTGCTGGTCAGTGCGACCCGCGGTCGGGGTTACGGTTGGCTGGTGGTTCGCGGCGGAGCAGGATCTCGCTGGCGTCGGCTGACACCTTCTCCATCCGGGTGATGATGGCGTCGATCCGTTTTCGGTTGGCGATCCAGGCCCGGTAGATCTCTGCCTGGTCTTCGTTCAGGCGCCGGCTGACCGTCTTGCCTGCGACGGCTCGGCTCCACTGGTAGTACGGGCCGTGGCGCTGCGGCGGGTCGGCCTGGCAGCGGCAGCCCGGCTTGCCGCAGGAGGTATAGCGGCTCACGACGCTGCCCGGGCTGATGAATCCGACGGTCGTTGCCTCGGCGGCCAACTCCTCGGCCAGGGCCCGGTAGGTGCGTTCGTAGCGCTCGAGTCGAGTCGGCACGACACACCTCGATTCTTCCTTCGTCGCGTCCCGAACGGATGTCGGTCAGTAGATATGCTGACCGACATTGAGCGAACCGTCAAGGAGGACACGATGACGAGGCCGGAGCCGTTCATGTTGGGCAGCCAGCGGTTGGGGTGCCTCCCGGTGTCCCGGTGGTCAACTTCTTCCTGGCCCGCATTGGCCTGGCCGAGCATCTGGCCGCCTGTCTGCCCGCCGACGATCCGCGGTTGAGGCCGGCCCCGGCCACGGTGGTCGCGGTGCTGGTGCGCAACATCGTGGCCGGTCACCGCCCGGTCTACGCGCTTGGGGAGTGGGCGGGCCGCTATGACCCGGCGGTGCTCGGGCTCGGGCCGGGCGAGGCCGAACTGCTCAACGACGACCGGGTCGGGCGGACGCTGGACCGGATGTTCGACAGCGACCGCGCGAGCCTGATCACCCAGACGGTCTCGGGGGTGGTCCGCGAGTTCGGCATCGAGACCGACCGGCTGCACAACGACTCCACGACCGTCACGGTGAGCGGCGACTATCCCGACGCTGACGGCCGAGAACGTGGCGGGAAGCCGACCCCGGCGATCCGGCATGGACACAACAAGGACTTCCGGCCCGATCCGAAGCAGCTGCTGTTCATCCTCACGATCTCGGCCGATGGTGCGGTGCCGATCGCCTACCGGGTCGCGGACGGCAACACCCCCGATGACGTCACCCACGTCCCGACCTGGGACGAGCTGCGCGCCCTGGTCGGGCGCCCGGGGTTCCTTTATGTCGCGGACAGCAAGCTGTGCTCGAAGCAGGCGATGAGCCACATCCACACTCACGGTGGGCGTTTCGTCACGATCGTGCCGCACGCCCGGCGTGAGGACACCTGGTTCAGGGACTGGGCACAGACCCACGCCCCGTCCTGGACCGAGGCCCGGCGCGAACCCGGCGCACGCCACAGTGACCCCGACCGGATCTGGCGGACCTTCGAAGCGCCGGCGCCTTCGGTCGATGGCCACCGGGTGATCTGGGTGCACTCCAGCAGCAAGGCCGCCCGCGATGCCGGGGCGCGAGCCGCCCGGATCGAGGCCGGGCTCGCCGCGATCGACGCGGTTGCCGCCCGACTGGGCAGCCCGAAGACACGGATCAAGACCAAGGTCGCCGCCGAACAGGCCGCCAGCACAGCCCTGGCTTCGGCCGGAGCCACCCGCTGGGTCGGCTTCACCATCACCGAGACCACCGAGGTCGACCACCGACAGCAGAACCGCGGCCGACCCGGCGCCCAGACCCGCTACCGGCGCACCGAAAAGAAGGTCTTCACCATCACCGCCTCCATCCACGCCGACAAGGTCGCCTACGACGCGGTCACCGATGGCTGCTTCCCGACCATCACCAACGACCCCTCGATGACCGGAGCCGAAGTCCTCGCCGCCTACAAGTACCAGCCGAACCTCGAGCGCCGCAACCACCCACTGAAGGGACCACAGGAAGTCGCGCCGGTCTACCTCGAGACGGCACACCGCGTCGAAGCGCTACTGCTGTGCCACTTCCTGGCCATGCTCGCCGAGGCGCTCATCGAACGCGAGATCCGGACCTCCATGAGCAACCAAGGCCTGGCCGGGATCCCGCTCTACCCCGCACTCCGCAGCTGTCCCGCCCCCAGCGCACCCCGCATCCTGGAGATCTTCAACGACGTCCAACGCCACCAACTCATCGACCACAACGGCCAGATCGTGCAGACCTTCGAGCCCGAACTCACCGACCTACAACAGCACGTCCTGAACCTCCTACACATCCCAGCCAGCGCCTACACCTCAACCCAAGCCCGCTGAAGTGGGGGGCCAAAACGCGATCGAGAAGTGCGGAACGTCAGACGTAGCGGCGAGCACCGACACGTTTCGGCGCCGTGGCACCCGTCGACCACCCGAGCGGATTGCTGTTATCGAATTGTGATCGTCCGAGTATCTGGCGCTGGGGTTTACAACAGGAAGTGCGCACTCGGCGGGCCCGGGCCGGGCCCCACTCGGCCCGGCGTCACTGCGCGTCGTCTGCCATCGTGGCGAGCCGGCGCAGCAGCGGTGCGGCCGCCTCGAGCGTCGCGACCTCGTCGGGTGTCATGTCCGCCAGGCAACCGTCCACGCCGCGCTGCCAGACTCCGTTGATTTGGCGTCGGTGCTTCTCGGCGAGGGGGGTCAGCCACAGCCGGGTGGAGCGGCGGTCGTTGGGGTCGCACTGGCGGGTCAGCAGCCCGCGCTCGACGAGTCGGCGCACCGCGGTGCTGACGTTGCTGGACTGCATGGACAGGGCGCGCGCGACGTCGGACACAATGGTGCCGGGGCGGTCACCGACCGTGCGCACCACCTCGTACTCGGAATGGGGAAGCGGTTCGAGGCCTGACTCCCGCTCGCCGAAGCGCCGCAGCGACCACACCAGGGTGCGGACGCTGGCGGCGATGTCGTCCACATCACGCGACCGCTGGGCTTCCACGCCTCCATCTTATCTGTCAGAATATATATAAATCTAGATCTAATTCTGTGAGGTGATGTGCATGAGCGAGCAGGCGGTCCAAACCCGCGCGGTGTCGGGAGCGGGCATGTCGGGTGCGGTAATCGCCGTGCTGGCGCTGGTCTCGGCCGTCGCCCCACTCGCGATCGACATGTACCTGCCCGCGTTCCCCGCCGTGGCCAGCGAGTTCAGCACGACGGCGTCGGCGGTCCAGTTGACGCTCACCGCGTTCATGTTCGGCCTCGCGGTGGGTCAGTTGGTCATCGGCCCGCTGTCGGACCGGGTCGGTCGCCGGCCCCTCATGCTCGTCGGTACCTTCGTGTTCGTCCTCGCCAGCGCGGCCTGCGCGCTCGCGCCGTCGATCGAGCTGCTCACACTGAGCCGGCTCGCGCAGGGCGTCGGCGGAGCAGCCGGGATCGTGCTCGCCCGAGCGGTAATCGCCGACCGCGCGCACGGGGCTGCGGCAGCGAAGCTGTTCAGCTTCATGATGATCGTCGCGGGCGTCGCGCCGGTTGCCGCCCCGCTGGTCGGTGGCACGCTGATCGGCATCATCGGCTGGCGCGGCGTCTTCTGGGTGCTGGCCGGCCTCGGCGTGGCCATGTTCATCGGGGTGTTCGCCCTCGTCGTCGAGTCGCTGCCGCCGGAGCGCCGGCGCACAGGTGGGTTGTCCGCCCTCGCGCACGACGCCCGACACGTGCTCGGCAATCGGGTCTTCGTCGGGTATGTGCTCACCTTCGTCTTCGGTTTCGGCACTCTGTTCGCCTACATCTCGGCATCCCCGTTCGTGCTGCAGGGCATGCTGGGGCTGAGCCCGCTGATGTTCTCGGTCGTCTTCGCGGCCAACGCCGTCGGCCTCGTCGGGCTGAGCGCCCTCAACGCTCGCCTGGTCGACCGGTTCGATCCGCGTGCGCTGCTGCGCGTGGGCATCGGGATCCTGGTGATCGGTTCGGCCCTGCTCGTCATCGACGCGATCGTCGGCCCGCACCTGTGGCCGACGCTGATCCTGTTCTGGTGCACCGTGTCCGGACTCGGCCTCGTGATGGCCAATGCCACGACCCTGGCGCTCGCGGAGGCGCGCGCGGCGGCGGGTACCGGGTCGGCGGTGTTGGGCGCCAGCCAGTTCGGCCTCGCCGCCCTGGTGGCGCCGCTGGTCGGCCTCGGCGGCGAGGGCACCGCCGTGCCGATGGCGGTGACGATGCTCGCAAGCGCCGGCGTCGCGGCGGGCGCGTTGGCGATCAGCCGGCGCCGGCAGCGCGCCTGAGCCGGCGCACGATCGGATCTCCGCCATCCGCACCGGCCGGTGCTCGCGCAGCGATTGCGTCGCCGCCTCGGCGATCCATGCGACTTCGAGCGCTTCGGCCGGTGTGCACGGTAAAGGAACTGCCCCGGTGGCGACGGCGAGGAACGTTGCGAGTTCGGCGCGGTACGCGTCGGCGAAGCGGTCCATGAAAAACTCGTGCGGCGGTCCGGGCGGGTACGACTCGCCGGGGGTCAGGTTGCACACCGGCGAGCCAGGATCCCAGCCGGCGACGACGCTGTCGGTGCTGCCGTGCAACTCGAGGCGGCAGTCGTAGCCGCGACCGTTGTAACGGGTGTTGGAGACGACGCCGATCGTGCCGTCATCGAAGGTGAGCAGTGTGGTGGCGCTGGCCGCGTCCTGGCAGTCGGAGAACATCTTCTCGCCGTAGTCGGAGCCGGTCGCATACACCTCGACGACCTCGCGGCCGACGATCCAGTTGACGACGTCGAAATCGTGGACGCTGCAGTCGCGGAAGATGCCGCCGGATGCGGCGAGGTACTCGGCCGGCGGCCCGCCGGATCGAGCGTCGTGGACCGGACCGTGGTCAGCCGCCCGAGTTCGCCGGAGCGGACTGCGTCGTAGGCGGCGCGCATCGCCGGGTCGAACCGGCGGTTGTAACCGATCTGCACCGGCACCGACGAATCGGCAAGCCGCGCAACCACGTCGCGGCTCTCCTCGACCGTGAACGCGATCGGCTTCTCACAGAACGCCGGCACGCCCGCCTCGACCGCCGCAAGCAGCAGTGCCGCGTGCGCCGGGGTGGCCGCGGCGATCACAACGCCGTCCACTCCGGCAGACAGGGCCGCGGCGGTGTCGGGAACGGCCTTGGCCCCCAACCGCGCCGCGACCTGTTCGGTGACGGCGGGGCGTTCGTCGGTGACGAGGCCGTCGACGCCGTCGAGTTTGTGCAGGGTCTCCGCGTGGAAAGCGCCGATGCGGCCGAGGCCGATGACGGCGAGTGGCACCCACTAGTCGAGCAATCGGCTCACCCTCACTCCCTGTTCCGTTCCGGTGTTAGTCTTGCTGTGACGGGCGCCTCAATCAACCCTCGCTATCCATCATTTTTACCTCAGGAGTTGCCGTGTCGTACCGCTACAAGGTCCGTGAGATCGCGCAGCAGGCCGGCCTCAGCGAGGCGACGGTGGACCGCGTGCTGCACGAGCGCCCCGGCGTGCGGGAGTCGACGCGACTCGAGGTGCAGCAGGCGATTCGCGACCTCGACAAGCAGCGCTCACAGCTACGCCTGTCGGGCCGCAAGTACCTCTTCGACGTGGTGATGCAGGCACCGGAACGGTTCTCCAACGCGTTCCGGGAGGCGGTCGAGGCGGAATTGCCCGCGCTCGCACCGGCGGTTGTGCGGACTCGGTTCCACTTCCGCGAGACAGGGTCGGTGCCGGCGATGGTGGAGACGTTGGACAAGATCCGCACCCGTGGACCGCACGGCGCGATCGTCAAGGCTCCCGACACCGTCGAGGTCGCCGAGGCGATCGACCGCCTCACCGCCGACGGCATCCCCGTCGTCACCTACGCGACCGACGTGCCGCGCAGCAGCCGGATCGGCTACGTCGGCATCGACAACCGCGACGCCGGCGCGACCGCCGCCTACCTCATCGACGAGTGGCTCGGCGACCAACCGACCGCCGTGCTGGTGACCATGAGCAGCAACGCATTCCGCGGTGAAGAGGAGCGCGAGATGGGGTTTCGCGCGGAGATGCGCCGCGCCCTCGGCGGGGCGGGGCGGCCGGTGGTGGAGATCAACGAGAGCGAGGGCCTCGACGATACGATCGCACAGTTGGTGCTCGACGCGCTCGATGCGCACCCGGAGATCGGCGCGGTGTACTCGATCGGTGGCGGCAACGTCGCCACGCTGCGCGCGTTCGAACAGAAGGGTCGCCGGTGTCGGGTGTTCATCGCCCACGACCTCGACGAGGACAACCGCGCTCTGTTGCGGGCCCGCAAGGTGTCCGCGGTGCTGCACCACGACCTGCGCGCGGACGCGAACCTCGCCGGCCGCATGATCATTCAGGCCCGCGGCGGGCTGTCCGGGGTGACGACGGCGATGTCGACGATCCGTGTGATCACTCCGCACAACATGCCGTGAGTGGTGTCCTTGGGCCCTGTCCGCGGATGGCGGAGCGGTGTGTCGTGAAGTGATGAACGGGTTGCGGGTCGCGATTCCGGCGGGCATCGCGCTGACTCTGGTGGCGGCAAACCGCCTCGGACACACCTACGGTGCCACGGCCGCCGAGCGGGCGACGCCGCTGCCCGGGGACGAACTTGTCGCCCCGGTCCAGTGCGTCTGCACCCACGCCACGACCATTGCCGCACCGCCGAACGCGGTGTGGCCGTGGCTGGTCCAGATGGGTTGGCACCGCGGCGGCTGGTACACCGCCCGATGGGTCGACCGGCTGCTGTTTCCGGCAAATCGCCCGAGCGCCGACAAGATTGTTCCGGAGTTGCAGAGCCTTCGCGTCGGCGATTTCGTCCCGGACGGGCCGCCGCAGACTCGGTGTGGTTTCACCGTCGTCGAGATGATTGCGGACACCGCGATCGTGCTGCGGTCCGACTCGCACCTGCCGTCGAGTTGGCGGACGAAGGGCCTGGCACGGCTGGACTGGACTTGGGCGTTCGCGCTTTTCGCGGTCGACGGGGGTGCGCACACCCGGTTCGTGTTCCGCTGGCGGGCGCGGATGCACCCGTGGTGGTTGCGGGTACTCTGCGCGGTCGCCGTCGTGCCCGCGGATCTGCTGATGTCGCGCGACATGCTGCGCGGGGTGAAGCGACGCGGGGAGCACGCCGTCCCGATGTGAGGGCCTCAGCCCTTCCCGGCTGGCGCGTCACTCGGCGGCAGGTGGTCCTCAATCATCTCCGCCGCCGCCTCCTCGGCCGCGGCCTGGGCCTGCTCCTCGACATGGTCGGGCACCGCCTCGGCCTCCGCCTCGGCCTGCGCGTGCTCCACCTCGACGAGGCGTTGCTCGAGCGCCTCCGCGTGCGCGGCGACGTCCTCCGCGGCAACCTCCCGATCGGTGCCGGACGCGTGCGCGTGCACGACGAACTCGGTGAGCAGGAAGAGGCTGACGTCGTCGTCGGTGCGTTCCTTGCCGACCTTGAACGGCTTGTCGATGACGTTCAGGATCCGCAGCAGATACACGAAGAAGAACGACAGGAAGCCGAGCGTGACCAGCGATTCGATATACCCGCCCATGTCGGTGAACATCAGCATCACCAGGATGATCAGCACGAGGCTGGTGATCATCGCCTTGGCCGACGGCAGGAACTCCTCGCGCTGAATGTGATACATCCGCAGCGTCGCCTTGCGCAGCGACGCCTGCTCGGCGCGCAACCGGACGATGTAGTTGGCCGGGACGTCGGATTCGTCGAGTTCGAGCAGCGAGTCCGAGATCTGCTCCACGGCCTGCTGGCACTCGCGGGCGTTACCCGAGTTGATGTCGGATCGCAGCGTCGTGACGACCGCGATGAGGCGCTCCCGCAGCGCCACGAGGTCGGGCGTGCCCCACACTTTGTTCATCGCCTCGGCCTCCCGCATTGTCGCGTACAGGCTGGCCGCGATATCGGTGGGGGCACGTTCGGCGTCCCGGTAATCGGACAGTGTGCCGGCGACGACGAGACCCATGACGAACACGCCGCCGCCGATGATGCTCGACGCGAGCGGTGTCGTGCCCATCCCGACGATGCCGAGATTCCACAGCACCGCCCGGATCGCCACGAGCACCGCGACGATGGCGAGGGTTTCCGCCGCTACCCGATAGCTGCCTAGCTGTTCCCGCAGACGTGTCGCCATGATGCACCCCTTCGTACGCAGATGTGGGCCGCGGTAGAAAAAACTACCCTTCCGATTCGTCCGGTACGAGGGATTGTCGGCATCGAAAATGCGGGTGGGCTCGCATCGGCCGAGTAGCCAAGCCATGCGTCCTGACACGTGACCTGTGTGGCCCAGGGTGACCAGTGCCTCGCCCAACCGCCCACCCTGGTCCGGTGACTCAATCAGGCCAGTGCAGACCGAGATACGGGTCTGGATGCGCGCGCGCCCACCCGTCGAGCAGACGCGCGAGATGCTCGGCCATTCCCTTGGCCGGCAACCGCGACTTCACGACACAGACGACGACGATGTCGCGCTCGGCCACGAAATCCTTGACGTTTTCGGTGACCAGCGCCCGTCCCTCGCTCGCGGCGACCGCCGCCACCTCGCCGTCGGGCCGGGCGTCGACTCCGCGGTCGCGCACGTGTACGGCGTCGTGACCGAGGTCGGCGAGGAGTGCGCAAGCGGCGGGCGGGAACATTTCGTCGATCAGGAATGGCCCCACCTGCTCACGACGCCATGAGATCGGCGCGCTGAGCGGCCAACTTGCGGGCGTCCTCGGCCGCGTGGTCGTTGGCGGCGACCTCGGCGTCTATCGTCTCGCGGTGCGTCGCAGCGAAATCGATCGCCGTGCGAATGTGGCGGGGGTGCAGGTCGAACTGCTCGGCAAGCGCGGCCACACGCTCCTCGGGGGTCCCCTCGGTATGCCGCAGCGCGGACGCGACCTCCCAGATGTCGGGTCCGACTGCGAGTGCCGCTCGGCGGCCGGTCGGCCCGCCGCGGTAGATCACGCCCGGATAGTGGAGTACATCCAGCCCCTCGGACACCAGCCGTTCGAGCAGTGCACGCTCGGCGATGCCTTCCGTGCGTGCCTGGCGTTCGAGGCGCGCCTTCACGGTGGGGTCGAGCCGATACGACGTTGCGCGGCTGGCCATTGCTCCCATCCTCTCAAGCGGTGACAATGTATTGCAAGTGTAGTACGTCGATATATCCCCTGCTCAGCACCCGTGAGTGGTTGACGAGTCCCTGGACTCGTCAACCATTCACGGGTGGTGGGGGAGCGGACGGCCGCGCCGAAGGGCGGTATCGTGGGACGTCCGGTCAGACGCGGACCGCACCGACAACTGAGCAGGGAATCATGCACCCAGACCGTCCACGCAGACTCCGAGTTTCCTCGCTAGCCGCGGTGGCGAATCCGGCATACTCGCGCGTCGACACGTGGAATCTGCTCGACGGCGCGTGCCGCAGCCTTGCTGTCGCCGAGCGCGACGGACTCGACACCGTCGCGCCCGAGGCGCGGGTGCGCCGACTGCTCGACCGCCTCTCGGCCTACGAGCGCTATTGGCTGTATCCGGGCGCCACAGCACTCGAGACGTTCCGGGACGACCTCGACGACGGCGCGATCGAGCGACTCGTCGAGGACGTGTCGTTAGCGGTTCGCCTGCTCTCCGACTACGGGGATCAGGCGGTGTTGTTCGACGCGTCGACGCGACTCTCGGACCAGGAGTTGGTCTCGCGGACGCGAGGCCAGCGCTTCCACACCGTCGTGCTGGCCGACGACTCCCCGCTCACGGCGCCGGACAGTCTCGCGGCGAGCCTGCGCGCGCTGCGCGACCCCACCGACGAGGTCCAGTTCGAACTGCTCGTGGTCTCGAGCATCGAGGACGCCGTCGCCGCGGCGGCGCTCAACGGCGAGATCCAGGCCGCGATCATCCGCAAGGACGTGCCGCTGCACTCCCGCGACCCGCTGCCGGTGCTGGCGCGGCTGCTCGGCACGGCCCCGAGCGCGGAGGCCCCCGGCGCGGCGGACCCCTGGATCGAATGCGCCGAGTCGATTCGGGAACTCCGACCGCACATCGACCTCTACCTGGTCACCGACGAATCGATCGCGGCGCGCGGCCACGACGAGTCCGACGCCTACGACCGCACGTTCTACCGGCTCAACGACGCCACCGACCTGCACAGCACGCTGATGGCGGGGATGCGAACGCGCTTCGAGGCGCCGTTCTTCGACGCACTGCGCGCCTACGCGAATTCTTCGGTGGGCCAGTTCCATGCGCTGCCCGTCGCGCGCGGGGCGAGCATCTTCAACTCGAAGTCGTTGCAGGACATGGGCGAGTTCTACGGACGCAACATCTTCATGGCCGAGACGTCGACGACCTCGGGTGGGCTCGATTCGCTGCTCGACCCGCACGGCACGCTGCGTGAGGCGATGGTCAAGGCCGCGAAGACCTGGAACTCCGACCGGACGTACTTCGTCACCAACGGGACGTCGACGGCGAACAAGATCGTCGTGCAGTCCTTGACCAGGCCCGGCGACATCGTCCTCATCGACCGCAACTGCCACAAGTCGCACCACTACGGTCTCGTTCTGGCCGGGGCGAGCCCGCTCTATCTTGACGCGTATCCGCTCGAGGACTATGCGATCTACGGTGCCGTCTCGCTGCGCACCATCAAGAAGGCTCTGCTCGACCTCGACGCCGCCGGGCAATTGCGCCGGGTGCGGATGCTGCTGCTGACAAACTGCACCTTCGACGGTGTGGTCTACAACCCGCGCCGGGTGATGGAGGAAGTCCTCGCGATCAAACCCGACATCTGCTTCCTGTGGGACGAGGCGTGGTACGCGTTCGCGACCGCGGTGCCGTGGTCGCGGCAGCGGACCGCGATGATCGCCGCGGAGCAACTCGACGCGATGCTGAACTCACCCGAATACGCGGAGGAGTACCGGCACCACCGCGAGGCGATCGAGGCGCTCGAGCGGCGCGACTGGGTGGACCGCCGGCTGCGGCCCGATCCTGAGAAGGCCAAGGTACGGGTGTACTCGACGCACTCCACGCACAAGTCGCTCTCGGCGTTGCGGCAGGCCTCGATGATCCACATCCGCGATTGCGAGTTCGACACCAAGAGTCGTGACGCGTTCGCCGAGGCCTTCCTAACCCACACGTCGACGTCGCCCAATCAGCAGTTGCTCGCGTCGCTGGATCTCGCCCGCCGACAGGTCGACATCGAGGGCTTCCAAATGGTCCGCTACGCATACAACATGGCGCTGGTGTTCCGGCACCGGGTCCGGATCGACCCACTGATCAGCAAGTGGTTCCGGTTGCTCGACGAGGCGGACCTGATCCCCAACGAGTACCGAGCCTCGCAGGTCCACTCGTACCGGCAGGTCAGCCACGGCACCCTCGACGCCTGGAACAACGCTTGGAAGTCCGACGAGTTCGTGCTCGACCCCACCCGCGTGACCCTCTTCGTCGGCAAGACGGGCATGAACGGCTACGAGTTCCGGGAACAGATCCTGATGCAGCGCTACGGCATCCAGATCAACAAGACCTCGATCAACAGCGTGTTGTTGATCTTCACCATCGGCGTGACCTGGTCGAGCGTGCACTATCTGCTCGATGCGCTGCGTCGGGAGGCGGCCGAACTGGACCGCGCCGATCAGAATGCGAGCCCCGCCAATCGTGCCCTGCAGCATCGCCGCATCGCGGAGGTCACCCAGGACCTGCCGCCGCTGCCCGATTTCAGCGAGTTCGCGCCGGCGTTCCGGCCCGACGTCGCCTGCAACTTCGGGGACATGCGCAGCGCGTTCTACGCCGGATACGACCAGACCGATCGGGAGTTCGTCCTGCTCGGCGAGGCCGGCCGACGCCTGGCCGACGGCCGCACCCTCGTGTCGACCACGTTCGTCGTCCCGTACCCGCCGGGGTTCCCGGTGCTGGTGCCGGGCCAGGTCGTTTCCAAGGAGATCCTGTATTTCCTTGCGCAACTCGACGTGAAGGAAATCCACGGGTACAACCACGATCTCGGGTTGTCGGTGTTCACCGAGGCCGCGATGGAGCGGTGGGCGCGGGAGCGTCGTGACCGCGAATCGGCGGTGCCGCCGGCGCGGCTGGCGTCGCCCAACGGCAACGGGGCGGCGAAGCCGGCGGATCTGCCGTCTCCGGCGGCGCGCTGAGACGGTCAAGGTGGCGTCAGCGCCCACAATTCGGCCTCTGCGCGCGGGTTTCCGCGCGCAGAGCCCGAATTGTGGGCAGTCAGGCCACTCGGTGAAGCTCGATTGGAATCGCCGGCCGCGCCGCCACGCTCGCAGAGATCGCGGGATATCGCACCTCGTCGGCGGCGTCGACACGCGCGGTCCAGTCCGTCCTCATGCCGCGTGCTCCAGGTCCAGGAGGGTCGCCTTGACCTCGAGCCCGCCGAGGTACCCGCCGAGGCCGCCGTCGGTGCGCAGGACGCGGTGGCACGGGACGATGACCGGCAGCGGGTTGGTCGCACACGCCGACCCGACCGCGCGGACGGCGCGAGGTTTGCCGACCGTCTCGGCCACCTGCTTGTATGTGGCCGTGTGGCCGTAGCCGATGTGCGACAGGTACCGCTGCACGACCTGCCGGAACCCGGAGGAGAGCCGGTAGTCGATTTGGAGATCGAAGGTGCGGCGCGCGCCGGCGAAGTACTCGTCGAGCTGGCGTGCAGTGTCTTCGAGGCGTGCGGTGTCGTCGAGGATGCGGGGGCTGATCTTTGCGGCGAGGGCGTCGAGGACGGCGTCGAAGCCCTCTCGCTCGAACGCGACGCGCACGAGGCCGCGGTCGGTGGCGGCCAGCAGCAGCGTCCCGATCGGGGTGTCGAGGGTGCGGTAGACGAGGTCGAGCAGGCCCTCGCGGTCGGCAGCGCGGGTGAGGCGCGCGTGCAGGGCGGCGAGGTCGTCGTGGTCGACGGGGAAGAGTTCTGTGTTCATGCGGGTCCTGTCTTCGGCGCGTACGTTCGGCGCAGGGTCTTGATGCCGTCGGCGGCGGCGCGGCGCACGGCATCGGGGCTGCCGCCGATGACGTCGGCCGTTTCGACGTGTGTGAGCCCGCCCAGGTAGTGGTAGGCGAGCGCGAGGCGTTGTCGCTCGGGGAGTTTCGCGACCTCGTGCCAGACTGTGACCTCGTGCCAGACTTCGGCGTGGTCGTTGTCGGGTGCGGGGGAGTCGGCGACCGTGTCCGTCGGGACGGCGCGGCGCGCCCGCGCGCGGGTTACGTCGATCGCCTTGCGTTGCGCGATCCGCACCAGCCACGCCTCGACGTTCGTGTCGTCGGCCAGACCGTCCCACGCCCGCAGGGCCGCGAGGAACGTCTCCGACCACGCATCGTCGGCGTCCGCCCCGACCCCGAGCGCGGCACGACACACCCGCAGCACGGTCGCCCCGTGCTCACGAACGGCCCGCTCGAACGGTATCTGCATAGTCATCACCCTGTAGACGCTGCGACGGTCGCAAACGTGAGGCGTTAGGCCCCGCGCGCCCGTGAGTGGTTGTGGAGTGTCTGGACTCCATTTCCACTCACGACCCCGGAGGGTCTGCCGCATCGGGCTTTTCGACCACCGCCGACCAGATCTCGTCCACGCTCTCCGCGACGTCGTCGCCGAGAGCCTGCCCGACGAGCAGCCTTCCCGTGCTGACCAGATGAGCCCGCATCGCGGCCGCCGCTGCGATCGCGTCACCGGAACCGATTGCCGCGATGATCGGGGCGTGCTCGGCGTCGATGTCGGCGAGCGAGCGGGTCCGGTCGGCGGTCGAGGCACCGAGCAGGCGGGTGGTTTCGCGCAGCGACCTGACGATGGCGCGGGCGCGGGAATTACCGGCGGACTCGAGGATGAGATCGTGCAGGCAACGGTCGTGGTGGGCGAACAGTCTCTCGTCGCCCGCCGCGGCGGCCTGCTGCATGCGACGCCGCTCGTCGGACAACGCCGACACCAGCGTTCCAGTCGAACCGGTCGCCGCCGCACGGGCAGCGGGGAGTTCGAGCGCAATCCGGATCGCGAAGATCTCCGCGATCTCCCGAGGCTGCGGTAGCAGGATGCGGAACCCTTGGCGCGCTTCGAACTTGATGATTCCGATCTCCTCGAGCCGCAGCAGCGCATCCCGCACCGGAGTGCGGGAGATGTCGAGCATCTCGGCAAGTTGGTACCCGGAGTACTTCACGCCGGGCGTCATGCGCCCGTCGTCGATCGCCGCACGAATCGCCTCGATCACTTGTTCGGTTCGCCGCCCCGTTGTCGGCGGCAGCGGTGCGAATTCGAGCGCGCCGTCGGCCACGCGCATCACTGTAGCAACAGCATCCCGTTCGTAGCATGCCAGAACGGGCAACCAATGAGCAGAGAGCCATAAATGAGGTATTGCTCAATACTGAGGAGTGTGTCACTATTGAGTCATCCGGTATGACACAGCTCACCCGCTGAGAGGACATCCAATGACGGACACCCAGACGAATCGCACTGAGGCGAACATCGCGTACGACGCGGCGGCGAACATCGCGTACGACGCGGACGTGGCCGTGGTGGGCGGCGGCCCGGTCGGCACCCTGCTGGCCGTGCTGCTCGGCCAACGCGGTCACCGCGTGACGATCGTCGACAAGTGGCCCACCCCCTACAACCAGCCCCGGGCGGTCACCTTCGACCACGAGATCGCCCGGATCCTGTCCATTTTGGGCATCGACTCGGACAACGACGAGGCGATCGAGTATCACGACGACATCTACAACTGGCGCAACGCGGCCGGCGAGACCCTGCTCGAGGTCGACTGGAAATCCATCGCGGAATCGGGATGGCGCACCCGGTACTGGTTCTCCCAGCCCGAACTCGAGCAGCGCCTGCGCGACGTCGCCGCCACTCTGCCGAGCGTGACGACGCGGCGTGGCTGGCTGGCCACGGGCCTCGAGCAGGACGAGACCGGCATCGTGCTCACCGGCGCGGCGACCGACGCGAACGGCGGGCCGGTCGCCGGCGCGCACGCCGAGCAGATCCGCGCCCGGTACGTCGTCGGCTCCGACGGCGCCAACAGCTTCGTCCGGCAGAAGCTCGGTCTGGACTTCACCGATCACGGGTTCTTCTTCGACTGGCTGATCCTCGACATGATCATGCCGGACATCTCCGGCCTCGACCTCGGCCCCACGCACTGGCAGCTGTGCGATCCGGCGCGCCCGACGACGATCGTCCCCGGCGGTCCCGGGCGTCGGCGCTGGGAGTACATGGTGCTGCCCGGCGAGGATCCCAAGGAGCTCGCCTCGGCGGAATCCGCCTGGCGACTGCTCGAGCCGTGGGGCGTCACCCCGGACAACGCCGAACTCGAACGTGCGGCGGTGTACCGGTTCCAGGCGCGGTGGGCGGAGAGCTGGCGCAACGGTCGCGGCCTGATCGCCGGCGACGCGGCCCACCTGATGCCCCCGTTCGCCGGTGAGGGCATGTGCGCGGGCCTGCGCGACTCGGTGGCCCTGGCGTGGCGCCTGGACCTGGTGCTCTCGGGCACCGCCGGCGACGAGGTGCTCGATTCCTACGGCACCGAGCGCAAGGGCCACGTGCAGCACTACATCGACTTCTCCATGCACCTGGGCAAGATCATCTGCATCGCGGACCAGGCCGAGGCCACCGAGCGCGACCTGCGGATGATCGCCGAACTCGCCGATTCCGACGGCACGCCGGTCAACTCCGACATCGCGTCGCTCGGCCCCGGACTGTGGCACGACGGCACCCCCCACGCCGGGGAACTGTCCGTCCAGGGCGTCGTGGAAGCGAACGGTCGACGGGACCGCTTCGACGAGATCGCCGGTCGCGGCTGGATCGCGCTCGGCCGCGGCGAGAACCCGGCCGCGCTGCTCACCGACGAGCAGCGCCGGCTGTGGGAGGGCCTGGACGGGCGCTGTGTCCGCATCGGCGCCGCCGGCACGGACTGCGACGTGGTCGACGTCGACGGCACCTACGCGCGGTGGCTCGACGAGCTCGGCGCCGACTTCGTGATCGTGCGGCCGGACTTCTACGTCGCCGCCACCGCCTCCGATGGCGCCGGACTGCGCGCCTCGCTCGATCTGATCCTCGACGGTCTGCACCTGACCGCCGCCGACAACCGCGCACCCGTCGCGGCGTCCTGAAGGGGGACAGGAACATGGGTCTGACTTTCGATCACGTCACCCTGGGCCAACGCGTGCTGTTCGGATCTGGACGCGCCGCCGAGAACCTCGCGGCGGAGGTGGACCGGCTCGGCGCCGAACGCGTCATGGTCATCGCCGCACCGACCGAAACCGCGGTCGCCCAACAGGTCACGCGCAACATCGACGTGGCGGTGCGCCACGACGACGTCGCCCCGCACGTGCCGATCGGCAATGCCGAGAAGGCGCGGGCGGTGGCGACGGAGAATTCGATCGACCTGCTGGTGTGCGTCGGCGGCGGGTCCACGACCGGGCTGGCGAAGGCCGTCGCCATGACGAGCGGACTTCCGATCGTCGCGGTGCCCACCACCTACGCCGGCTCCGAGGCGACCAACGTGTGGGGCCTGACCGAGGCGGCCCGCAAGACCACCGGCGTCGACGACGCCGTGCTGCCCGTCACCGTGATCTACGACGCGAACCTGACGCTGTCGCTGCCGGTGGGGCTGTCGGTCGCCTCGGGCCTCAACGGCATGGCGCACTGCATCGACTCGATGTGGGCGCCGCGCACCGACCCGATCAACCGCGCGCTGGCCGGCGAGGGCATCCGGGCGCTCGCCGAGGGCCTGCCAGCGATCAAGGACAATCCGCAGGACCCGATCGGCCGCGAGCAGGCCCTGTACGGCGCCTACCTGTCCGCAGTCGCGTTCGCCTCCGCCGGATCCGGTCTGCACCACAAGATCTGCCACGTCCTCGGCGGCGCCTACGACCTGCCGCACGCCCAGACCCACGCCACGCTCCTGCCCTACGTGCTCGCCTTCAACGCCCCGGCCGCGCCCGAGGCGGAGAACCGGATCGCCGCGGCCTTCGGCACCGGCACCGCCGTCGCCGGCCTCGACGCACTGCGCACGGCCCTCGACGCGCCCCGGGCGCTGAAGGACTACGGCTTCGACGAGGCGAACATCGGCGAGGCCGTGGACCTGATCCTGCCCGTCGTCCCCGCTTCGAACCCCCGCCCGGTCACCGCCGCCGACCTCGAGGCGCTCCTGCGTGCGGCCCACGCAGGTCAGACCCCCACCCTGTGAAAGACCCCATCCTTCGAAAGGAAAGCCGATCATGACCACCGACACCGTCGCATCGATCACCACCGAACAGCTGGCACTCGAGGACGAACTCGTCGCCACCGTCGTCGCCTCGTTCGAGAACACCCCGAACCCGCGGCTGAAGCAGATCATGCAGTCGCTGACGAAACATCTGCACGCGTTCATCCGCGACGTGCGCCTGACCGAGGAGGAATGGAACACCGCCATCGAGTTCCTCACCGCCGTCGGGCACATCACCGACGACAAGCGGCAGGAGTTCGTGCTTCTCTCCGACGTGCTCGGCGCGTCGATGCAGACCATCGCCGTGAACAACCAGGCGTACAAGGGGGCGACCGACGCGACGGTGTTCGGACCGTTCTTCGTCGACGACGCCCCGCAGATCCCACTCGGCGGCGACATGGCCGGCGGTGCCGCCGGTCAGCCCTGCTGGGTCGAGGGCAGCGTCACCGACACCGACGGCAACCCGGTGGCCGGGGCCCGCGTCGAGGTGTGGGAGTGCGACGAGGACGGGTTCTACGACGTGCAGTACACCGACGGGCGGGTCGCCGGTCGCGCGCACCTGTTCACCGACGAGAACGGACAGTACCGATTCTGGGGCCTGACGCCGGTGCCGTACCCGATTCCGCACGACGGTCCGGTCGGCAAGATGCTCGCGGCCACCGGCCGCTCCCCGGTCCGCGCGTCGCACCTGCATTTCATGGTCACCGCGGAGGATCTGCGCACCCTGGTCACGCACATCTTCGTCGCCGGTGACCGGCAGATCGAGATCGGCGACAGCGTCTTCGGCGTCAAGGACTCGCTGATCAAGGAATTCGCGCAGCAGGCGCCCGGCGCGCCCACCCCGGACGGCCGCGATCTCGGCGACCGCTCGTGGGCGCGGGCCCGCTTCGACATCGTACTGGCGCCGGCGGGCGTCTGACCTTCCCGACCGATCGTTCCCCGACCAGACAAGGACACACCCGTGACCGCTTCCACTGCCACCACGGCAGGAATCGAACTGACCAGCGAGGAGATCTTCCAGGCACACCTGGGGGGCAAACTGGAGATCGGGCTGACCGCCCCCCTCGAGGACAAGCGCGACCTGTCCATCACGTACACACCCGGAGTCGCCCAGGTCAGCCGCGCGATCCACGCCGATCCCGCCGTGGCACGCACGCACACGTGGGCGTCGCGGCTGGTCGCGGTGGTCAGCGACGGGACCGCCGTGCTCGGCCTCGGTGACATCGGGGCGGCCGCGTCGTTGCCGGTGATGGAGGGCAAGTCGGCGCTGTTCAAGAAGTTCGCCGGCCTGAACTCCATCCCGCTGGTGCTGGAAACCACCGACGTCGACGAGATCGTCGAAACGCTGGTGCGACTGCGTTCGAGCTTCGGGGCGGTCAACCTGGAAGACATCGCGGCCCCGCGGTGCTTCGAGATCGAGGCCCGCCTCGTCGAAGCGCTGGACATGCCCGTTATGCACGACGACCAGCACGGCACCGCCGTGGTGGTGCTGGCCGCCCTGACCAACGCCGCCACCGTGATCGGCCGAGAACTGCACACTCTGCGGGTCGTGATCTCAGGAGCCGGTGCCGCGGGGATCGCCGTCACGGACATCCTGCTCACCGCCGGCATAGCGGATGTGACGCTGGTGGATTCGCGCGGCATCATCGGTTCCGACCGCGGGGATCTGACCGACATCAAGGCCACCTACGCGGCCCGGACCAATCCTCGCGGCCGCAGCGGTGGGTACGCCCAGGCGCTGGACGGCGCGGACGTCTTCATCGGCGTGTCGTCGGGCACCGTGCCGGAGGACGCGCTGGCGATGATGTCCGACGACGCCGTCATCTTCGCGCTGTCCAACCCGGATCCGGAGGTCCACCCCGACGTCGCACGCCGGTTCGCCACCGTCGTCGCCACCGGCCGCAGTGACTTCCCGAACCAGATCAACAACGTGCTGGCCTTCCCCGGGATCTTCCGTGGCGCACTCGATGCCGGCGCCACCAGGATCACCCCGGCCATGAAGTTCGCCGCGGCCCAAGCCATCGCGGCGATCGCCGCCGAAAACCTGACCGCCGCTTACATCATTCCCAGTCCCCTGGACGAAAGGGTGGCCCCCGCCGTCGCGGCGGCGGTGATGAAAGCCGCAGGTTCCGCCGACCGCTGATCGAGTCGGGCCTCGCAGACCGACGCGAGGGATCTGCCCTGCGCCCGGGTCGTCGGTTTTCCCGGGCCACGACACCCACAGAAAGATAAGGCCGACAATGAAAGTCGACAATTCCGTTGCGGAGCACGGCTCCGAGATCGGTTCGACGCCCACCCCTGCCGAGAGACGTGCGACTGGCAGATACCTCCTGCGGGTGGTCGGCACACTTGCCGTGGTGACGGCGGTTTTCGTCCTCACGATGCTGATCCCAGGTCCCCTCCGGTCGTTGCAGACCATCGGAACGATCAGCGCGTTCGGACTCGGTCCGCTGTTGGTGGTCTCCGTGTGGTGGCCGCGCTGGACGCGACTGGGCTCGCGGCCAGTGCCACGGATCGTTGCCGCCGCCATCACGACGCTGGCACTGATCGCGGCGGCCGTCGTGTCGACCGGCGTCGCGATGGCCGTGGTGGGGAGGTTCGACCTCACGGGCCTGTTCTCCGCTGCGGGCGCACAGGCCGACGGCATCGTCACGCCGTTCCCGTTCGTCACCACGCTCGGTGCGCTGATCTTCGTCGCGATGCTGCATGTCACCTTCGTCCAGGAGAAATGGCCGTTCGACACCGGGCGACCGATCCGGGACGGGCTCGTCGCGCTCACCTGCTGCTGGGCCCTGGCCATGGCCGTCTACTTCGTCGTCGCCAACTGGGACGGTGTCGACGCAGCCGTGCTGCAGGTGCTGGGCGTGACGAACCCGGGTGGCCCGGTGGACGCCCTCGAACTGACCGGATGGCTCGCCTGGATCGCCTGTCTCGACGTCG
>DATDBL010000203.1:0-11847 GCA_036524855.1 Aldersonia sp. | reverse complement strand
CAGGGAGATCGCGCTCGCCCGACCGTCGAACACCGGCACCGGGACGACGCGTGAGCAATTGGTTGCGGCGATCGTGCGGACGGTCGAGTCCATCCGGGCCCACCCGCTGTTCGTGAAGATCCTGCGGTCCGATCCCGACCTGTTGCTCACCTACATCGTCGAGCGACTCGGCACCAGCCAACGCGCCATCCTCGACCACCTCGTCCCGACGATCGAGGCCGGGCAGGCGGACGGATCGATCCGTTCCGGTGACCCGACGGCGATCGCGACCATGGTGCTGCTCACGGCACAGTCGGTGGTGCAGTCCTCGGGCATGGTTGCCGAAATCGTTACGCCCGACAGGTTGGTCGCGGAGTTGGCCACCGCACTCGATGCCTATCTCGCCGGCTAGAAGAAGTCCATGACTGGGTCCACCACACTCAACGCTTCCCGTCGTCGCCGGGAGCTGGCCGAAATCGGTGACGGCACGGCGATCGACGTGCTCGTGATCGGCGGCGGCATCACCGGCGTCGGCGTCGCGCTCGACGCCGCTTCCCGCGGGCTGCGCACCGTTCTCGTCGAACGCCGCGACCTCGCGTTCGGCACGAGCCGGTGGAGTTCGAAGCTGGTGCACGGCGGGTTGCGGTATCTGGCGTCGGGCAACGTCGGCATCGCGCGGGAGTGTGCGGTCGAACGGCACATCCTGATGACCCGCACCGCCCCACACCTCGTTCGGGCGATGCCGCAGCTCGTGCCGCTGCTGCCGTCGCTCGGGCGTGCCGAACGGGCGTTGGTGCGTGTCGGTTTCCTCGCGGGGGACGCGTTGCGCGCGACCGCGGGGACACCCGCCATGTTGCTGCCTCGCTCGCGTCGGGTCGGTCCCGGCGAGGCGGTCCGGTTGGCGCCTCGTGTGCGGCGGGACGGGTTGAGCGGGGGTCTGCTCGCCTACGATGGTCAACTCGTCGACGACGCCCGACTCGTCGTCGCCCTCGCCCGCACCGCGGCCGGGCACGGCGCGAAGGTCCTCACGCGGGTTGCCGCGCACGACGTCGCCGGTGACGGGGCGCGGCTGCGCGACGAACTGTCCGGGGAGGAGATCGACATCTCCGCCCGGGCCGTGGTGAACGCGGCGGGGGTGTGGGCGGGTCAGGTCGATCCGGAGATCACGCTGCGACCCAGCCGGGGCACCCACCTGGTGCTATCCGCGCAACGACTCGGCAACCCCACGGCGGCGCTGACCGTCCCGATCCCAGGGGCGACCAACCGTTTCGTGTTCGCCCTGCCCGCCCAGCTGGGACGGGTGTACCTCGGGCTGACCGACGAGGCGGCGCCCGGCGAGATCCCCGACGTTGCCGCGGCCACCGAAACTGAGATCGACTTCCTGCTCGCCACCGTCAACACGGCGATGTGCGAGGACCTGACCCGCGCCGACGTGCTCGGGACCTACACCGGACTGCGGCCGCTGCTCGACACCGGCGACGGCGCGACCTCGGATCTGTCACGTCGCCACGCCGTGCTGCGGGCTGCCACCGGCGTGATCAGCGTCGTCGGCGGCAAGCTGACCACCTACCGGCGGATGGCGCAGGACGCCGTCGACGTGGCCGTCCGCGCCGCCGGGCTCGCTTCCGGGCCGTGCGTGACGACGAACCTGCCTGCCGTGGGCGCGGGCGCGTGCCCGCCCGGGCCGCCGCCGTCGCTGGTGGCCCGCTACGGTGCCGAGGCGCCGGCCGTCGCCGCCGGGGACCTCACCCCCGTTGCCGACGGCCTCGACGTGACCCGCGCGGAACTCGCCTTCGCGCTCACCCACGAAGGGGCGCTGGACGTCGACGACCTGCTCGACCGCCGCACCCGCATCGGACTCGTCCCCGCCGACCGGGACCGCGCCCTGGAAGCGGCACGCGAGGCGCTCGGTTGAGCGTAAACTGATGCCCCTGGTGCGGCGCAGTTTGGGGGATTCGATGACGCCCTCGACCACCGCCGCGATCGCGGCGCTCAATTCCCGGAGTGCCACCGAGGCAGCGCGTCCCGCGCGGTATGCGCTCGAGCTGCGGCGCGACCAATCGGCCGCCGCGGTCGAGACGGCGGCGCTCGCATTGCTGGCGGAGTTCCGCCCACGGATAGCGCCGCTGTCGCCGGCCGACCACGCCGTCCTGGTCCTCGAGTTGCTCACCAAGACGCTGCACGGCACGCCGCCGCCGGCCGCGTTCGCCGCCGGCTACGCGCTCGCCGACGAGTTCCGGTTGCGCACCGCCGAGCCCGACCTGCCGACGCCTTTCTTTCCCGAGGTGGACCCGCCGCCGCCGCCCGGAACTCCGACCGAGGCGGCGATCGGTTTCCCTCCCTTGTGCTTTGTGGACCCGGAGAACCTGCCGCCCCGATGGGCGCTGGAGCGGCTGCGTGTGCCCGAGGCATGGGCATTCTCGACGGCGCAGGGCCGCCCGTCGCGCGGGCAGGGCACCGTGATCGCACAACCGGACACCGGGGTCACCCGGCACACCGAACTCGACGGCGTCGTCAGTGTCGGCGGCTGGGACGTCCTCGACGACGACGCCGATCCGACCGACCCGCTCACGGGTTCGAACCCGGGCCATGGGACGGGGACCGCAAGTGTCGTCGTGTCGCCCGAGACGCTGGAAATCGCCGGATCCGCGCCATCCGCGAGCCACATGCCGATCCGTGCGATCACGAGCGTTGTCCAGGTCGCGCAGGTGACGGTGGCCGAGGCGATCGGGCATGCGGTCGATCACGGCGCGCACGTGATCACGATGAGCCTCGGCGGATTGCCCGCCGCGGCGTTGCAGCACGCGATGGCGCGCGCGGTCGCCGCCGACGTCATCGTTCTCGCCGCGGCAGGCAACTGCGTGCGCACCGTCGTCTGGCCCGCCCGGTACGACGAGTGCGTCGCCGTCGCCGCCACCAATGCCGCCGACCAGGCCTGGCGCGGCACGTGCCGCGGCCCGGCCGTTGACATCTCGGCGCCGGGCCAGAACGTCTTCAAGGCGAACGTCGGCGGGGACGACACCGCCGTCGGGCAGGGCCAGGGGACGAGCTTCGCGGTCGCGTTGACCGCCGGGGTGGCGGCGCTCTGGCTCGCCCACCACGGCCGTGCCGACCTCATCGCCGCCGCGCACGCGCGCGGCGATACGCTGCAGGCGATGTTCCTGCGCCTGCTGCGGGCCACCGCCCGCCGCCCTGCCGGCTGGGATGCCGCGGAGATGGGCGCCGGGATCGCCGATGCCCGCGCGCTGCTCGCGGCGGGCTTCGACGCTGGTCGGTCATCGAAAGCCGCTGCGGGACCTGGGTTTTCCGTCGCCAGCCTGATCGCCGAGACGATCGGGCCAGCGGCCGCCGACGACCCCGATCTGGACTGGGTACGGTTCGGGCCCGAACTGGCGACGACAATGCTGCAGATCCAACTTGCGCGCCCGCAAGGCGCCGGTGAGGCGGCGGTGCCCCCCGCGGTGAGCCGGCAGCTGGCCGGCTCGGTCGCCAACCCGCGGCTGCGCGAACACCTCGGGTTGGACGCCGATCGCGCGGGGTGAGCGCCGCCTACTCGCCGATCGTCTCGCGGATCGCGGCGACGACGTCGTGCGGTTTCTCCATGTGCGCCATGTGACCCGCACCCTCGACGAGTTTCACCGTCGCCTTGCC
The DNA here is from genome assembly GCA_036524855.1 of Aldersonia sp. Taxonomy (GTDB): domain Bacteria; phylum Actinomycetota; class Actinomycetes; order Mycobacteriales; family Mycobacteriaceae; genus Aldersonia. The sequence goes on along the minus strand of DATDBL010000203.1, from coordinate 8,217 downwards.
CTCGAGGCCGGAGGCGTTGGATGCCGGGACGATCCGGTCCTGCGCACCCCACACCGCGGTGGTCTTGCCGCCGAACGTGGCGAGCGCCGCGGTGACGTCGACGGCCGAGTCGTCGCCGTCGAGCAGCTGCCCGACGATGGCGGCCAGGGCCGTGTCCACGCCGTCGAGGCGCTTGTACTTGAGCAGGTCGTCGATGAGCTGGCGGTTCACCAGCGACTCGTCGGCGAAGAGCTGCACCAGGTGCGGCTTGAGCTCGCGGCGCGACTCGGCGTCGGCGAATCCGCGGATGTAGCCGGCGTTGATCGCGGGGCCGAAGCCGGCGGGCGAGATCAGCGTCAGCGACTCGACCCGTCCCGTCGCGCCCGGGTCACCCGCAGCCGCGGTCGCGACCGCGCCGCCCATCGAATGGGCCACCAGGTGCGCCTTGTCGATGCCGAGCGCGTCGAGGAAACCCAGTACGGTGCGCGCCAACTCGGCCACGCTCCCGTCGCCGACGTCCTTGCTCGACGCGCCGTGCCCGGGCAGGTCGAGCGCGTAGGTCGCGCGATTGGCGGCGATCGGTTCCTGCACGAACAGCCACGAGTTCTTGTCGCCGCCGTAGCCGTGCACGAACACCACCGGAGTCTCGGAAGATTCGGGATCCCCGAGCAGCGCGTACGAGATCGACCGGCCGTCGACGTCGACGGCCGTGACCTTCGGGCCCGAGTCGTCCTCGATCGCGCCGGAGGCGAGTTGCTCGCGCGCCTCCGTGACCGCGGCGTCGATCTCCTCCTGCGGCACGTCGGCGTCGGCGACGATCGCGATGGTGCCGCCGACCGGGACGTTCTCGTTCACGTCGACGACCAGCGCCCGCACCACCCCCGACCACGTCGATTCCAGCTCGCCCGCGATCTTGTCGGTGTCGATCTCGCAGATCTCCTGGCCCTGCGACAGGTCGTCGCCCACGGCGACGAGCCACTCGGTGACCTTGCCGGACTCCATCGACAGCCCCCACTTGGGCATCGTGACCTTCTGGATCCGGTCCGTTTCCGTTGCTGCAGTCATAGAGAGGCCTACTTCTTCCAGTCGGTGACGGTCTTGGCCGCGTTGACGATGTCCTGCACCGAGGGGATGTAGGCGTCCTCGAGCGACTCCGCGAACGGGACCGGCACGTGCGGCGGGGACACCATCTTGATCGGCGCCAACAGAGCGCCGAACGCCTCGCTCACCACCTGCGCGGAGATGTCGGTCGCGAGGTTGCAGCGCGGGCTCGCCTCGTCGATCACCACGAGTCGGCCGGTGTTCTCGACGGATTCGAGGATCGTGTCGAGGTCCAGCGGGCTCACCGTGCGCGGGTCGATCACCTCGGCCTCGACGCCGGACCCGGCCAGTTCCGCCGCCGCCTGCTCGGCGAACCCCACCATCCGACCGAGCGCGACGATCGTGACGTCGTCACCCTCGCGCACGACGTTCGCCTCGCCGAACGGGATGGTGTAGCTCTCCTCGGGGACGTCGCCGGTGCTGTCGTACATCGCCTTGTGCTCGCAGAAGATCACCGGGTCGTTGTCCCGGATCGACTGGATCAGCAGGCCCTTCGCCTCGTACGGGCTCGACGGCACCACGACCTTCAGCCCGGGCAGGTGGGTGAACACCGGGTAGAACGCCTGCGAATGCTGTGCGGCGGCGCGCAGACCCGCGCCGTACATGGTGCGCACCACCACCGGGGTTTCGGCCTTGCCGCCGAACATGTACCGGAACTTGGCCGCCTGGTTCATGATCTGGTCCAGACACACGCCGGCGAAGTCGATGAACATCAACTCGGCGACGGGACGCAGGCCGCGGGTGGCCGCTCCCACGGCGGCGCCGACGTATGCCGATTCGGTGATGGGTGTGTCCAACACGCGGCCGGGAAACTTGCCGTACAGGCCTTTCGTCACGCCGAGCACGCCGCCCCAGGCGTCGTCATCGCCCTGCCCACCTTGGCCCCCGGCGACGTCCTCGCCCATGAGGATGACCGACGGGTCGCGCTCCATCTCCTGCGCGAGCGCCTCGTTGATGGCATCGCGGTAGCTGATCTTTCGGGTTGCCATTGCTGTTCCTCTTTCTTCAGTACTTGACGTAGACGTCGGTGAGCAGTTCGGTTGCGCTCGGCACCGGGGCCGCCTTGGCTTCCGCGACCGATTCGTCGATCAGGGTCGCGACCTGCTGGTCGACCTGGTCGAGTTGCGCGTCGGTGAGTCGGCCGGAGTCGATGACGCGTTCGCGGAATCGCTTGAGGCAGTCCAGGTTCTCCTTGGCGTTTTTCACCTCGTCCTTGCCCCGGTACGTCTGCTGGTCGCCTTCGAAGTGGCCGTAGTACCGGGTCAGCTTCACCTCCAGCAGCGTCGGCCCGCCACCCTCTCGGGCACGCTTGATCGCCTCGCCCGCGGCCTCGTAGACGGCGAAGAAGTCGAATCCGTCGACGATGACGCCGGGCATCCCGAATCCGGCGGCGCGGTCGGCGATGTTGTCGGCTGCGACCGACCAGGACGAGCTCGCGGCCTCGCCGTAGCCGTTGTTCTCCGCCACGAAGATCGCGGGCAGGTTCCACACCGACGCGAGGTTCATCGCCTCGAGCGTGGTGCCCTGATTGGACGCGCCGTCGCCGAAGAACGCGACGCCCACGCCGCCGTCACCGGCGATCTTGGCGGCCAGCGCGGTGCCGCAGATCAGCGGCGGGCCGCCGCCGACGATGCCGTTGGCGCCGAGCATGCCCTTGGACAGGTCGGCGATGTGCATCGAGCCGCCCTTGCCGCGGCAGGATCCCGTTGACTTGCCGAAGATCTCGGCCATCATCGGCTTCACCTCGACGCCCTTGGCGATGCAGTGGCCGTGGCCGCGGTGGGTGGAGGCGATGGTGTCGCGCCCGGGGTCGAGATGCGCGCAGACGCCGGTGGCGGAGGCCTCCTCGCCGGCGTAGAGGTGCACGAAGCCGGGAATGTCGCCGGTGGCGAACTCGTCGTGGACCCGGTCCTCGAACGCGCGGATGGTCCGCATGGTCCGATAGACGTCGAGCAGTTGGGTCTCGTTCAGTCCGGCGGCCTCCGGCGCGTCGGAGCCGAGGCTGGAGAGGGTCTGGGTCATCGCGGGTGTCCTTTTCTTTCGTGGGGTTGGGTGTTACGTGGTGGACAGCGATCGGGCACTGGTGATGTCGGCGTGCTGGGCCAGTAGGGTCGGCACGTCGATGACGCGGGGACCGTCCCGGGCGAGGGTGACGCTGACCCGGTCGCCGGGGGAGAACTCGATCTCCCGTTCGCCGTCGAGGGCGACCGTACCGCGGTCGAGGCGAACCTGTTCGGCGACACCGAGTTCGAGAGCACGGGCGCTCCCGATCCCGACGGTTTCGATCAGGCCCGGTGCGATCGGCGCGAGCACGGTGTGTGCGGCGGCCGCGGGATCGGTGAGCGTCACCGCGACGCCCCGGTCGGCGTCGCGGCCGGTCGGCCGGACCCGGGCCGGGATCGCGGACAGGCCGATCGCATGCGGTTCGGCGAACGTACAGTACAACTCCCGCAGCGTCGAGATCTGCCACACAGCGCGAGATCCGATGTCGCCGAGCGTGTTCACGCAGACGTCGACCAGCGCGACCTCGTGCACGGTGGACCCGTCGGCGCGGATGACGTCGACGTGCAGCAGCTTCGCCCGCTCGGTCGGTGCCGCGGCGGCGCCGGTCGCGACGAGGCCGAGGGCGAGGCCCGCGACCGTCGCCTCGAGCATCACCGGGAACGCGTTGTTGGTGCCGGTGCTCAACGCGAGCATCGGGGTGTCGCCGAGGGCGGGTGCCGCGGCGCGCATGGTGCCGTCGCCGCCGAGCAGGACGATCGCGGCAGAGCAGCGTTTCGCCATGATCGCCGCGAACTCGCGGGTGTCGGCGGCGGTGCCGGTCGGGGTCGGCAGTTCGAGGAATTCGACCTGCGGCCAACGGATGTGCGCGGTGGAGCGGGCATTGGCGAGCCGGTTCATCTCGCGCAGCACACCGGCGGCGATCCCGAAGCTGTCGGTGGACATGAGCACGCGTTCGACCCCGAGTCCGCCCGCGGCGCGGATGATCCGCAGCACCATCGACGTCTTCTCGGTGTTGGGAAACACCGACGCCTGCGAGATGATGCGTCGAATGTCGCGGCCGGACATGGGGTTCGGGATGATGCCGATGGCGGACCCGGGCACGACCGGCGGAAGGTCGGGGGTCACCGGTACACCAGCCCCCCGTCGATCAGCCCGGCCTGCCCGGTCATGTAGTCCGAGTCGGGTCCGGCGAGGTAGGAGACGTAACCGGCGACGTCTTCGGGGGTTTCGGCCCGTCCGAGCGCGATGCCGCCGACGAACTTGTCGTAGGTCTCGCCCTTCGGGGCTCCGGTGAGCGCGGCGAAGCGCTCGTCGATGGTGACCCACATGTCGGTACCGACCACCCCGGGGCAGTATGCGTTCACGGTGATGCCCGCGGCCGCATACTCTTTCGCCGCTGCCTGGGTCAATGCCCGGACCGCGAACTTGGTGGCGCAGTAGACGCCGAGCATGGCGAAGCCGTCGTGGCCGGCGATGGAGGCCGCGTTGATGATCTTCCCGTTGATGGTGCCGGGTTTCTGCTCGCCGGCGGGGGTGCGGGCGATGAACTTGGCGGCCGCGGCCTGGATTCCCCACAGCACACCCTCGAGGTTGACCCCGAGGATGGTGCGTACCTCCTCGGGTCGCACCTCCGCGATCGGATTCACCTGGGCGATCCCGGCGTTGTTGACCATGATGTCGAACCCCGAGAGCGCCGACTCGGCGTGCTCGACGGCGGCGTACACCTGGTCGCGATCGGCGACGTCGGCGACGAAACTCGTCGACCTGCGGCCCAGTTCGCGGATCTCGTCGGCGACGGCCGCGGCATTGGCCTCGTTGACGTCGACGACCGCGACGTCGGCGCCGTCGGCCGCGAGGCGTAGCGCGATGGCGCGGCCGATGCCCTGCCCACCGCCGGTGACCAGTGCGACCTTGTTTTCGATGCGCCCGTCGAGTGCCATTCGATCTGCTCCGTTCTGTGTCGGTGTCAACAGTAAACGTGGCGGGGCTCACACTCCGAAAGCGTTGCATCGAATTGCACGGCCGCCGGTCGTGCAATCGCACGCAACCCTCGCGGTGACGGCGCTCACACCCCTAGCTTCGACGGGACGGTCTCGATCGAAGGAGCGTGCGCAAATGACTCGACAAGCCGATCTGGTGGTGCTCGGGGGAGGTTCCGGGGGCTACTCGGCCGCGATCCGGGCTCGTGAGCTGGGGCTTTCCGTCCTGCTCGTGGAGGAGGACCGCCTCGGCGGGACCTGCCTGCATCGCGGCTGCATCCCGACCAAAGCGCTGCTGCACACTGCCGAGGTGGCCGACAGCGTCCGCGCGGGAGCATCCGTCGGCGTGCAGGCCAGCCTCGGCGGCATCGACGTCGCCGGGATGCACCGCTACAAGGACGGAGTGGTCGGCAAGCTCTATCAGGGCCTGCAGGGGTTGCTCGCGGCGCACGGCGCCGAGGTCATGGCGGGTCGCGGCCAGCTGGTCGGGCCGGGCGAGGTGCGCGTGGGGGACGAGGTGCTGCGCGGCGAGCACATCGTGCTGGCGACCGGGTCGTCGCCACGATCGGTCCCCGGGATCGAGATCGGTGGTCGGGTGTTGACCAGCGATGAGGCGTTGACGCTGGACTACGTGCCCGACGACGCGATCGTCCTCGGCGGCGGCGTGATCGGGATCGAGTTCGCCAGCATCTGGGCCTCGCTCGGTGCGCAGGTGACGGTGCTCGAGGCGCTGGATCGGCTGCTGCCGGCCGAGGACGAGTTCTCCTCCAAGCAGCTGGCGCGGGCGCTGCGCAAGCGCAAGATCACCGCGAAGACCGGAGTGCGGGTCAGCGACGTGAAGCAGGACGACGACGTCGTGACGGTGACGCTGGAGAACGGCACGACGCTCGAGGCCGAAGTGCTGCTGGTCGCGGTGGGCCGGGCACCCAACACCTCCGAACTGCGCGCAGTCGAGGTGCGCAACGGCTTCGTCGCCGTCGACGACCGGCTGCGGACCACGCTGCCCGGGGTGTATGCGGTCGGCGACATCGTGGCCGGATTGCAGCTGGCGCACCGTGGTTTTCAGCAGGGGATCTTCGTCGCGGAGCAGATCGCGGGGCTCGAGCCGGCCCCGATCGACGAGGCCGGCATCCCGCGGGTCACATACTCGCATCCCGAGGTGGCCTCCGTCGGCTACACCGAGGCCGCCGCAAAGGAGCGGTTCGGTTCGGCAGCGTCGGTGGTCTACGACCTCGCCGGCAACGGCCGCAGCCAGATCCTCGGCACGGCCGGCGCGGTCAAGGTCGTGACGGGCGACAACGGTCGGGTGCTGGGCGTGCACCTGGTCGGCGACCGAGTCGGTGAGCTGATCGGGGAGGCGCAGATCCTGGTGAACACCGGCGCTCGCGTCGAGGAGGTCGCGCGGTTCGTGCACGCCCACCCGACGCAGGGCGAGGCACTCGGCGAGGCGCTACTGGTCGCGGCGGGCAAGCCGCTGCACACGCACGCGTAGCCTCCGCCCCACCCCGCCGAGAGCGCACTTCTTGTCGCCTTCACTCGCGTTATCCGAGGAAAGGTGCGCACTCGGCGGGGTGACGGTGGCGGTCGTGGCGGCGGCGTAGCGCACGTGCAACTGTTCGCGGACCTCGTCCGGGGTGTAGGCGCGCCGCTTGCGTTCGTTGCGCGCGACGAGGGCCCCGGTCGCGGCGACGCCGACCGCGCCGGCGAGCCCGGCGAGTTTCACCAACCGCGAACGTGTGAGTCGCATACCTCAGCGTGCCATAGGTGAATACGCTGACACGCATGTCGCCGCGCATGTCGCCATCGGAGGTCGGGCTCGACGTCGCCGTGGACCAGACCCGCACCGGCGACATCTGGATCTTCCGCGGCAGTTCCGGGCCCGACCGCGCGATCCGGACCGTCACCAACGCACCCGTCAACCACGTCGGGATGGCGGTGGTGCTCGCCGACCTGCCGCCGCTGATGTGGCACGCGGAACTCGGACAGTCGTTGCAGGACATGTGGACCGGTCGCTTTCACCGCGGCGTGCAGTTGCACGACCTGAGGGCCGCGGTCCAGGTCTGGGCCGGTCGGTACGGGCAGCGCGGATGGCTTCGTCAGCTCGAACCCGACGTGTCCGCGGCGCAGGAGGATGCGTTGTTGAAGACCATCGCCCGCCTCGACGGCACACCGTTCCCGTCGACGGCGCGGCTCAGCGCGCGCTGGTTCGCCGGTCGGGTGCCTCGGCGGCGGCGCAGCGAGGCGAACCTGGAGGCCGCCTACTGCGCGGAGGTCGTGGGGACGACGTACGAGGAGATGGGTCTGCTGCGCAAGCAACGCCGGTCGAACTGGTACGACCCAGGCAAGTTCTGGAGCGGCGACCGGTTGCCGCTGACCGAGGGCTACATCCTCGGTAAGGAGATCGCGGTGACCCTGACCGAGGCGGAGTTGGCGGCGGGACGCGAACGCTAGAGGTCGATCGGCACGTCGGCGACGACGCGCCCGCCGAGGCGGACCCAGCCCTGCGGATCCCATCGTGTGACGAGCGTCGACCCACGGCCCTGGGTGATGCGCAGGTCGCGTTGCAGGCGTGCGGTGATCCGGACGGCCGCGGCGCCGGTGGCCTCGTCCTCCGCGATCCCCATGTCGGGGGCAAACATTCGCGACCGGATGGTGCCGTCGTCGCGTGAGATCCAGGCCCACGCGTAGTGGTGCTCGGCGGTGAAGGACGCGGGGTCGAGGGCGTCGACGTCGGCGGGGGAATCCAGGTCGTGGAAGACGAATTCGGGCGCCCACTCGGCCCGAGCACGCACCGTGGTGAGCCCGTCGAGTTCGCCGACTTCGACCCGGCCCGCGGGGACGTCGAGCGCCTGCATGGCGGTGCCGCCGGCGCGCAGCCACCACGCGGTCCCGACGGTGGGGTGCCCGGCGAACGGGAGTTCGGTTGCGGGCGTGAAGATCTGCATCTGCGCAACCGGTGCGGTCGGGGTCACGAACACGGTCTCGCTGAAGCCCAGTCGGGTCGCGATCGCCTGCCGGTCCGGCGGGGCCACAGAGTCGGCGGCGACGATCCCGAGAGGGTTGCCACCGCTACCGTCGTCGGCAGTGAACACCCGCACCACGTACACGTGCACGCTCATATCGGCGACCCTACGCCCGTACCCGTGAGTGGTTG
>DATDBL010000202.1:0-7054 GCA_036524855.1 Aldersonia sp. | reverse complement strand
GAGGCCACCGCCGATGATGAGGCGCTGGATCTCGCTGGTGCCCTCGTAGAGGCGCAGCAGCCGCACATCGCGGTAGATCCGTTCCACCGGCACCTCCCGCATGTAGCCGGAGCCGCCGTGTACCTGCACCGCGAGATCGGCGACCCGCCCGACCATTTCGGTGCAGAACAGCTTCGCGACCGACGGTGCGATGCGCCGGTCGGTGTCCTCGACCCAGGCGCGGGCGGCGTCGCGCACCAGCGCGCGCCCGGCCGCGACGCCGGTCTGCTGGTCAGCGATCATCGCCTGCACGAGCTGGAACTCCCCGATCGGGGTGCCGCCCTGGGTCGCAGTCGCGGCATAGGCGACGGACTCGTCGAGTGCGCGCTGCGCCTGCCCCACCGCGAGCGCCGCGATGTGCACCCGGCCGCGGGCCAGCGACGTCATCGCCGCCCGGTAGCCGACCTCGGCGTCTCCGCCGACGAGGGCCTCGGGCCCGATGCGGACCCCGGTGAAGGTGACATCGGCGGTGCGCGACCCCTCCTGGCCCATCTTCGCGTCCTTGGCACCCACCTCGATCCCGGGTGTGTCGGCGGGGACGAGGAACACCGCGATGCCGTTGCCGGTCTCGGGTGCCGGCTTCATCCGGGCGAAGACCACGAACAGGTGCGCGTCGGGGGCGTTGGTGATGAAGCACTTGCCGCCGTCGAGGATCCAGCCGTCGCCGTCGGCGGTGGCGGTGGTCCGAAGCCCGGCGGGGTTGGAGCCGGCGCCCGGTTCGGTGAGCGCGAAGGAGGCGACAACCTCTCCGGAGGCGATGCCCGGCAGCCAGCGCGCCTTCTGCTCCTCGGTGCCGAACCCGACGAGCACCTGACCGGCGATCCCGTTGTTCGTGCCGAACATCGACCGCAGCGACAACGACGTGTAGCCGAGTTCCATGGCGACCTCGACGTCCTGAATCAGGTTGAGCCCCAACCCACCCCATTCCTGCGGGATCGCGTAGCCGAACAATCCCATCTCTGCGGCCTGCGCGCGCAGATCCGCGGGAATGGCGTCGGCGGTCATGATCTCGAGTTCGCGAGGTACGACTCGCGTGCGCACGAACTCGGAGATCTGCTTGACGACGTCGGCGAAGACGTCGTCGGGAACGTCGGGGTTGCGGGAAGTGATGTGCATGACGTTCACTATCCCCGACACTATTAGGATCAGTCCAATACCTAATCATGGTGTGCAGTGATACCTTGATAGGAAAAGTTAGGGAGATGTGACAGTGGACGTCGCGGACCTGCGGGCCTTTCTTGCGGTGGCCGAGGAGCTGCATTTCGGCCGCGCCGCCGAACGCCTGCACATCGCGCAACCGCCCTTGAGCCGGATGATCAAGCAACTCGAACGCGAACTCGGCACGGTCCTGTTCGATCGCAACACCCGCTCGGTCAAACTCACCGCCAGCGGGCAGGCGCTCGTCGGACCGGCGCAGACCGTCCTCGACGCGCTGCGCCGCGCCGAGGACGCGGTGCACTCCGCCGACGGCGGCGAGGTCGGGTTGGTTCGGATCGCGTTCGCCGGGGCCTCCACCCACCGGCTCGTCGCTCGGCTCGCTCGTGTGGTGCGCTCGCAACGCCCCAGGATCGAACTCGAGCTCTCCAGCCAGAACTTCGCCCAACCGGCGATGAAGAAGCTCGTGCAGGACGAGACCGACATCGTGCTCGGCCGTTGGGACGTCGTGCCGCCGGAGGTGTCGGCGCAGGTGGTCATGCCGGACACGCTCGTCGTGGCGCTGCCCGACACCCATCCGCTCGCCGGCACGCGCCGCGCGTCGATCGCCCAGTTCGCCGGGGAGAGTTTCGTGTCGCTGCCCTCCCATGACGGGGCGGTGCTGCCGGACCGGCTGCGCCGGATGGCGCGTGAACACAACTTCGTCCCGAACGTCGTTCAGGTCGCGCCCGACACCCAGACCGCGCTGGCGCTCGTGTCAGCCGAGGTCGGCGCGGCCCTGACGCTGGCGTCGGTGGCGAGCAACTCGACCGACCCGCACGTCGTGTTCGTCGCGCTCGACGATGCAACGCCGGACGTGTCGCTGCGGGCCGCGTGGCGCGCAGACGACCCGAGTCCCGCGCTGCGCGCGGTGCTCGACATCCTGCTCGGCCTCGACGTCTCCGCAATGGACTGATCCCCGGTTTGTCCCCCTCCGCTGCGGGCCGCGCATAGCCTGCGGGTTGGAGTTTCGAGGACCACGTCCCACGCCGCGACAGACACCGATGACCGAGGAGAACGCGGCCGTGGCCAGTTCCACCGCCTCCAGTGGCCAAGAAATCAACACTGAATTACACTGTTAATAAGCGTTAGGAGACTTCTTGTGAAGGTCGCAGACGAGGCCCGGCTTGCCGCAGAGCAGTACGCCCTCGGCGCGCTGTCGTTCGAGGACGCATTGACCCGCACCATCGGGCACCCGATCGACCGAGCAACGGTCGCAAAGGCTCTCGAGTACCTCGCGTCCCTGGGCGCCCTGCAACCGCAAGGGGCGCTCTCGCGTCACGACGCCGACCTACTCGACCAAGCCGGCTTCACCGACGACGGAGAACGAGCCAGCCTCTCCGTCGCACTGGGACGGGCGCAGACCATGAGCGACCTACGTCGCACCGCCCTCACCGCCGCCGAGGTCGCTGACCTGCTGAAGGTGAAGGCTCCCCGGGTCCGCCAACTCACCTCGATCGAACGCAAGCTCTGGGCCCTCGACGACGTCGATCGACGAGGCCGCCTGTACCCGAAGGTGCAATTCACCGCCACCGGGATCGTGCCGTACCTCGACCAGATCCTTCCTCAACTCCCCGCCAACCTGCACCCCCTCACCGTCAACGCGCTGCTGACCTTGCCGCGCGAAGACCTCACCGTCGACGGTAACCCTGCATCGGTCGTCGAGTTCCTCACCTCGGCCTCAGCAGCCGAAGACCTACCCACCGTCCTCGAGGTAGTCGAACGCGCGACGAGCCTCGGCTAGTGGCCACGAACACCCCACCCCTGATCGCGGACCTGCGCGACGCGGGGGTACGCGACGACGAACTCGTCACCATCCCAGCCACCACACGCCATCTCTGGCGTATCCACGCCACCGACGGCGCTCATGTGTTGCCGTGGCACGGCTTCCGCACACACGGGCCACTGCTGCGCTTCGATCATCACCCACCGCCGAGAGCCGAGCATCCCAAGTACGGCGTCTGGTACGGAGCCAGTTGCGCGCGCGGCGCCCTCGCCGAGGTCTTCCAGGAAACGCGAGTGATCGACCGATTCCACCGCGGCCCCTACCTATCAGCTCTCACCCTGGACCGCCCACTTACGCTGCTGGATCTCGGGGGTTTCTCCGGCGGCCCATGGCCGACCCGGCTCGGATGCAATCACGCTCTCGACTCCGGCCCGCACTCCCAATCCCAGGCGTGGGCCAGGACGATCCACCGCGCCCACCCGAACCTCGACGGGATCGCATACCGCGGCAGATTCGCCGGTGAGCTGTGCGTGGCACTGTTCGAGCAGGCCGCGGACGCCTTCCCCACCAACCCAGCTCTCTCACTGCCGCTGTCCCACATTGGACTCGCACGTCGTATCGACAGCGCGGCAGTGGAATTGGGATACCAGGTCGTCTGATCAGAGCGTGCCCTCGTCGGCGTCGAGGCCGAGTTGACGCAACCGCCGGTACAGGGTGGTCCGGCCGATGCCGAGCAGGGCTGCCGCTTCGGACTTGTTCCCGCCACTGGCATCGAGTGCCTTGATGATGGCCTCGCGTTCGGCGGCCTCGATGAGCGAGAGTTGCCGTCGCGGCGGCGCCTGGCGCAGGTGCTTCGGCAGGTGGCGTGCCTCGATGACCGACGTCGACACCTCTGCGACGAGCACGGTGATGGTGTCGACGAGTTCGGTGATGTTGCCCGGCCAGCTGTATTGGACGAGTGCCTGCAGCGCCGCCGGGGACAGCGTGTGCCGCCCATCCGGGTCCACCCGGTCGAGGATCGTCCGGACCAGCACGGGAATCCGCTCGCGAGTCTCCGCCAGCGGTGCGGTCCGGGCCGGAAGTTCGATCTCGTCGAGCACTGCCCGGACCTTCTCGACCGCACGGTCGCGATCGGCGGTGAGGAGCAGCAGGCTCGTCTGCGCCCCGGACGCGACCGCCGCGCGGTGGGCCTGCACCAGCGCCCACACGTGCTCGGCGTCGCGTTCAGGGACCTCCTCGACCCGGCGCAGCAGCACGTCGGTGCCGCCGGCCAGCAAATCCCCGACGGAGACCCACGACGTCGCCGACGCCGAGGAGACGGTGACCACCTCGAACGTGCGCTCGGCGTGCAGGTCTCGCGCCATGCTCGCCCGGCCCGACCCGCGCGGCCCCTCGACCAGCTGGATACCCGAATCCTTCGGTTTCGGTGCATCTTTCACCATAGTGTCGGCCAGCACGGGCACCGGATCCACGGTCACGGTGGCATGCTCGGCGAGTTCGGCGAAGTGCAGGACGAAGTGCGCGCGACGTCCGTCGAGCACTCGGCGCGCGGACACCTCGATGTTGTTCCCGTCCAGCAGGATGCGGGTGGTTTCGGCGCGGGACCAGTCGTGGTCGTTGAGCAGTTCCCACAGCAGCACGTGCGAGGTGACGCTCACGTACGGCAGTCCCGGAGTGTTGGCGAGCAGCGACTCGTGGTCCATCACCACGGTGGGGCGGCGCGAGTTGGTGTAGCGCATGAACGACATCGCCAGCGCGAGGTCCTCCGGCCGGGACGCGGCGCGCAGCCGTTCCTCGATCTGCTGCCCGATCTCGCGGGTCAACGACAGCATCAGCGGGTTGGCCACCTCGATCGCGCCGCCGAGCGAGACGGAACCGATCACGGTGCCCGCGGGCGTGCAGACCGGCGCTGCGGCGCAGGCGATGTCGGCGAGGGCATCGTTGTAGTGCTGACTGCCCTGGATGTAGACCGCACGACGTTCGATCATCGATGTGCCGAGCCCGTTGGTTCCGATCGCGTCCTCGGAGAAGTCGAAACCCTCGGCGGCGTGCGCCCGGTCCAGCCGGCGGCGCACGCTGGTGTCGCTGGTGCGGCGCGCCACGATGCTGCCCGCGCGATCGCTGAGGAACAGCATGGTGCCGGTGTCGGTGAGTTGTTGCTGCCAGCGGTCCAGAACCGGCGCCGCCGCTCGGTAGAGCAGCGTCTCGGTGTCGACGACGTCCTGATAGCGCTGCGCCAGCGACGTGCTCTCCACGCTGTTGCCGATCGAGCGCCGCCAGCTGCGCAGGATCAGGTCCGGCACCACTCCCTCGGCGCGGATCTCACCGAGCAGTCCGACGCGGCGCAGTTCGTCACGCACAGCCCGCACCAGATCTGCCATCGCGGCGCCTCCCTTCCCGGTTCAATCCACCGCAGATTCTTCCTCATGCGGTATCAACCCTGGTCGTTCCCGCCGGCGCGTGGTGTTCCAGATTGGAACACCAGCCAATCCGCCGGACAACTCACGATTGTCCTCAGTCAGTGAACTACGCCACACACATCGTCGCCAAGAACTGCTGCCAACAAACCGCCAGCCAAGAATCAAGGAGCACGCGCAATGGAGTCCATAGTCCACGACCAGATCCGCGACCTCGACGCCCTCGTCGTCGGAGCCGGGTTCGGCGGCATCTACATGCTGCACAAGCTGCGCAACGAGCAGGGCCTCGACGCCGTCGCCATCGACAAGGCCGCCGGAGTGGGCGGCACCTGGTACTGGAACAAGTACCCGGGAGCGCTGTCGGACTCGGAGAGCTTCGTCTACCAGTACTCGTTCGACCGCGACCTGTACGCGCAGACACCGTGGACCACGAAGTTCGTCACCCAGCCGGAGATCCTCGCCTACCTCAACGGCGTGGTCGACCGCTACGACCTGCGCGAGCACACCCTGCTCGAAACCGGGATGACCCAGGCCGAATTCGACGAGGACGCCGGCATCTGGACCGTCCGCACCGACCGCGGCATCACGTTCCGGTCGCGGTTCCTCGTCACCGGGCTGGGCCTGCTGTCGGCGACCAACATGCCCGACCTGCCGGGCATGGAGAACTTCGAGGGCCGCCTCGTGCACACCGGTGCGTGGCCGGAGGACCTGGACCTGACCGGCAAGCGGGTCGGGGTGATCGGCAACGGCTCCACCGGCAACCAGGTGATCACCGCGACCGCACCGGTCGCCGCGCACCTGACCTCGCTCCAGCGCAGCCCGCAGTACAGCGTGCCCGCCGGCAACCGCGAGCTGAGCCCCGAGCGGCTGCAGGCCTACCGGGACAACTTCGACGCCACCTGGGATCAGGTCCGCAACTCCAGTATCGCGATGGGCTTCGAGGAGAGCACGGTCGAGACCTTCAGCGTGTCGGCCGAGGAGCGCGAACGGATCTTCCAGGACGCCTGGAACGAGGGCGGCGGGTTCCGGTTCATGTTCGAGACCTTCTGCGACATCGCCACAAACCCGGACGCGAACGAGGAGGCGGCCAAGTTCATCCGCCGCAAGATCGCCGAGACCGTCAAGGACCCCGACACCGCCCGCAAGCTGACCCCCACCGACCTGTACGCGCGCCGCCCGCTGTGCGACTCGGGCTTCTACGAGACGTTCAACCGCCCCAACGTCTCGCTCGTGAACGTCAAGGAGACCCCGATCGTCGAGGTGACCGGGACCGGGATCCGCACCGCCGATGGCGCCCTGCACGAATTGGATGTTCTGGTGTGCGCGACCGGGTTCGACGCCGTCGACGGCAACTACGTGCGTGTCGACATCCGCGGCCGCGGCGGGGAGAGCCTGAAGCAGCACTGGAGCGACGGCCCGACCAGCTACCTCGGCGTGGCGACTGCCGGGTTCCCGAACATGTTCATGATCCTGGGCCCCAACGGTCCCTTCACCAACCTGCCGCCGAGCATCGAGACCCAGGTCGACTGGATCGGCAGGCTCATCGCCGAGGCGCAGGAGAAGGGTGCCGCGGTGGAGGCCTCCGCCGAGGCGGAGAAGGCGTGGACCGAGACCTGCCAGACCATCGCCGATATGACCCTGTTCCCGAATGTCGACTCCTGGATCTTCGGGGCCAACA
>DATDBL010000201.1:0-7164 GCA_036524855.1 Aldersonia sp. | reverse complement strand
TCGCCTACAACGTGGCGGCCCTGCCGCTGGCGGCGCTGGGCCTGCTCAACCCGCTGATCGCCGGTGCCGCAATGGCCTTCAGCTCGGTGTTCGTGGTGAGCAACAGCCTGCGACTGCGCCGGTTCACCCCCACCCGGTAACCAGCGAGAGCGGGCAGCACCCACCGATGGTGAGTCTTGGACGACCACCACCAGCCACATGGGCGGGGGTGGTCGGGCACACAACTTTGTTGTGGATTGTGCCGATAGCCAGGGCGCCGGGCTGGGACCTGTGTCGATCCGCCGGGTCACGTCCCCAAGCGGGGCCGCGTGGGGGTGGCGGGCGCGCGGTGGAACAACCACCCGGCCAGTGCGGTGAGCGCGAGCAGCCATGCCAGCGCCGCCAGCAGCGGCCCGGCTTCGTCGAACCGTGCGGTCAGCCCGCCGTCGAGCAACACCCGCATCGCCCCGTATCCCGGGAGGCCGTGTGCCCAGGTCGCCGGTTCGGGTCGCAGCATCGGACTCTGGCCGATCCCGATGTCGAGGAACGGCACCAGAAAGGCGATGAACACCCCACCCACGCGCCCGAAGATCGGCCCCAGGCAGAACCCGAGTAGCCCGTAGGTCACCGCCATGAGCAGGTTCCCGGCGCCGTAGACGCCCCACTGCCGGGCATCGAACACCGTGGCGGTGATCATCAGGGACGAGACGGTGACCAGCCCCGCGGCGATCCCGATCATCGTCAACCGGACAGCGAGCAGGAGGGGGAAGGGGAAACCGGCCAGGGTCAGTCGCTGATCGCCCGCGCGCGCGTCGAGCCCGACGAACAGCCCGGCCAACGCCGCGAGCGAGGAGATCGCGATCGGGGTCATCGTCCCGGCATGCACATCCGGCAACCAGAACACCTCCATCACCGTCCGACCACCCTCGACCAGGGAGAACACCCCGGACTCCTGCGCGGTCATCGCCTTGGCCAGCACGATGAACACGATCGGCACCACCACCAGCAGCACCCACAGCACCGGGTTGCGGCGGTAGTCGCGCAGTCCCATCCGCAGTCCGGCCGAAAACTGGGCCCAGCTAAACCCGACTGGGGATCGCCGACGCGACCGCCGGACCACGCCGACGGTGGCGGTGATGACGACGGTGCTGACGATCAGCGCCGCGAACATCCACACCAGTGCCCAGCCGAGGTCCCCGATCCGGCCGCCGTGCCGGGACGGAATGTCGACCATCCACAACGTCACGAAATGGGTCGGGAACCAACGTGTTTCGATGCGATCGGGGGATCCGACGGCGGGTCCGAAGAACACGTCCAGAATCCAGATGAACAAGATGAGGACGGTGCCGTTGACCGGGTTGCGCACCAGCGCCCCCACCAGTGCACCGATCGCCAGATAGATCACCGCGAACATCAGCGTGCCGGCGATCGCCCGGCCGAGGTCGCCGATGCCGGTGCGCGCGGCCAACGCGAGCAGCGCCGCCGCCGCGACCAACGCTCCCAGCACCAGGCCGGTCCCGAGCCGGGCCGCAACCAACCGCATCGGCGCAAGACCCGCCGACACCAGCCGCCGATCGGCCGCACGGGCGGCGCCGATCTGGAAGAACATGGCGATACCGGCGAGGAATCCCGCCGCCCAGCCCGCGGTCGCGGTTTCCACCGCCGGCCCGCCCGCGCCGCCGAGCAGCTTCGCCGCATCGGCCATCGACCCGGCCGCAACGATCACGAACACCACCGGGACCAACACCAGCACCAGCATGTTGACCGGATTGCGGGCGTAGTCGACCAGGAATCGGTGGACGAGTAGCGCCACCTCGCCCGGCGCCCCCGGCAGGTGATTCTCGCCTCTCATCTCGCCGCCGCCATCCCGTTGCGCAGCTCGACGATGCGGTCGAATCGGTGCTCATCGGTGACGAAGTGGCTGATGATCAGCACCGAGCGGCCGGTTCCCCGGCGCTGTGCCACCAGTTCCCAGAACCGCAGGTAGGTGTCCCAGTCGAATCCGGAGTACGGCTCGTCGAGCAGCAGCACCTCGGGGTCGGCCAGCATCGCCAACCCCAGGTTGAGTTTCGCGAGGGTACCGCCGGACAGCCGGTCGGCGCGGGTGTCCGCGTAGCGCTCGAATCCGAGCGCCGCATACAGTCCCCGGCGGGACCGCCGCTCCTCGTTCGGGGTCATCCGGTAGGCGCAACCGAACAGCTCGAAATGTTCGTCGCAGGTCAACCTCTCGTAGACCACCGGCTGCTGCGGGCAGTAGCCCAGCCGCCCCGACCGGGTCACGGTGCCGGCGTCCGGCCGGTACTCGCCGACGAGGATCTTCATCAACGTCGACTTCCCCGACCCGTTCTCCCCGGTCAGCCCGACCACCTCGCCCGGCTGCAGCACCAGATCCACGCCCCGCAGTACCGGGGAATCGCGGCGGGCCGGCCACCATCCCTGCCGGAAGCTCTTCTCGATTCCTTCGGCGGTCAGCACCGCGGTCACCGGCGCCGACTCCCCGGATCCCGAACTGTCCATCTCGCTCCTCGGAACGCTTGCGGTCACCTAGACGTCAGCGCCACTGCGTCCGGCGCGTGCGCAGCACCGGCGGCGGGCACCAGATAGCGGCGGTGGGGGTGTCGAATCAGGCGCCGCGATGTCGAGGTCGATGCGCCACCCCTTTCGCACCGCACGACACCAACCCGAACGAGTGCAGCGTGATCGGTGCACTCTCCTCGGGTCGTGACCCTCCGATTCCTCAACTCAATACCGTGCCAGCGCCGGGCGCACTCGACCGGTCCTCTTCTTCAACGAATCTTCACAAACCCTCACCAATTTGCGGGGGTTCGCCGCCGACACTCGGCAACGAACCGACGGCATAACCGGGTCAGGCCCGCGGAAGGGCTGCCGCCGACGCTGACTGCGCAAGACCGCTCGAGTGCACGTCCCCGCGCAGGCATCGAGGGTGTCGACCAGGGACCGAGCTGTGCAGGAAAGGAACGCAATGAGCCTGGGTAAACGTCTCGCGCTGATCTTCAAGGCGAAGGCCAGTAAAGCGCTCGACCGTGCCGAGGATCCGCGGGAAACGCTGGATTATTCGTATCAGAAGCAACTCGAGATGCTGCAGCAGGTGCCGGCGCTCGATCGGACAGGCCTTCGCCAACCTGCCTCTCCTATCCGCGATGCTGACCAAGCTGCATCACAGCGCCATCGACGGTGTCTCCGGCATCGAGATGCTCGGTGCCCTGCTCGATTCGACACCGTCCGCCCGGCGCGAAACCCCGCCGCCGGCAGTCCCTGCCACCACGGCCGGCGAGGACCCCAGCGACGTCGAGTTGCTCGCCCGGGCCGTCGTGTCGCTGCCCCGACAACCGGTCCGGATGGTGCGCGGGCTGCCCCGCGACACTGCGCCACATCGACCAGCTGCCGACCATGCGCACCCTGCCCTGCGCCGGCCTGATCTCCGGGGCCGCCGATCGGGCGCGCATCGCCACCCGCAACCGCGACGGCCGCGACCTGCAGCGCACCCGCCCGACCGCCGCCAGGGTGTCCTTCGAAGGGAAGATCTCCCGCACCGGCGCTTCGCGTTCGGGTCGCTGTCGCTGCCCACGATCAAGGCCATCAAGAACGAAATGCCCGGCGCCACCGTCAACGACGTCGTCGTCGCCGTGTGCGCCGGGGCGTTGCGGCGCCGGATGCTCGCGCGCGGCGACGCCGTCGACACCGCGCTGGTGGCCATGGTGCCGGTGTCGGTGCGCACCGCACACGAGCACTACGGCAACCAGATCTCCTCGATGATCGTCGCGATCCCCAGCCACGAGCCCCACCCCCGCGCCCGGCTCGAACACGCGCACGAGGCGATGCGCTCGGCCAAGGAGCTGCACCGCGGGATTCCCGCGCAGCTGCTCCGCGAGGCCAACCACACCGTCCCGCCCGCCCTGTTCACCCGCACCGCCCGCATGATCTCGACGACGGCCGCCATCGGATGGATCGCCCCACCGTTCAACGTGACCATCTCGAGCATTCCCGGCTCCCCCACGCCGCTGTACTGCGCCGGCGCCCGGGTGGTGTCGCAGCACCCCGTCAACGTCCTCATCGACGGACTGGGCCTGAGTCTCACCCTGCTCAGCTACGAGGACCACCTCGATTTCGGGTTGACCGCCGACCGGGCCCTGGTCCCCGACGTGTGGCACCTCGAGACCGACATGCGCGCCGAACTCGACACCCTGGCCAAGGAATTCGGTGTCGAGAATGCCTGACCGCGACGATGTCGCCGTCATCCCGCGGGGTGGGCGCCGCCGCGGGCATGACGGCGGACCGCGCGGGAGTTACTCGCACCCGCCGGCGCGGTCAAGGTCGTCGGCCCGGCGGTACCCCCGCGCGCCCCGACCACGCGCACCGCGGTCCTGCTGATCCCGGGAATTCATGGCCGGCGACTGGTCGCTGCGCGCGATGAGCCGATCGCTGCGCCGCCACGGGCACCGCACCTCCGAATCCGGCATCCGGGTCAACGCCGGCTGCACCACGGCGACCCTCGCGCACCTCGAACGACGCCTCGAACAGGTGACCGCGCAAGCCGGTCCGGTGGCGATCGTCGGCCACAGCCGCGGCGGCACCCTCGCCCGCCTGCTCACTACGCGCCGCCCCGACCTCGTGCGCGGTCTCGACACCTTGGGCAGCCCACTCACCACACAATTCGCCGCCAACGCGGCCGTGCTGCGGTTCGCCGAAACGCTGGCCCGCCGCAACCGGCACAACACCCCCACCATGCCAACCGACGACTGCCTACGCGGCGAGTGCGCCGACCAGATCGCGGCCGCACTCACCCAACCGATCCACCACGGCATCGCCTACACCTCGATTGGCGCGCCGACGGCATCGTGTGGTGGCAATCCTGCCTCGACCCCCACGCCGACACCGTCGAGGTGTACTGCAGCCACAACGCGATGGCGGTCAACCGCGCGGTCGACACCCTCGTCGCGCGCCGGCTCGCGGCAACACCGGACTGACCGACACGGCGCCGGACACCCACCGGCGACCGCGACACGAGCTGCCCCAGAACCAGTCTCGCGACAGCGAACGCCGCACCCGACATCGCGGGGGACCCGAACCTCCCAGCCCACCGGCCGCGAACCTGTCCGAGCGGAGCGGCCGACCCCGGGGTTGTCGGCCTGTGACGAGGATTGGTGCAGGATCCTGAGTCAGTCGGTGCGGAGTGGCCGGAGGCCGGTGGGTGCGCCGCTGATGGTGGGGTGCCGAGCGGGGTGAGTCGGGCGACGTCTGCGGGGTCGGGTTGGTAGCCGTGCAGCCGTCGATAATTGCGTGCATTGTGTCCGGGTCGGTCGAGTTGTACGGAAAGGTTGTTGTCGCCACGGCAGATGATTTCACCCCTTGACCGGCTTGCGGGCAGCCATCGAGAATCAACTGTCACGCCGCTCAGCACTCCCAGCACGCGTTTGCGGCTGGCGGTGGCATCGACGCGCTGGCCGCTCACCGGTGCGAGTACCGCGACGAGAAGGCCCGCATCGCCGAGCGTCAACCCAGCCAGGTGCTCGCCGTGGCCGACCCGGGCAGGTCCGCACCCCCGCGTCGGTCAGCTAGACCGAGCCACCGCCGTCGACGCCGTCGTTCTGCCATTCCCACAGCGTCCATGCGACGACTCGGCTGCGGGAACCCACCTACCGATCGGGCGATTGCGGGGCAGTGGCGTGCTCGGACAGGTCCAGGTGCAGCGCCTGGTGCGCGTCGAGCATCTGGCGCAGCGCCGTGTCGAGTGGCCACGGATAGGTGAGTTCGTGGCCGAACCGGTCGTCGACCGCCGCCACCGACCCCTGCCGCAGGGACGTGGCTTCGATGCGCTCGACGATCGACTCGAACAGCGCGGGCGGCGTAGCGAGGTAGTACAGGGGCCGGTGCGCACCCGGGGCGCTCATCCCGGCGGCGTACAGCAGTCCGTGTGATGTGATCACCAAGCGATCCGATGCGATCACGACCTCGCCGGTGATCTCGGTTCTGCCCCATTCCACCGCGGCGCTACGGGCCTGCTCCACCCGCCTTCGGGTGTCGTCGGTAAGCAACCGCTCCACGTCCTCCCTCCCCATCGGCGCAGCGGAGGTGTACTCCGCGCCGAAAAATCGTTGCAGGATCTCGTCGACGAAATCGAACAGCCGATCGCTCGCCGCCTGCTCCTTGGTCATCGCACGCGCCTCCGTCCGAATCACGCGCTGGCCGTTCACCGTGCCTTGGACATTACCGCGCCGGATGCGACCGCCCCAGACAGGCCGAAACTTGCGAGGTCAGATTCGGCAGCGGATTGCCCGATCCAGAAACTCCGCCAGAAGGATCCAGTATCGCCAGGGTGTGCGGCATCTCGTAGATCAGGTCGCGGGCGAACCCGAGATGCCGCCCGCCCTGTTTCACCCCCGCCGCCACACTCGCTCGTCCCCGACCGGACGGGAACAGATTGGTGAACATCGCATCCGGGAACAACTCCCGCCGATGCCCGGCCAGCAACGCGAACACGCTGCCCCGCTTCACCAGATGACGGGCCACCGACTCCGCGTCCAACAACTCCTGCCGCACATCCGACCACCCGGCACACCAAGATCATCCCGAATTGCCAAGATCAACCGGCCACCGCCACGCGGATTGTTCGAGAGGCTCCCAGACAGGCTCCGCCTCCGACCGCCGAGTCTTGGGTCACGCCGCGCGTACGGCTTGCGGTCAGGCTGGGGGGATGGCTGCGACGGTGCCGGTGAACGACTTGCTCGACGGGCATGTGGGGTTGGATGTCGAGTGCCTGGACCGGATCTGTGCCAGCGAAACGTTCACAGCACCTGCGCATCTCGCAAGGACGGGCACACCCGCACGCGACGGCGGATTCGAAAGCGACATCGTCGGCCTCTCCTGCTGCGGGTGCAACGACGAAGCACAACCAGCTACCCGACTCGGCATCGCCTGCTCACCGGCTTGACCGAGGCCCACGCGAAGCCCCACGAGATCGGATAGCCGGCACCACGAGCGATCACCAACAACCGCGTCACACTCAGCCCCACCGGCTTGCCATCATCCCGTCATCTCCGTCGTCGCGGACCCGCTCACAACAACGCGGTCCCGATCACGACCTCCCGCTCACCGCCGGAATGTCACACCCTCCAAGCACTCGATCCACAAACTGCCCGACCTGCGCCGATGCCACCTCACACG
>DATDBL010000200.1:0-2697 GCA_036524855.1 Aldersonia sp. | reverse complement strand
GCCCGGGAGAGCTACCTCGACATCGAGAAGGTCCTCGACGCGGCGCACCGCACCGGCGCCCAGGCGATCCATCCCGGCTACGGATTCCTCTCCGAGAACTCCAAGTTCGCGCAGGCCTGCGCCGAGGCCGGGATCGCGTTCCTCGGGCCGTCGGCGACGGCCATCGAGACGATGGGCGACAAGATCACCGCGAAGAATGCGGTGTCCGCGTTCGACGTGCCGGTGGTGCCGGGGATCTCGCGGCCGGGTCTCACCGACGCCGAGCTGATCGAGGGGGCTGGTGAGGTCGGCTACCCCGTGCTGATCAAGCCGTCCGCTGGCGGCGGCGGCAAGGGCATGCGCCTGGTCACCGAACCCGGCCAACTTGCCGATGCGCTGACCTCGGCCCGGCGCGAGGCGGCCTCGTCGTTCGGCGATGACACCCTGTTCCTCGAGCGGTTCGTGCTGCGGCCCCGGCACATCGAGGTGCAGATTCTCGCTGACGCCCACGGCAGCGTGGTCCACCTCGGCGAGCGTGAATGCAGCCTGCAGCGCCGACACCAGAAGGTCGTGGAGGAGGCGCCCTCGCCGCTGCTCGATCCCGAGACCCGCGCCCGGATCGGCGCCGCCGCGTGCAACACCGCGCGCAGCGTCGACTACACCGGCGCCGGCACCGTCGAGTTCATCGTCTCCGCCGACGCGCCCGACGAGTTCTTCTTCATGGAGATGAACACCCGCCTGCAGGTCGAGCACCCGGTCACCGAACTGGTCACCGGCCTCGACCTCGTCGAGTGGCAGGTCCGCGTCGCCGCGGGCGAGCCGCTCGGGTTCACCCAGGACGACATCGCCCTCGACGGGCACGCCATCGAGGTCCGCGTCTACGCCGAGGACCCGTCGCGCGGGTTCCTGCCCACCGGCGGCACCGTGGTCGATCTCGTCGAGCCCACCGGCCCCGGCGTTCGCGTGGACTCGGGCCTGTCGGTCGGCAGCGTCATCGGTAGCGACTACGACCCGATGCTGTCGAAGGTCATCGCGCATGCCCCCGACCGGGCGAGTGCGCTGCGTCGCCTCGACCGGGCGCTGGCCGACACCCACGTGCTGGGCGTGACCACCAACATCGAGTTCGCGCGCTTCCTGCTCGCCGACCCCGACGTGGTCGCCGGCGACCTCGACACCGGGCTGCTCGACCGCCGCCTCGACGGATTCACCGCCGCGACCACGCCGGACGAGGTGCTGATCGCCGCGGCCGCGTACCACTGGCTGCGGGCCTGGCCGTCCGGAACTGCGGACCCGTGGGACATCCCTTCCGGCTGGCGCGTCGGCGCCCCCGCGCCGACCACGCAGCGCCTGCAGACCCCCACCCGCACCGACCATGTGCACATCACCGGCACCCCGCAGCGCGCGACCGTGCGCATCGAGGACGGACCCGAGCAGTCTTTCGTCGTGGAGCGTTCAGGGGACGCGATCGCTGTGACCGTCGACGGCCTGCGCGCCGACTACCGCGTCGCCGAGCACGACGACCACTTGTGGGTCGCCGGAGCCGGGGGCACCTGGCTGGTGCACGAGGCCCGCGAGAGCAAGCTGCGCGGCGGCGACGAGCACGCTGGCGAGGCCGTGTTGACCAGCCCGATGCCGGGCAGCGTCATCGCGGTTCCGGTCGAGGCCGGCGCCACCGTCGAGGCCGGCGCGACCGTCGTCGTCGTCGAGGCGATGAAGATGGAACACGCGCTCACCACTCCCATCGCGGGCACCGTCGAACTGCTCGTCGCCGCCGGCGATCAGGTGAAGGTCGACCAGCTGCTGGCCCGAATCATCCCCCATACCAACGATACTGAAGAAGCTGAGGCGAACTGATGACCGACTATCTGTCCACCGGCCAACTCCCCGACGAGTACGAGCAGCTCGCCAAGAGCGTGCGCGACTTCGCCAACTCGGTCGTCGCGCCGGTCGCCGCCGAGCACGACCGCGACCACACCTTCCCCTACGAGGTGGTCGCCGGGATGGCGCAGATGGGCCTGTTCGGCCTGCCGTTCCCCGAGGAGTACGGCGGCATGGGCGGCGACTACTTCGCGCTGTGCCTCGCGCTCGAGGAACTCGCCAAGATCGACCAGAGCGTCGCGATCACACTCGAGGCCGGGGTGTCGCTCGGCGCCATGCCGATCTACCGGTTCGGCAACGAGGCTCAGAAGCAGGAGTGGCTGCCGCAGTTGGCCAGCGGTGAGGCGCTCGCCGGATTCGGGCTCACCGAACCCGGCGCGGGCAGCGATGCCGGCGGCACCAAGACCACCGCGAAGTTGATCGACGGCGAGTGGCTGATAAACGGCAACAAGCAGTTCATCACCAACTCCGGCACCGACATCACCCGCCTGGTGACCGTCACCGCGGTCACCGGCGAGAACGCGGGCCGGAAGGAGATTTCGACGATCCTGGTGCCGGCCTCGACGCCCGGCTTCACCGCCGAGCCCGCCTACAACAAGGTCGGCTGGAACGCCTCCGATACCCACCCGCTGACCTTCGCCGACGTGCGGGTCCCGGAGGAGAACCTGCTCGGCGAGCGCGGCCGCGGCTACGCGAACTTCCTGCGGATCCTCGACGAGGGCCGGATCGCCATCGCCGCGCTGGCCGTCGGCCTCGCGCAGGGCTGTGTCGACGAGTCGATCAAGTATGCGAAGGAACGGCACGCCTTCGGTCAGCCGATCGGCGCCAACCAGGCCATCC
>DATDBL010000199.1:0-21874 GCA_036524855.1 Aldersonia sp. | reverse complement strand
ATCGAGCGACGACGATCGCCCGAGCGCGACGCCGAGATCGATGTCGCTGCGCGCCGATGCCGTTGCGCGTGCGTGGGAACCGAACAGGTACGCGGCGAATACCTCTGTGCCGCCAAACGCATCTGGCAGACCCGCACGAAGGCGGTTGACCAGATCGGCTCGCTCCGTCATGGTCGCCGATGCTACGCACGACGACGGCGTGGGCAGACTCTCCGCGTGTCACGATGGCGAGGTGACCGGCACGCCAGATCCGTCCGACGCGATTTCGGTGCTCGCCGGCTACCCGGTCACCGCGCCACCGCTGCCTCGTCCGGCCGTCCTCGATCAGTTCTGGGGTGACCTCACCTTCGTCCACTGGCCGGTGCACCCCGACAGTGTCACTCATCTGTACCCGCCCGGGATCCGCCCGGACGTCTTCGCCGACGGGAGGACGTACGTCGCGTTGGTGCCGTTCGTGATGAGCCGTTCCAGGCTGGGGGCCGTGCTTCCGATCCCCTACTTCGGCACCTTCCCGGAGACCAACATCCGGTTGTACTCGACCGACGACGCAGGCCGTCACGGCTTGTTGTTCCGGTCGCTGGAAACGGCTCGGCTCGCGGTCGTACCGCTCACTCGGGCGGGCCTCGGCATCCCGTACGCGTGGGCGAAGCTACGGACGGCCCGGATCGATGACCAGGTCACCTACCACTCTGTCCGGCGCTGGCCCCGGCGCGGCCTACGCAGCCGGCTGACGATCCGCGTCGGCGACGTGATCGAACCCACGTCGCTGGAGATCTGGCTCACCGCCCGATGGGGCGTGCACACCCGCAATGCCGGCCGGACGTGGTGGCTGCCGGTTGCGCACGAACCGTGGCAGCTGCGCGCGGCGGAGATCGTCGAACTCGACGACAATCTGCTGGACGCCAGCGGCGTGCGCCCGGCCGGTGAGCACCTGCGTGCACTCTTCTCACAAGGAATGCCAGCTCGTGTCGGCCGCCCTGCCGTGGTCCGGTAAGGCTGTGACGGTCGGTGCGCGTGTCACGTCGCCGTGCACGGGTAGTCCCGTGGTCATGAAGGCGATCACGGTGGTGCCTAGACGCCCGGAGTTCGCGTCGGCGACGTGGTGGCAAAAGGTGGTCCGCCGGCCCGACTCTGCGGCGCCCGAGGTCGGCGGCTACGAAGGGAACGTCTCCGGGTGCGCTGACCTCGCGAGGTGACGGGATGGCCCCAAACAGGGCTTCGGCCGGGAATGCTTACGCATTCTCGGCCGGATCTCTGCTTCTCGAGTCCCTTTCACCGTTGCCGATTACTACCTCGATCCGCAGCCCCCATAGTACGCGCGCACAGCGGCCGCCGCCAGGGGTATGGACCGCCGCGCAGGGATGAGTTGCGACGTCGTCGCGGCGGGCCTGCTAGTAACAGGTGATGGCGTGGGCGGTGTCGACCGGGCCATCCGCAACGTCACCGACCACGGCAAGAGATCTGATCGAGCGGAGCGTCGAACAAGCTCGGAAAACCGCAGAACGCGCCGCAACTGCGGAACAATTGGCCCCATTCGAGCGCATCCGCTCGGATAGGGTCATCCTGTGCCTCGGGTCCGAATCAGGGAAGCCGCCGACCTTCTCGGCGTCAGCGACGACACCGTGCGGCGCTGGATCGACAGCGGCGCGCTCGCGGCCGGCAAGGACGACTCCGGCCGCACGAGCATCGACGGTGCCGAACTCGCCGCGTTCGCCCGCGACCACGCCCGAACGCCGGCCGACCCGACCGACGTCGACAGTTCCGCCCGCAACCGGTTCGTCGGGCTCGTCACGGCGGTCACTTCCGACACGGTGATGTCCGAGGTGCAGATGCAGTGCGGGCCGTTCACCGTCGTGTCGCTGATGAGCAGTCGGTCCGTCACCGCGCTGGGGCTGGAGCCGGGCAAGATCGCCGTCGCGGTGATCAAGGCGACCAACGTCATCGTCGAGAAACCGAAGGAGACGACATGATCGCACGTATGACCGCCGCCACGGTGTTGGCGACCGGATTGGTGTTCGCCGCTGGGTGTTCGAGCTCCGACAGCGGATCGGAATCGACCACTTCGGCGGCGGCAGCGACCTCCGCGGGTGCGCAGGTGAGCGGCGAGATCACGGTCTTCGCCGCGGCATCGCTGAACACGACGTTCACCGAACTCGGCAAGAGTTTCGAGTCCGCGCACCCGGGCACGACGGTCAAGTTCAACTTCGCCGGGTCGTCCGACCTCGTCACCCAGCTCGAGCAAGGAGCGCCCGCTGACGTGTTCGCCTCGGCCAACACCGCCAACATGGACAAGGCGGTGGACGCCGGACTGGTCGCGGGCGACCCGGTCGACTTCGCCACCAACGTGCTGACCATCGTCACCGCGCCCGGGAATCCCAAGAACGTCACCGGGTTCGCCGACCTCGCAGAGCCGGGCACCTCCGTCGTCGTGTGCGCCGAGCAGGTGCCCTGCGGCGCCGCGACCAAGACCGTCGAGGAGAACACCGGCGTCACCCTGACTCCCGTGAGCGAGGAGTCGTCGGTGGCCGACGTGCTCGGCAAGGTGACCTCCGGGCAGGCCGATGCGGGATTGGTGTATGTCACCGACGCGAAGGTCGCGGGCGATGAGGTCACCGAGGTCACCTTCCCCGAGTCCGCGGGGGCCGTGAACACCTACCCGATCGCGGTGCTCGAGGAGTCTAAGAACCCCGCGACCGCGCAGGCCTTCGTCGAGCTCGTCACCGGGCCGGAGGGGCAGCAGGTGTTGTCCGAGGCGGGGTTCGCGGCACCGTGACCGGGATGCCGTGACCCGATCCTCCCGACCCGTCGCCCTCGGCCTTCCCCGCTGGGTGTACGTGCCGGCCGCGATCGGCGGGCTGTTCGTGATCCTGCCGCTGGTCGCGATGCTGTTGGCCACGGACTGGGCGGACTTCTGGTCGCTGATCACGTCGGAGTCGTCCCGGGCAGCACTGCTGCTGAGCCTGCGCACAGCCGCCGCGAGCACCGTCGTGTGTATCGTGCTCGGGGTGCCGATGGCACTGGTCCTGGCGCGCTCGCACTTTCCCGGTCTCGCCGTGCTGCGCTCGCTGGTGCTGCTGCCGCTGGTGCTGCCGCCCGTGGTCGGCGGTCTGGCGCTGCTGTACGCGTTCGGTCGCCGCGGGCTGCTGGGCAAGCACCTCGAGGCGTTCGGCATCCACATCGCGTTCAGCACGACCGCGGTGGTGATCGCGCAGTCGTTCGTCGCGCTGCCGTTTCTGGTCGTGAGCCTGGAGGGTGCGTTGCGGACCGCGGGGGAGCGCTACGAGGCAGTCGCGGCCACGCTGGGTGCGAACCCGACGACCGTGCTGCGCCGGGTCACGCTGCCGCTGGTGTTGCCCGGGCTGATCTCCGGTGCCGTGCTGTCGTTCGCCCGCGCGCTCGGCGAGTTCGGCGCGACCCTCACGTTCGCCGGGTCGTTACAAGGGGTGACTCGCACGCTGCCGCTGGAGATCTACCTGCAGCGTGAAACCGACCCGGACGCGGCGGTAGCGCTGTCGCTGCTGCTGATCGTGGTCGCGGTGCTGATCGTCGTCGGGGTTCGCGGGCGGTCGTGGGGGTCGGCGCTGTGAGGGCGGCGCTGTGAAACGCCTGCAGGTCGCCGCGCGGTCGGCGGTGCGCGACGTCGACGTCGAGATCGATGTCGCACCGGGTGAGGTGCTCGCCGTCCTCGGACCCAACGGGGCGGGCAAGTCCACAGTGCTCGCGATGGCGGCGGGGTTGCTACGTCCCGACGGCGGTCGGGTCGTGCTCGGCGACACGGTCCTGTCCGACGCCGCGACCGGCACGTTCGTTCCCCCGCACAAACGGGGGATTGCGCTGCTCGCTCAGCAAGCCATGCTGTTCCCGCACCTCACCGTCGCGGCAAACGTCGGGTTCGGGCCGCGCAGCCGCGGACGCGGCCGGGCGGCGTCGCGGTCGATCGCCGACGAGTGGCTGCGCGCCGTGGGCGTCGAGCACCTGGCCAAGCGCAGGCCGTCGCAGTTGTCGGGCGGTCAGGCGCAGCGGGTCGCGATCGCGCGGGCACTCGCCGGCGAACCGGACATCCTACTGCTCGACGAACCGATGGCTGCGCTCGACGCGAGCGGCGCACCGGAACTGCGCCGCCTGCTGCGCGAGGTGATGAGCGTGCAACGGCGGACCGCGCTCCTCGTCACCCACGACCTCCTCGACGCCCTCGCCCTCGCCGACACCGCGATCGTCGTGGAGGCAGGGCGGATCGTAGAACGCGGCGACGTGCGCAGCGTGCTCACCACGCCGCGGTCGGCATTCGGCGCCCGCATCGCGGGGGTCAACCTGGTAACCGGTCGCGTCGACTCCCCGGACTCGCTGCAGACTGATTGGGGGGCAACGATTTACGGGATCGTCGCGGACGGGTTCCGAGGCGCCGGCGTCGCGCTGTTCTCGCCCGACGCCGTCGCGATCCACCTCGAACCGCCGCGCGCGAGTCCGCGCAACGTGCTGCCGGTGACCGTGCTCGCCCTCGACGTTCACGGTCACGCCGTGCGGGTGACTGGCGCGGTTCCGAACGGGCCGCAGATGGCGGCCGACGTCACCACCCGTGCCGTCGCCGACCTCGATCTAGTCGTCGGCCAGCAGGTGTGCTTCGTCGTCAAGGCGCAGGAGGTGCGCATCCACCCCGCACATACGTGAGCGAGGTCGAATGCGTGTTCGACTCGAGCTACGCTGAGTGCGACGGGCCGACGGTGGCCGTCCGGGGCTTCCGGAGCGTCACAGGGAAGCGTCGGCCCGCCATCTTCGGGTCACTGTGATGCAGACAACGCTGTGATGCAGACAACGCAATTCGGGTGCGCGAAACACCGGCGCGCGAAACACCACGGTGCCGAGTGTGGGACTCGAACCCACACGTCCGTTAGGACAATGGTTTTTGAGACCATCGCGTCTGCCAGTTCCGCCAACCCGGCGCTACCGGCTGCCCATGATAACGCCCCCGCGGGTTCAGCGCTGATGCCAGGTGGCCGGTAACCTGCACATCACTCGGGTGCGAGCCCGATCGGGACGAAGGGGACGCGCGATGACGGGTGCTGCTGGCGGGGGGACCGGACCACGTCGGGTGGTGGTGGCCGAGGACGAGGCACTCATCCGGCTCGACCTCGTGGAGATGCTCACCGAGGAGGGCTACGAGGTCGTCGCCGAGGCCGGCGACGGGCAGCAAGCCGTCGAACTCGCTGTCGAGCACAAGCCCGACCTCGTGATCATGGACGTCAAGATGCCCAATCGCGACGGCATCGACGCCGCCGCCGAGATCGCCGCGAAACGTGTTGCGCCGGTGGTGATCCTGACCGCGTTCAGCCAGCGCGACCTGGTCGAGCGGGCGCGCGACGCCGGTGCGATGGCGTATCTGGTGAAGCCGTTCACCAAGTCCGATCTCATTCCTGCGATCGAACTGGCCGCGAGCCGGTACTCCGAGATCACGTCGCTGGAGAGCGAGGTTGCGAGCCTCGCCGACCGGCTCGAGACCCGCAAGCTGGTCGAACGCGCCAAGGGCGTGCTCATGCAGACTCAGGGCCTGTCCGAACCGCAGGCGTTCAAGTGGATCCAGCGCACCGCCATGGACCGACGCACCACGATGAAGGCCGTCGCCGAGGTCGTCCTGGAGAACCTCACCCCGCAGTAACGCGCGTGGTCACGACGCGCGGTCCGAAATCGTGGCCAATGCCGTGCATACGACGCCCAGCAACGTTATGTTGCTGAGCGGGCTGGCATAGTCGGCCCCCCGGCGCACCCGGGAGCACCCAATTCGGAGGTGGAACGTGCAACGTCGAACGAGGAGCGCGTTGGTCGTGGGATTCGCGGCCACGCTCGCGCTGGCTGGATGTGGCGACAGGTCGACGGATAGCGGTACCGGTACCGAGACGGGCGCCGCGGCGACGGACCTGAGCATCCAGCCGTTGGTTCAGGTCGACACCGAGGGTAACGAGGTCGCCAAGACGGATACGGCGGCCGCGGCCAGCCCCGCGGGCAACGGTTCGGCGACCTGCGCGCCGACCACGACGATCGCGATGGCGGGCGCCCTCACCGGACCCAACGCCGCGCTCGGGATAAACATCATCAACGGCGTGAAGCTCGCGCTCGACGAACACAACAAAGCCAACCCCGGGTGCCAGGTGCAGCTCGGGGAGTACGACACCGAGGGCGACCCGCAGAAGGCCACCCAGGTCATCCCGCAGATCATCAGCAACCCGAACATCATCGGCCTCGTCGGGCCCGCCTTTTCCGGCGAGACCAGGGCGACCGGCGGAATCCTGAGCGACGCCGGGCTTGCCTCGCTGACTGCTTCAGCGACGAACGCGACCCTCACGCAAAGCGGATGGCAGACGTTCTTCCGCGGCCTCGCCAACGACGACGTGCAGGGTCCGGCGGTCGCCAGGTACATGACCGACACCGCCGGGTTCGCAAAGGTCTGCGTGGTCGCGGACAACAGCGACTACGGCGTCGGCCTTGCCCGCAGCGTCACCGACACCCTTGGACCCGCGGCCGACCCGAGCTGCGCGGCGAGCATCAAGACGGGCGACAAGGACTTCGCGGCGACCGTCACTCAGGTGCAAGGGGCGAGTCCGGACGCGATCTTCTACTCCGGCTACTACGCCGAGGCCGCGCCGTTCGTACAGCAGCTGAGGTCGGCGGGCGTGGAGGCGACGTTCGTCTCGGCCGACGGCGTCAACGACCCGCAGTTCGTCTCGCAGGCGGGTAACTCGGCCGAGGGCGCGATCCTGTCCTGCCCGTGTGGTCCCGCGCCCGACCAGTTCAAGAGCGACTACGAGGCGCTCAACGGTCAGCCCCCCGGCGTCTACTCCGTCGAGGCGTACGACCTGACGACGATCTTGCTGACGGGCATCGATGCCGGTCAGGTCACTCGTCCGCAGGTCGTCGACTACGTCCGCAACTACGACGGCAACGGACTCGCGCGTCACTATCGGTGGAATCCCGACGGTGAGCTGGCCTCGGCGTTGATCTGGATCTACGACGTCCAGTAGTCCGGATGCACGCGTGAGGTCACGTACGCCGAGTCGATCTTGCCGGCTCGGCGCACGCGGCTCCGGATGAGGGGCGAGGTATTGGGATGATCGCAACGATCGTGGCCGACGCCACGACCAGCTATACCGCCAGATCGATCGACTTCAACGTCTCCGCCCTGGTCGACAACTTCTGGCAACTGACCATCGACGGGTTGTCCTACGGCTCGATCTACGCCCTCGTCGCGGTCGGCTACACGCTGGTCTACGGTGTGCTGCGGCTGATCAACTTCGCGCACTCCGAGATCTTCATGCTCGGCATGTTCGGGCAGTACGTCGGCCTGCAACTGCTCGGTTTCGCGCCCAGTGGCAACACCTACAACGAGGGCATGCTCGCCACCGTCGTGTTTCTCGGGCTCGCGATGATGTTCGCGATGGCGACGTCGGGGGCCGCTGCGGTCGGGTTGGAGCGGGTGGCGTACCGGCCGCTGCGCAAACGGGGTGCCAAACCGCTCATCTTCCTGATCACCGCGATCGGCATGGCGTTCGTGATCCAGGAGTTCATCCACTTCGTGTTGCCGAGGTTCGTCGACCTGGGCGGCACCAATGCGGAGCAGCCGATCAAGCTGGTCGACCCTAAGGTGGAGTTCACCGTGTTCGGCGCCCCGGTGACAAACGTCACGCTGATCATCATCGGGTCCGCCGTCGTCCTCGCGCTGGCTACCGAGGTCCTGATCAACCGGACCAAGCTCGGCCGGGGCATCCGCGCGGTGGCGCAGGATCCGAACACCGCGACGTTGATGGGCGTGTCCCGGGAGCGGATCATCATGCTGACCTTCCTGATCGGCGGTGTGCTCGCCGGGGCGGCCGCGACCCTGTACACCCTCAAGATCCCGTCGGGGATCATCTACTCCGGAGGGTTCATCCTCGGCATCAAGGCGTTCAGCGCGGCGGTGCTCGGCGGCATCGGCAATCTCCGCGGCGCGCTGCTCGGCGGACTGATCCTCGGCGTCGCGGAGAACTACGGCCAGATCCTCTTCGGTACGGAATGGCGCGACGTCGTCGCGTTCGTCCTGTTGGTGCTGGTGCTGATGTTCCGGCCGACGGGCATTCTGGGCGAGAGCCTGGCAAGGACGCGCGCATGACGACGGCGAGGTCGCGAGCATGACACTGACGAACGCGCCCGCGACCCCGGGCCGGCCGAGGGCCGGCGTGGGCGACGCGATCCGGACGTGGTGGGACGGTCTGGCGCGGCCGATGCAGTGGCTGGTCGGCGTCCCGGCGATCATCGCGCTGGCGCTGCTGCCGGTCTTCCCGCCGCCGTTCGTCGACACTCCGTTCCTCAGCTTCGGGGGGGTGATGGCGCAGTTCGCGATGTACGCACTGATCGCGGTCGGCCTCAACGTCGTAGTCGGCTCGGCCGGGCTGCTCGACCTCGGCTACGTCGGCTTCTACGCCGTCGGCGCGTACACGGTCGGGTTGCTGACCAGCCCGAACAGCCCCTGGAACCAGACCGACGGTGGCTGGCTGAACCCGGACTGGGCGTGGCTCGCGTGCCTGCCGCTGGCGGTGGCGGTGACCGCGGTGTCCGGGCTGATCCTCGGCACGCCGACGCTGCGGCTGCGCGGCGACTACCTCGCGATCGTGACACTCGGCTTCGGCGAGATCGTCCGGCTGCTCGCCGACAACCTCACCGAGGTCACCAACGGCAGCCTCGGCCTGTCCCAGATCGCCTACCCACACGTCGGCGAATCCGAGTCCATCCCGCAAGGCGTGTTCTCGGCCGGCAACGTCGACCCACCGCTGAATTCGGGGGTGTGGTGGTATTGGCTGGGCATGTTCCTGGTCATCGTCGTCTTGCTGATCGTCGGCAACCTCGAACGCAGCCGCGTCGGCCGAGCGTGGGTCGCGATTCGCGAGGACGAAGACGCCGCCGAGATCATGGGTGTGCCGACGTTCAACTTCAAGTTGTGGGCCTTCATGATCGGCGCCGCCATCGGTGGCATGTCGGGCGCGCTCTACGCCGGGCAGGTGCAGTTCATCAACCCCACCGGATTCAACATCATCAACTCGATGCTGTTTCTATGTGCGGTGGTGATCGGCGGCCAGGGCAACAAGCTCGGCGTGATCGTCGGCGCGTTCATCATCGTCTACCTGCCGGCCCGGCTGACCGGGATCGAGGTCGGCGGCCAGTCGCTCGGCGACTTCAAGTACCTGTTCTTCGGCCTGACCCTCGTGATCCTGATGATCTTCCGACCGCAGGGCCTGTTCCCGGCGCGGCAGAAACTGCTCACCTACGGCCGGCAGGTCTACCAGGCGGTTCGCCGCCCGAATCCTTCTCCCGTCGCTTCGCTCGCCCCACCACCGGCGGACGCACCGAAATGACGACACCCGGCGCGGGGGACGCGCTCTACGACAACGAGGATTGGGCCGCCACCCGGGCGGCACCGGAGGTCGACGCCGAGGCGGCGCCCGTCGTCGACGTCGCGGCGATCGACCCCAACCTCGCCGACCCGGACGCCGTCGCGGAGGTCGTCGCGCCGAGCCGCGAGATCGAGACCGCGGTCGGCGAACCGCTGCTGCGCACCGCCGGCCTGACCGTCAAGTTCGGCGGCCTGACCGCGCTCGACGACGTCAGCTTCGAGATCCGCCGCGGTGAGATCCTCGGCCTGATCGGCCCGAACGGCGCCGGGAAGACGACCTGTTTCAACGCGATCACCGGCGTGTACCGCGCGTCGTCGGGGATCGTGTACTTCGACGGGGCGCCGCTCACGAAGACGAAACGCAACGCGATCACCCGCCTCGGCATCGCCCGCACGTTCCAGAACATCCGGCTGTTCGGGGAGATGACCGCGCTCGAGAACGTCGTGGTCGGCACCGATGCACGACACAAGACCTCGGTGCCGGGGGCGGTCTTCCGCACCCCGCGGCACCGGCGCGAGGAACGCGACGCGATCGAGCGCGGCATGGCGCTGCTCGAGTTCGTCGGCATCGCGCCGCGTGCGGTGGAGAAGGCGCACAACCTGTCCTACGGCGATCAGCGCCGGCTCGAGATCGCGCGCGCGTTGGCGACAGAGCCGAAACTGTTGTGTTTGGACGAGCCGGCTGCCGGGTTCAATCCGAGCGAAAAGTCCGCGCTGATGGACCTGATCCGCAAGATCCGCGACGACGGATTCACGGTGCTGCTGATCGAGCACGACATGCGTCTGGTGATGGGCGTGACCGACCGGATCGTGGTGCTCGAGTTCGGCCGCAAGATCGCCGACGACGTGCCGGCCGCGATCCGGGAGAACTCGGCGGTCGTCGCCGCGTATCTCGGTGTCCCGGACGAGGAGGGATACGACGATGGCGCAACAAGCGGCTGACTCTGGTGGCACGGGTGCCGGTTTGGCCGCCCCGATGCTCGAGGTCACCGACCTCGTCGTGCACTACGGCCGGATCCAGGCACTGCACGGCATCTCGCTCACCGTGCGCACCGGCGAACTGGTGACGCTGCTGGGCGCGAACGGCGCGGGCAAGACCACCACGATGCGTGCGTTATCGGGACTGCTGCCGCTCTCCGGCGGCAAGGTCGTGTTCGAGGGCCGCGACATCACCCACGTCAAGGCACACGACCGGGTGCCGCTCGGCATGATCCAGGCACCGGAGGGTCGCGGGGTGTTCCCGGGCATGACGGTCCAAGAGAACCTGGATATGGGTCACTACGCGCGCAAGTTCGACACCAAGGCCGCCTACACCGAACGGCTGGACTGGGTGTTCGACATGTTCCCGCGGCTGCTCGAGCGCCGCGACCAGGTCGGCGGCACGCTGTCCGGGGGCGAGCAGCAGATGCTCGCGATCGGCCGCTCGCTGATGGCGCGCCCGAAACTGCTGTTGCTGGACGAGCCCTCGATGGGTCTCGCGCCCATGGTGATTCAACAGATCTTTCGCATCATCGCCGAGATCAACGCCCAGGGCACCACGATCCTGCTGGTGGAACAGAACGCGCAGCAAGCACTTTCGCGGACCGACCGGGCGTACATCCTGGAGACCGGCGAGGTGAAAAAGGAAGGGACCGGTAAGGCCCTGCTCGCCGACCCGGCAGTGAAGGCCGCCTACCTGGGCGTGGGGTAGAGCCTCGCGTCCGTGAGTGGTTGAAGAGTCCAGGGACTCGTTAACCACTCACGGGTACTGACCTGCACGTTTGCGCTCGCATCCGACGGCCTTGTCACGCGTGCCCGATCCGAAGCCGCTCCACTCACGACCCTGTCGGTGCCGCTGCCTAGACTCGGACGCGTGAGCCCAGCCAGTACCGCCGCGAAGGCGAAGTCCGCTGCAGAGCAGCGCCCGGCCCGTCCGACACTCATGCTGCTCGACGGTCATTCGCTGGCGTTCCGGGCGTTCTTCGCGCTGCCGGCGGAGAACTTCAAGACGGTCAGCGGGCAGACCACCAATGCCGTGTACGGGTTCACCTCGATGCTGATCAACCTGTTGCGCGACGAGCAGCCCACGCACGTCGCCGCGGCATTCGACGTGTCCCGGCAGACGTTTCGTGCGGAGCGCTACGCCGAGTACAAGGCGAACCGCACCAGTCCGCCGGACGAGTTCCGCGGCCAGGTCGAGATCACCCAGGACGTGCTGGCCGCGTTGGGCATTCCGGTGATGCTGGCGCCCGGTTTCGAGGCTGACGACATCATCGCGACGCTCGCCACGCAGGCGGCCCCGCTCGGCTACCGGGTGCTCGTGGTGTCGGGCGACCGCGACGCTATCCAGCTGGTCAACGACAACGTCACGGTGCTCTACCCACGCAAGGGGGTCTCCGATCTGTGGCGATTCACCCCGGAAACGGTGATGGAGCGTTACGGCCTCACGCCGGCCCAATACCCGGACTATGCGGCACTGCGCGGCGATCCGAGCGACAACCTGCCGGGCATCCCGGGGGTCGGGGAGAAAACCGCGGCGAAGTGGATCCGCGAGTTCGGTGACCTCGACACCCTGATCGACCGGGTGGACGAGGTGCGCGGCAAGGTCGGCGACGCGCTACGTGCGCACCTGTCCAGCGTGGTGTTGAACCGGCAGCTGACCGAGCTGGTGCGCGACCTCACGCTGCCCTACACGCCGGAGCAGCTGGCGCACGGCGGCTGGGACCGGGAGAAGATTCATCAGCTCTTCGACGATCTCGAGTTTCGGGTGCTGCGCGACCGGCTGTTCGAGACACTGGTGTCACAGGAGCCGGAAGCCGACGAGGGGTTCGAGATCAGCGGCGGCGCGCTCACCGCGGGCACGGTCGCGGACTGGCTCGACGAACACGCGAACACCGGTCAGCGGCACGGCATCTCGATAGTGGGGCGGGGCGTCCCGTTCGGCGGAGACGTGAACGCGATCGCGATCGCGGCGAGCGGCGGGGAGGGCGGCTACCTCGACGTCACGACGTTGTCGCCGGAGGACGAGAAGGCACTCACCGAGTGGCTCGCCGACGCGGCGCAGCCCAAGGCGGTGCACGAGGCGAAGGCCGCGATGCATGCCCTGCGCGGGCGCGGCTGGACCCTAGGCGGTCTGAGCAGCGACACGGCGCTCGCCGCCTATCTCGTACGGCCCGGGCAGCGCACGTTCAACCTGGACGACCTGTCGTTGCGCTACCTGCGCCGCGAGTTGCGCGTCGAGAAGAGCGATCAGGGTCAGCTGTCGCTGCTCGACGACGAGGATCAGCTCGATGCGGAGACCGCGCAGGCGGAGATTCTGCGCGCGCAGGCGGTGGCCGACCTGGCCGACGCCTTCGACACCGAACTCGCCCAGATCGAGTCCACGCCGCTGCTCGCGAAGATGGAACTCCCGCTGCTCGGTGTGCTGGCGAGGGTGGAGGAGGCCGGTATCGCGGTCGACGTCGCGCACCTGGAGGACCTGCACGGCACGTTCGCCGAGCAGGTGACCCAGGCGGCCAACTCGGCATACGGGGTGATCGGCAAGCAGATCAACCTCGGCTCACCCAAGCAGCTGCAGGTGGTGCTCTTCGACGAACTCGAGATGCCGAAGACCAAGCGCACCAAGACCGGTTACACCACCGACGCCGACGCGCTCGAGGGATTGTTCGACAAGACCGGTCACCCCTTCCTCGAGCACCTGCTCGCGCACCGCGACGCCACCCGGCTGAAGGTCACCGTCGAGGGCCTGCTCAAGTCGGTGTCGGACGACAGTCGCATCCACACCACGTTCAACCAGACGATCGCGGCGACCGGCCGGTTGTCGTCGACCGAACCGAACCTGCAGAACATCCCGATCCGCACCGACACCGGCCGGCGGATCCGGGACTGCTTCGTCGTCGGCGACGGCTACGACACGCTGCTGACGGCCGACTACAGCCAGATCGAGATGCGCATCATGGCGCACGTGTCGGGCGACCACGGACTCATCGAGGCGTTCAACTCCGGAGAGGATCTGCACAGCTTCGTCGCGTCGAAGGCGTTCAACCTGCCGATCGAGCAGATAACCCCCGAACTGCGCCGCAGGGTGAAGGCGATGTCGTACGGGCTGGCGTACGGTCTGAGCGCCTACGGGCTCTCGGTGCAGCTGAAGATCAGCACCGAGGAGGCCAAGGAGCAGATGGAGACGTATTTCGCCCGGTTCGGCGGGGTGCGCGACTACCTACGCGACGTCGTCGACCACGCCCGCAAGGTCGGTTACACCGAAACGCTGTTCGGCCGCCGGCGCTACCTGCCCGACCTGGATTCGAGCAACCGGATGCGGCGCGAGACCGCGGAACGCGCGGCGCTGAACGCGCCGATCCAGGGCACCGCCGCGGACATCATCAAGGTCGCGATGATCAACGTCGACACCGCGTTGACCGAGGCGGGGCTGCGGTCGCGGATGCTGCTGCAGATCCACGACGAACTGCTCTTCGAGGTCGTCGGGACCGAGCGTGAGGTCGTGGAACGGTTGGTCCGCGACGAGATGGGCTCGGCGATCGAGCTGTCGGTCCCACTCGACGTCTCCATCGGGACCGGGCGCAGCTGGGATGCCGCTGCGCACTGAATCGCTACTGGCCGCTGCGACCGTCGCGTACGCGGTCGCAGGATCGTTGACGTCGCCGCTGAGCATGGCGGCGCTGATTGCGGTCGTGGTGCCGGTGGCGGGGGCGACGGCTTGGACGCTCGCCCGACCACCCCGCCCCCGACCGGAGCCGTCACGGCCTGCCGTGCGGCGCACGGCACTCGCGTGGGCTGCGGTGGTTGTGCTCGCCGGGACGTGGGAACTCGTAGCCTGGCTGCGGCAGCCGGCGTACAACGTGGCGTCGGCGCAGCATCCGACCATCTCGGTGCTGCTCGACCCGGTGACCGAGGCACAGCCAGGGCGGCTGCTCGCCTGGGCGGGCTGGCTGGCAGCGGGCTGGTGGCTGGTGCGCCGATGATCACCACCGCCGGGTTCACCGTCGTCGCTCTCGCGGCGGTCGTGCTCTTCGTGGCGTCGGCGAGGGGCTGGTTCGGGCTGTGTTCCGTCGGTGCCCTGCTCGACGTCGTGCGAGCAACCACCGCGTGGCGCGTCGCGCTGCTGGCAGGGTGGGCGTGGCTCGGCTGGCACCTTCTGGCGCGGTGACCGCGACGAACCGCGGCTGTGTGCCCGTGGCGGACCGCGCCGGTGTGCCCGCGGCGGCCTACGCCGGCGGCGCCCCCATGTCCGCCGCGCCGTACATGGCGCGCACCTCGACCTCCCCCTCCCAACCGGGCCAGTGCTCCTTGTGTAGGTCCAGCAGCCACTGTGCGCTCGCGATCGCCTCGTCGAGCGAGTTCAGATTCTGGATGGCGTAGCCGCCGGCGAGTTCCTTGGCCTCGGTGAACGGCCCGTCCAGCACGGTCACCTTGCCGCCCCGCAACTCGAGCTTCGCGCCACCCTCCTCGAGGGTGCTCAGTCCGCCGGTGTCCACCATCGTGCCGTTCGCGAACGCCTCCTGCCCCGCCTTCGCCATCGCCTCCATCAGCGCCGCTGGCGGGTTGCCGAAGTCCTTGGTCGCGCGCACCCAGCTCATGTATCGCATCTCGTTCTCCTTCGCTTCATCGGTGAGGACTCGATGTCCTCACTACCGCGTCGAAGAGCCGTCGTACAGATCGACGGCGCTATCGAGAGCTTTTGGGGAAGTCCTTTCCCGGTCGACCTCGCCCGCGCCCAGCGAAGTTGATCACGCTCGAATGGCCCCCGACACGCCGAGGACCGGGGCCACAACAGCGTGATCAGCGACGGCCGCCGAACACGACAACGGCCCGGTGGCGAACCACCGGGCCGTGCGTGCCGCAGAGCCTTACGCCTCGGCGCCCTGCTGCGCCGCGAGCTGGCTGCGGACCTCGTCCATGTCCAGATCCTTGATCTTCGTGACGAGATCCTCGAGCGACGCCGGCGGCAGCGCGCCCGGCTGGGCGAAGACGAGCACGCCCTCGCGGAAGGCCATGATCGTCGGGATCGAGCGGATGTTGGCCGCCGCCGCGAGGCCCTGCTCGGCCTCGGTGTCGACCTTGCCGTGGACGACGTCGGGGTGCTTCTCCGACGACGCCTCGAAGGTCGGTGCGAAGCTGCGACACGGGCCGCACCACGACGCCCAGAAGTCGACCAGCACCACATCGTTGCCGGTCACGGTCTCGTCGAAGTTCTGCTGGGTCAGGGTCTGGGTGGCCATCTGTCTATCTTGTCCTCTCTACGGGGAGTTCCCCGGGTGTAACCGGATCAGTGCACCCGCCATTCCCGGCGCCCCTCGCCGTCCCAGCGTCGTACCCCGACCGCCTCGCCCACGAGTTCGGGTTCCCCGAGCACGGTGGCGATCACCGCACCCAACTGATCGGCCCGGACCCGACGGGTGAGCGTGACGTGCGGCGACCAGTCGCCGGGCGCGCTGTGACCCGCAACCCCGGGGCACCCCGCGACCACGTCGTGAACGGCCCGATGCAGCGCCAGTAGAGCGTCCGACGGGACCACCGATCGCGTCACGATCGCCTGCCGTCGACCGAACACGAGTACGCCACCGATCCGCACCTGGAACGGCGCGAACGCCACCCGAGCCAGGTCCTTCTCGATCCGCGGCCAGATCTCCCGCGCCACCGCGATCGTCACGTGCGGGCGATTCGACTCGCTGCGGTTGTGGCCCTGGCTCGGCAGGCCGGCGTCGAGCAGCAGTTGCCACTGCCGCCGCAGCCGCGCATCCGTGTCCGGGTCGAACAGCAACTCGACGGACTGGACCATCAGCGGTCCACCAACGCGCGCAGCGCCGCGACGTGCCCCTCGTAGGCACGCCGGCCCGCCGCGGTCGGCGCGATCCAGGTCCGCTTTCTCACGCGAAACGAGTGCTCTCCAGGCCCTCACGCGGATTGCTTTCCATGGCGGCCAGTCAAGCACATTCCGACATGCACATTCCGCCATGGAAAGTTGATGTACTGCGATGATGAGCCGCATGAGCGGTGTGCGGTTGGGTCTGCTCGAGGGCGACGGCATCGGCCACGAGATCGTGCCCGCGGCCCGGGCGGTGGTGGACGAGGCCTGTGCCGTCGTCGCCATCCCGCCGGTCGATTGGGTGCCATTGCCATTGGGCGCCAAGGCAATCGAGGAATACGGGGACCCGCTTCCGGAGCCGACGATGCACGCGTTGGCCGACCTCGACGGCTGGATCCTCGGCCCGCACGACAACGTCGGCTACCCGCCCGAGCACCGCTGTGGGCCACCGCCCGGCGGCGCGATCCGCAAGCGGTTCGGTCTGTTCGCCAACATCCGCCCGTCGCGCGCGTTTCCCGGGGTCCGCGCGGTCGCGCCCGACGCCGACCTGGTGATCGTGCGGGAGAACACGGAGGGCCTCTACGCGGACCGCAACATGTTCGCCGGGTCGGGGGAGTTCGCGCCGACCGCCGACGTCGCCCTCGCGGTCGGGGTGATCACCCGCACAGCCACCGAACGGATCGCCCGCACCGCCTTCGACCTCGCCCGCACCCGCCGCCGCCACGTCACCGTCGTGCACAAGGCGAACGTGCTGCCGCTGACGATGGGCCTGTTCCGCGACGTCTGCTTCGAGGTCGCCCGTGACTATCCCGATGTGCGGGTGGTCGAGGAGCACGTCGACGCGACCGCGGCCCACCTGGTCCGTCGCGCGGGCGACTACGACGTCGTGGTCACCGAGAACCTGTGCGGCGATATCCTGTCCGACCTCGCCGCCGAACTCGTCGGCTCCCTCGGGCTCGCCGCGTCGCTGAACTGCTCGGCGTCGGTCGCGATGGCGCAGGCCGCGCACGGCGCCGCGCCCGACATCGCAGGCCGAAACCGGGCGAATCCCACGGCGCTGGTGCTGTCTGCGGCGATGTTGCTGCGCTGGCTCGCGACCCGCCCCGAGCGCGCCGCCCTGGCGAAGGCTGCCGACCGTATCGAGCACGCCGTCGCCGCGTGCTTCGAGGCGGGGGTCGCAACCGCCGATCTCGGTGGCCTCGCGACCACGAGCGAGTTCACCGAGAACCTGGTCGCCCGGGTGCATCGACGCTGAGACCAGAGCGAAACGCACCCGTTTTCGATATCCGCGCGACCGCGTGGGCGAGGCATTAACGTTCGGTTACGACGCCTGCGCGACGCCCACCGGTCACCTAGATTCTGCGGGGGATCGCGCGGACGAACCACTGCTCTCGACGCTTGGAGGACACCATGTCTCGTCGTTCCCTCGTCGCCCTCGGTCTGGCCCTCGCCGCCGGTGGCGCATTCGCGCTGACCGGGTGTTCGAACACCGAGTCCGAGTCGTCCTCCGGCGCGACGAGCACAGTCGCGGTGACCGCGAGCAAGGTCGACGAGATCGCTGCGAAGTTGCCGCAGAACATCCGCGACGCCAACAAGCTGATCATCGGCGTCAACGTGCCGTACGCGCCGAACGAGTTCAAGGACGACAGCGGCACCATCGTCGGGTTCGACGTCGACCTCATGAAAGCGGTTTCGCAGGTGCTCGGCGTCGAACCGGTGTTCACCGAGGCGGACTTCGACAAGATCATCCCGGCGATCCAGGCGGGCACCTACAACATGGGGATGTCGTCGTTCACCGACACCAAGGAGCGCGAGCAGACCGTCGACTTCACCACCTACTTCAGCGCCGGCGTGCAGTGGGCGCAGCGACCCGACAACCCGGTGGACCCGACCAATGCCTGCGGCAAGCGGGTGGCGGTCCAGGCCACCACGGTCGAGGACACCGAGGAGGTGCCAGCGAAGAGTGCCGACTGCGTCGCGGCCGGTCAACCGCCGATCGAGATCGTCAAGTTCGACCGGCAGGACGACGCCACCACCGCGCTGGTGCTCGGCAACGTCGACGCGATGTCGGCCGACTCGCCGGTGACCGCCTACGCGATCAAGCAGAGCGGCGGCAAGATCGAGCCCGCCGGCGAGGTGTTCGACTCGGCGCCGTACGGCTGGCCGGTCGCGAAGGGCTCCGAACTCGCGAACGCGCTGCAGGCGGCAGTACAGAATCTGATCGATGACGGCACCTACGCGAAGATCGCCGAGAACTGGGGCGTCCAGGCGGGAATGATCACCGAGTCGCAGATCAACGGCGCCGTCAACTGATCGCAACTACCCGCACGACCCA
Source organism: Aldersonia sp. (assembly GCA_036524855.1). Lineage (GTDB taxonomy): Bacteria > Actinomycetota > Actinomycetes > Mycobacteriales > Mycobacteriaceae > Aldersonia. The sequence goes on along the minus strand of DATDBL010000199.1, from coordinate 3,319 downwards.
CACCGAGAGGATGTAGTTCGGTGTCGCAGAACACGGACACGACCGAGGTCGCCGCGACCGAGCCGGAACCGATCAAGGCGGTGCCGCTGCGCCACCCCGGCCGGTGGATCGCGGCGACGGTCGTCATCGTCCTGGTCGCGCTGTTCCTCTGGGGCGCCGCCACCAATCCGGCCTACGGCTGGGACACCTACGCCAAGTACCTGTTCGACAAGCGCATCGTCTCCGGTGCGATCACCACGCTCGAGCTGACCGTGCTGGCGATGGCCATTGCGATCGTGCTCGGCGTGGTGCTCGCGGTGATGCGGCTGTCGCCGAACCCGGTGCTGCGGTCGGTCGCGTGGGTGTACCTCTGGATCTTCCGCGGCACCCCGGTCTACGTGCAGTTGGTGTTCTGGGGCCTGTTCCCGTCGCTGTACAAGACGATCGTCCTCGGCATTCCGTGGGGCCCGCAGTTCGTAGACATCGACATCCAGACGCTGAACGCGCCGTTCCTGCTCGCGATGATCGGCCTCGGCCTGAACGAGGCCGCGTACATGGCCGAGATCGTGCGCGCCGGCATCAACTCCGTCGGCGAGGGACAGACCGAGGCGTCGGTCGCGCTGGGCATGTCGTGGTCGCAGACGATGCGCCGCACGGTGCTGCCGCAGGCGATGCGGGTGATCATCCCGCCGACCGGCAACGAGCTGATCAGCATGCTCAAGACCACGTCGCTGGTGACGGCCATTCCGCTCAGTACCGAGTTGTACGGGCGCGCCCGCGACATCTCCGGCACCAACTTCCAACCGATCCCGCTGCTGCTGGTCGCGGCGACCTGGTACCTGGCGGTGACGAGCGTGCTGATGGTCGGGCAGTTCTACCTCGAGCGCTACTACTCGAAGGGTGTGTCGCGGCAGCTGACCGCCAAGCAGTTGCAGGCGCTGGCCGACGCGCAGGGCAAGCCGCTGGTGATCGAACCCGAGGCCGCGGCCGGCCCCGACATCCCGGGAGGCGAACGAAAATGACCGCCGCCACCGCCGCCCCGATGGTGAAGGCCGATCGCGTGTGCAAGAGCTTCGGCGCGCTCGCCGTGCTCAAGGGCATCACGCTGGAGGTCGGCCGCGGTCAGGTGTTGGTTCTGATCGGACCGTCGGGCTCGGGCAAGTCGACCTTCCTGCGCTGCATCAACCACCTGGATAAAGTCACCGCCGGCCGGCTCTACGTCGACGGCGACCTGATCGGATACCGCGAGAAGCACGCCAAGCTCTACGAGATGAAGGCCTCCGACGCGGCCAAGCAGCGCCGCGAGATCGGCATGGTGTTCCAGCACTTCAACCTGTTTCCCCACCGCACGGCTCTGGAGAACGTCATCGAGGCGCCGACCCAGGTCAAGGGCGTGCCCAAGAAGCAGGCCGTGGAGCGGGCGCGGGAACTGATGGACCGGGTCGGCCTGGGGGAGAAGGCCGACGCCTACCCGGCGCAGCTGTCGGGTGGGCAGCAGCAGCGCGTGGCGATCGCCCGCGCCCTCGCGATGGACCCGAAGCTCATGCTGTTCGACGAGCCGACCTCCGCGCTGGACCCGGAACTCGTCGGCGAGGTGCTCGGCGTCATGCGGGAACTCGCCGCGAGCGGCATGACGATGGTCGTCGTCACGCACGAGATGGGCTTCGCCCGCGAGGTCGCCGACCAGCTCGTGTTCATGGACGCCGGCGTGGTCGTCGAGGCCGGCAATCCCAAGAAGGTGCTCGCCGACCCGCAGCACGAACGCACGAAGCTGTTCCTTTCGAAGCTGCTGTAGGCGCCTCGCCGCCTCGCCCCGTGAGTGGTTGACGAGCCTATGGACTCTTCAACCACTCACGGGTGCTGACCTGCGCAAGCGTCTGCCGGCTTCTGGCACACGAAGATTGCGGTACCCGGGAACAACTCCCCGCGCAGCGGGCTCCACTGCCCCCATTCGCGGTCGAATCCCTCCGGCCACTGCGGCTCGATCAGGTCGACCAGCACCAACCCGGCCTCGACGATCTCGCGCACCCGGTCGCCGAGGGTGCGGTGGTGCTCGACGTAGCTGGGCACACCGTCGTCGTCGTATTCGACGTAGGGAGTCCGGTCGAAGTAGGACAGCGTGGCGACGAGGCCGCGCTCGCCGGGGTCGTCGAGGAACACCCACCGCATCGGGTGGTTCACCGCGAAGACCCACCTTCCGCCCGGCCGCAGCACGCGCGCGACCTCGCGCATCACCCGCGCCGAGTCCGCGACGAATGGCACCGCGCCGAACGCCGAACATGCTAGGTCGAAGCTCGCGTCCGCGAACGGGAGGCACTCGGCGTCCGCCTGGACCAGCGGAACCTGCGGGCCACCGCGGCGCATCGCCGCGACCCCGCGGCTCAGCATCCCCATCGACAGGTCCAGGCCGACCACCTCGGCCCCCTGGCCGCCCAGCCAGCGCGCGCACGGTGCCGACCCGCACCCGACCTCCAGCACCCGCCGGCCCCGCACGTCGCCGAGCAGGTGCACGTCACCCTCGTGCAGGCCCTCGGGGCACCAGACGAACTCGCCCCCGGGACTGTCCACGCCCAGGAACTCGGCGTGGGCGCGGTGGTAGTCGGTGGCGTCGCCGTCCCACCAGCGGCGGCTGGCCTGAGCGCTCACGCGCGAATCGAGACGGCGACGGCCGGGTCCGGACATACTGGTTGAGGGTACGGGGGCGGTTTGCCCAGGTCCGGCGCGGTCGCGTAGCCTTTAGGCCGCGAGTGTCTTTCGTGCTGCGCCCAATCGGGCGTGATGTGGACGACGCGCGTGCCCGACCGAACATCCACCTACCGACCACAACCTGTCCGGAGCAACTCACCACATGCCCTCTTCCACCGTCACCTCGCCGCAGGTAGCCGTCAACGACATCGGCTCCGCCGAGGATTTCCTCGCCGCCATCGACAAGACGATCAAGTACTTCAACGATGGCGACATCGTGGAAGGGACCATCGTCAAGGTCGACCGGGACGAGGTCCTGCTCGACATCGGTTACAAGACCGAAGGCGTCATCCCGTCTCGCGAACTGTCCATCAAGCACGACGTCGACCCCAACGAGGTCGTTACCGTGGGCGATGAGGTCGAAGCCCTGGTCCTCACCAAGGAGGACAAAGAGGGTCGGCTGATCCTGTCGAAGAAGCGCGCTCAGTACGAGCGCGCCTGGGGCACCATCGAGGAACTCAAGGAGAAGGACGAGGCCGTCAAGGGCACCGTCATCGAGGTCGTCAAGGGCGGCCTGATCCTCGACATCGGCCTGCGCGGCTTCCTGCCCGCGTCGCTGGTGGAGATGCGCCGGGTCCGCGATCTGCAGCCGTAC
>DATDBL010000198.1:0-17433 GCA_036524855.1 Aldersonia sp. | reverse complement strand
ACCTCACGGACGCGAGTCAGCGCCGCGACTGCATGCGCGCGCCGCCGCCACCGGGTCACGGTGCGGCCGGACTCAGGCTGGACAGTGCTCGTCGACGACATTGGCGAACCGCCGCGAACGCCGCACGCTGGCCACCGAGTTCCCGATTAGCCACAGACGCCACCAAGGTCACGATCCGAATCGTCCGGTCCACGCCCATACAGGCAGATGATGCGATCGGGTCTCACCGTGCATTCGAAACGGCTGAATGTTTACCATCGAACGTGGAAGAGCGGAGTATTCGACGCCAGGTAGAGTTGCGCAACCCAATCTCTGAGCGTGCGCGCATAGAAGATGTTCGCGTCCAGCAAGACGCCCGGCGGCCCCCCTGTACTCACTCGGGGAGAATACAAGTATTGATCGACCTACAATCCGTGCTCGTCCTCGAATGCGCGCAGATCGTCGAAAGCCTGACGTTCCTGTTCGCGCAGTCTCGCCCGGTAGTCGATCACGTCCTTGCTGCGTAGCCGGGTGTGGCTGCCGACCTTGTGCGAGGGGATCTGTCCATCCCTGACGAGTTTCATGAGAGTGGGTCGCGAGATATCCAACATCTTGGCCGCCGTTGTAGTGGTGAGTTCGCTCGGGACGCACCCGACCGTGACGGTTCCGCCTTGCGCGAGGACGCCGATGACCTGACTGATGACCGACGCCAGTTCGGCCGGCATTGCTGCGGTGAGGTCGTCGGCTACGTTCGCCGTACCGGCCGAGCTGACAGCGCGCGCCTGTTCGACCTCATGCTCTGTCACCCTGACCTAGGTTCTGGTCTCGCGTGCGGTGACAATCGCAGTCATAAGTGCGACACCGGGGCCGGTGTGTTGGAGCCCACATACGCGACGTTCGGCGAACACGCAGCCAGCGGTGTACGAATCCCCTTGCAGGGAAGCCATCGCGGATCGCCGCTGGAGTCCCCCGACCACGGCAACCGTGCACCACGATGACGAAGCGGGGTCTGGAGCGGGAGGGTCCGCCCACCCAGCACTGCCGGAGACTCGACCGCCTCGAACCCCGGGGTCGTGAGTGGTTGTGGAGTCCCTACACTCCACAACCGCTCACGGGTGGCGCAGCCGCGTGAGGTAGCCGCCCCCCTGCGGGAAGAACTCGGCGGCGGCGTGCTCGACGCCGTCGTCGGTGCGCACCCGCTCGATCACCAGGCCCCTGTTGCGGCCGAGGTGTGCGTTGGGGCCGGTGACGATCACCATGCCGTCGCCCTCCTCGATGAACACCCGCCCGGCTGTGCCGCCGTACCGGCAAGCCGACACCGATGCCTGGACGATCCGGATCCGCTGGCCACGGTAGTAGGTGTAGGCGTTGGGGTAGGGGTCCGACAACGCGCGCACCAGCCGGTCCAGGTCCTCGGCGGGCCAGGTCCAGTCGATGTTGCTGTCGTGGTCGGCGCGCTTGTGGAAGAAGGTACGATCGGCGAGGTTCTGCGGACGCCAGACAGCGGTGCCGTTCTCGATCTGCTCCAGCGCGTCGAGCAGCACGTCGGGGATGATGTCGATGGTCGCCTGCACCAATTGCGTCGCGGTGTCCCGCGGACCGATCGGGACCGTCCGCTGCACCACGATGTCACCGGTGTCCAGCCCGTCGTCCATCCGGTGCGCCGTCAGCCCGACCTCGCTCTCACCGCTGATCAGCGCCCATATCACCGGGGAGAAGCCGGTGAACTTCGGCAGCAGCGAGTCGTGCAGGTTGAGGGTGCCGTGCGGCGGGAGGTCGAACAGCTCGCGAGGCAGCCAGGTGCGCCAGTTGTTGGCGACGATGATGTCCGGCTCCGCGAGCTTGACCTGCTCGATCAGCGTGGCGTCGGGCCGCTTGGCGAGGTGCACGGGGATGGCGTTCGCGCGCGCCAAGTCCTCGACCGAGTCGTCCCAGATCGCCTCGTACGCGTGGTCGCTCGGCGGGTGCGTAACCGCCAGGACCACCTCGTGCGGCGAGTCCAGCAGTGCCGCGAGCGTCTTGTGTCCCCACGTCTGATATCCGAACGTCACAACCCGCATACCGCCCAGCTTGACGGGTGAAGATAGGTTATGCAAACCTATCCCGCACTGGGGAGACCGCATGGCGCGGGCTGCGCAGCGCAAACCTTATGAGAGACGACGCACACCACACCCAGCGCCGCGCCACCAGTGCCCCCTTTCCGCTGACCGCCGCACAGCGCGGAATCTGGTTCGCGCAGCACCTGCTGCCGGAGACGCCGATCGTCATCGCCAACTGCGTCGAGATTCGGGGTGCACTCGACGTCGACGTCCTCGAGCGGGTGTGCATCGCCAACTGCGTCGAGTTCGGCAGCGCGATGCTGCGGATCGTCGAGGTCGACGGCGTACCGATGCAGATCGTCGACCCCGCGCTCGACAACGTGCTGCGCCGGCACGACTTCCGCGGCGCGCCGGACCCGATCGCCGCCGCCGACGCCTGGATGGCCGACGACTACTCGTCGAGCCGGGATCTGCTGAGCGACAAACGGCTGATCATGGTCGCCATCCTGCAGCTCGGTGACGACCACTACTACTGGTACGCCTGCATCCACCACATCGCGCTCGACGGCTACGCCGCGATCCTGTTCCTCAACCGCTGCATCGACCTCTACTCCGCGGCGGTCGCGGGACACGAAACCACCGCCCCGCGCATCGCGGACCTCGTCGAGATCAACGACGCCGAGGACACCTACCGCACGTCGACCCGGTTCGAGAAGGACCGCGACTACTGGGCCGAGAAGGCGGCCGATTTGCCCGCCCCGGTCACGCTCGCGACCCGGTCGGGCGGCCCGGACACCCGCTCCCGGGTGGCCGGCGGCCTGCTGCCCGAGCGGCTGGCACGCGCCCTCGCGGACACCGCGACCGCACTCGGGACACTCGACACCGCGGTCACGATCGCGGCGGTCGCGGCCTACGTGGCCCGCCTGACCGACACCGACGACCTCACCCTCAGCCTGCCGGTGTCCGCGCGGACCAACGCGGTGCTGCGACGCTCCGGTGGCATGGTGTCCAACGTCGTGCCGTTGCGGTTCCACGTCGGTCCCGACGTGACGTTCGCAGACCTCGTCGCCGCGACGGGCCTGGCGCTGACGGGCGCGCTGCGGCATCAGCGCTACCGCAGCGAGGACATCCGCCGCGATCTCGGCCGCGGCAGTGACGGCGCCAGCGGCAGCGAACGGGCGTTCTTCGGACCCGCGGTCAACATCATGAACTTCCCGTCCGACGTGCGGATCGGCGCGGCGGCGGGCAGGTTCCACGTGCTGTCGACGGGTCCGGTCGAGGATCTGTCGATCAACGTCTACCCGAGCATCGACGGCGCGGCCCGCGTCGATCTCGAGGCCAATCCCAACCGGTACACGGCCGCCGAACTCGACACCCACCACCGACGCTTCCTGGCGACGCTGACAGCGCTGCTGGCGAATCCCGCTGCGCCACTGGCCGATGTGGATCTTCTCGACGACACCGAGCGGTCGGTTTTGGTGCCGGCGTCGGGTGGTGCGGCGGCGAGACCGTTGTCGTTGCCGCAGATTCTGTCGGCGGGAGTGGCGGCCAACCCCGAGGGTGCGGCGGTGGTGTGCGGCGCGGTCTCGGTGTCCTACCGCGAGCTCGACGCTGCCTCCGACGGGTGGGCGGCGCTGCTGGGCGAGCGCGGCGCGAGACCGGAGTCGTTCGTGGCGCTGGCGTTGCCGCGTGGGGTCGCGGCGGTGGTGGCGATGTGGGCAATCGCCAAGTCCGGCGCGGCGCTCGTCCCGGTCGACCCCACCCACCCCGACGACCGCATCCGCTACCTACTCACCGACTCCCGAGCCGTCCTCGGCGTCTCCGATACCCCGACCGAGGCCGACCTGCCCGACGGGGTGGAGTGGGTGTGCCTCGACGACCCCCTCGACCCCCCGGTGCACGATTTCACCACGGTGGGGGTGAATCTGGGTTCGCCGGCGTATGTCATCTACACCTCCGGCACCACCGGCCAACCCAAGGGCGTGCTGGTCACGCACACCGGGCTGACGGCCCTCACCGCGGCGACCCACCCCGAACTCGGCACCGACACCACCTCGCGGATGCTGCGGCTGGCGTCGGCCACCTTCGATGCGTCGGTGTTCGAAATGCTGCACGCCTTCTCCGCCGGCGCCACCCTCGTGATCGCCCCACCCGAGGTGATCGGCGGCGACGCGTTGACCGACCTGCTACGAGACGAACGCGTCACCCACGCCCTGATCCCGCCCGCGATCCTGTCGACGGTGTCGGAGAACGTGCCCGACCTGCAGACCCTGATCGTGGGTGGGGACGTGTGTCCACCCGACGTCGTAACCCGCTTCGCGCCCCGCACCCGCTTCCACAATGCCTACGGCCCCAGCGAGGCCACCGTCATCACCACGATGACCGGCCCGCTGCACGATCCGGCGTCGATCACCCTCGGCGCCCTGCTGACCGGGTTCACGGCGCTGGTCCGCGACACCCGACTGCGGCCCGTCCCACCCGGGGTGGTGGGCGAGTTGTACATCGCCGGACCGGGATTGGCGCGCGGCTACCACGGCCGCCCCGGGCTGACCGCGGCGCGGTTCGTGGCCGACCCCACACGTGCCGGTGGGCGGTTGTACCGCACCGGGGACCTGGTGCGCTGGCACCTGCACCCCGCTCGCACGCTGACGTTCGTGGGCCGCGGTGACGATCAGGTCCAGCTCAACGGCATCCGCGTGGAACCCGCCGAACTCGACTCCATCCTGGTCGCGCACCCCAGCGTCGACTTCGCCCACACCACCGTTCACCAGGGCCGCCTCGTCTCCTATCTGCACCCCACCCCCGGCCACAGCATCGACCCCGACGCGCTGCACGCCCATACCCGCACCCACCTCCCGCCGCACCTCCAACCCACCCACCTCGTCGTACTCACCCACATCCCACTGACCCCCAACGGCAAACTCGACCGCGCGCAACTGCCGGCTCCCGAACTCACCGAGCAGATGCCGTACCGGGCGCCGAGCAACCCGGTGGAGCAGGTGCTCGCGGACGCGGTCGCAACGGCGTTGGGTCGCGAGCGCGTCGGCGTCGACGAATCGTTCTTCGCACTCGGTGGCGACAGCATCATGGCGATCCAACTCGTGTCCGCCGCCCGCGCCGCCGGGTTGATGTTCACGCCGCGGGATGTGTTCGAGCGCAAGACGATCGCCGCGCTCGCCGCCGTCGCGCGGCGCGGCGAACAGCGGCCGGTGCTGGACGAGTTGCCCGGTGGCGGCGTCGGGATCGCACCACTGACCCCGATCGCGCGCGAGGTGTTGGCTCGCAGCCCGCACCCGCATGCGCTGAATCGCTTCTATCAGGCCGTCGCGGTCCGCGCCCCCGCCGACCTGGACCTCGCGGGCCTGGAGCGCGCGGTCACCGCCGTCGTGGCGCACCACGACACGCTGCGTGCGACCCTGCGCGAAGACGGTCTCGAGATCGCGGCCGCCGCCGAACCCGACGTGGCCTGTGTGGGCGAAGACGCTGTAGACGCTGTAGACGCTGCAACGCTGCAGACGCACACCAACCTGCTGGTCGACGAACTGGATCCCTGGGCAGGGCAGGTACTTCGGGTGCGGTGGCTGCGGCCGGCCGCGGGTTCTGGGGTGCTGCTGCTGGTGGCGCACCACGTCGTCGTCGATGCCGTGTCGTGGCGGATTCTCGTCGCCGATCTCGCGGCTGCCTGGTCGCAGCACGACGCCGACGCGATCACGCTGGCACCGGTCGGCACGTCGCTGCGGCGCTGGGCGCACGCGCTCACCGGTGCACACGCGCAGCACGAGCTCGAGCACTGGACCCACGTGCTGTCCGAGCACGAAACACCCTTGGGTGCGCGGGAACTGGACGATTCCGACACCGGCGCGACGCTGCGCCGCATCAGGGTCGAGGTCCCGGCGGACGTCAGCGACGCCGTCCTCAACCGGCTGCCCGAGGCGTACCGCGCCGGTCCCGACGACGTCCTGCTCTCCGCCCTCGCGCTCGCCATCGCGGGCTGGCAGGACCGCCGCACCCTGCTGGTTTCACGTGAATCACACGGTCGTGACGAAGATTTCGTCCACGGCGCCGACCTGTCCCGCACCGTCGGCTGGTTCACCACCAGCCACCCCGTCCGCCTCGACGTCTCCCGCGTCGACCTCGCCGACCGGGCGGTGAAACGGGTCAAGGAACAGTTGCGCACGACCCCGGGGCAGGGCACCGGGTACGGCGTGCTCGCGTCGGAACTGCCCGACGGACTCGCGGCACCGCAGGTCGCGTTCAACTATCTCGGCCGGATCGCCACCGGCGACGGGGACTGGTTGCCACTCACCGTCGACCTGAACTCCGGCAGTGGTCGCGACCTGCGCTCCGTCCACGCCCTCGACATCAACGCCGCGGTCGGCGAAGGCGGCCGGCTACACACCGAGTTCGCCTACCCTCGCGGGATTTTCGAGCACGCGTCCGTCGAGGAGCTGGGCCGCCTGTGGCAAAGTGCGCTGCACACTCTGGCACGGCTCACCGGTGGTGGGCTCACCCCGTCGGACGTCGCACGCACAGTGGATCAGGGCCGGATCGAGCGGTGGGAGCACGACCTGGGCCGCCTCGACGACATCTGGGCGCTTTCGCCGCTACAGGCCGGCCTGCTGTTCCACGCCGGGCTCACGGCGGGGGCCGTCGACCCGTACAGCGGGCAGGTCGTCCTCCGCCTCGCGGGGACCGTCGACGCCGATCGGATGCGCCGGGCCGCGCGCCGGCTGCTCGACCGGCACAGCACGCTGCGCAGCGCGTTCGGCTACGACGACGCGGGCGTTCCAGCCGCGCTGGTCCTCGCCGACGTCGAGGTGCCGTGGCGGGAGGTCAACACGGACGACGTCGAGGCGGTGATCGATGCCGAGCGTGCGGCTCCGTTCGACATGGCCCGCGCGCCCCTGCTGCGCTTTGCCCTCGTCCGCCGCGGCGACGCGACGTCGCTCGTGATCACCAACCACCACATCCTGTTCGACGGCTGGTCCCTGCCACTGGTCGTGCGGGATCTGGTCCTGCTCTACGCGACCGACGCGGCCCTGCCGAGCCCAGCACCCAGTTTCCGCGACTATCTGACCTGGCTCACCGCGCAGGACCGCGACGCCGCGCTCGAAAGCTGGCGCGCGGCGTTGGCCGGCGTGGATGGCGCGACTCTGCTCGTCCCCGATGCTGTTCCGTTGCGGGAGTTGCCCCGCGACGTCGGGGTACCCGTGCCCGACCGTCTCGGACACGCTGCGCGTGGAGTCGGGGTCACCGTGAACACCGTGGTGCAGGCCGCTTGGGCGGTGCTGCTGGGCCGCCTGCTGGGCCGCACGGACGTCGTGTTCGGTGCGACCGTGTCGGGGCGACCGACGGACCTGCCGACCGCCGCGGACACCGTCGGGCTGTTCATTAACACCGTCCCTGTCCGCGCGGTCGTCACCCCCGACCTGCGGGTACGGGAACTGCTGAATACGTTGCAGCGGGCGCAGGCCGACCTGCTCGACGCCCATCACGTCGGGTTGTCGGAGGTCGTGTCCGCGGTCGGGGACGCGGCGAGTTTCGACACGCTGACGGTGTTCGAGTCGTACCCCGTCGATCGCGGCGGATTCGACACGGACACCGACTTCGCGGGTATGCGGGTGCGCGATATCGACGTCGCCGATGCCACGCACTATCCGCTCGCCCTGGTCGCGACGCTCGAACCGGAACTGCGGCTCACCCTCGAGTACGCCCCCGAGTGCTTCGATCCCGATGCCGCGCAGCGGATCGCGTCGCGGCTGGGCGCGGTTCTCGACGCGTTCGTCACCGACACGAACGTGCGCCTCTCCCGGATCGACGTGCTCGACGCCGCCGAGCGCACCCGGATCCTGTGCGAGTGGAACGATACTCAGCGCGTCGTCGAGCCGGCGACGTTGGTGGACCTGCTCGACGTGTGGGCCGATGCAGAGGTACCTGCCGTCACCTCTGCCGGGTGCACGCTGAGCTACGCCGAGTTCACCGCGCGCACCGAGGCGTTGGCGCGGCGTCTCGCCGGGCTCGGTGTCGGCCCGGCGTCGATCGTCGGGGTCGCGATGCGGCGCGGTCTCGAATACCTCGTCGCCATCCACGCCGCCGTCCGGGCCGGCGCGGCATATCTGCCGATCGACCCCGACCATCCCGTCGAGCGCACCCGGTACGTTCTCGGCAACGCTGCGCCGACCGTTGTTCTCGCGACAACGGACGTCGACCTGCCGCCCGGCACTCCGGTGCTGCTCGACTCGCAGTGGTCGGGCGACGGACCGGATCCGGTGCGGCCCATCCCGGATCACCTCGCGTACCTGCTCTACACCTCCGGGTCGACCGGGCGGCCGAAGGCTGTCGGCGTCACGCACCGCGCGATCGTCAACCGCCTGGCATGGATGCAGGAGGGCTATCCGCTCGACGGCTCCGACGGCGTGCTGCACAAGACCCCCGCGACCTTCGACGTGTCCGTGTGGGAACTGTTCTGGCCGTTGCTGGTCGGTGCACGGCTGGTGATCGCCGAGCACGACGGCCACCGCGACCCGCGGTATCTCGCCTCAGCGATCGAACGCGAACACGTCACGACGGTGCATTTCGTGCCGTCGATGCTCGACGTGTTCACCGCGGATGCCGACCTGTCGCGCCTGGGTTCACTGCGTCGGGTGTTCACCAGCGGTGAGGCGTTGCCGCGCAGCACCGCCGAGGCGACCTTCGCGGGTCTCGACGTCGCGTTGGACAACCTGTACGGCCCCACCGAGGCTGCGGTGGACGTCACCTTCCACCCGGTGCGCCGCGGCGACCCCCGTGCCGTCCCGATCGGGCGACCGGTATGGAACACACAGGTGTACGTCCTCGATGCCGGTCTCGGTCCGGTCCCGGTGGGTGTGGCGGGGGAGTTGTATCTCGCGGGCGTGCAACTCGCCCGCGGCTACCACCGCCGTCCCGACCTCACTGCGGACCGGTTCGTGGCGAATCCCTTCGGCACCGGTGAGCGGATGTACCGCACCGGCGACCTCGTGCGGTGGACGGCTGTGTCCGATGGTCGCTCCGCAGGCTCCGCTCCTGTCGGCGAGCTGGAGTACCTGGGCCGCGCCGACTTCCAGGTGAAGCTGCGGGGCCAGCGGATCGAACTCGGGGAGATCGAGGCGGTGCTGCGCACCGCTCCGGGCGTCACGGCCGCGGCGGTGCGCCTGGTCGGGGACCGACTCGTCGGCTACGTCACGCCGGACACGGTCGACCCGGACGCCGTGACGACGCACGCCACCGCGACGCTGCCGGCGTTCATGGTGCCCGCGGACGTCGTGGTGCTGGGCGAGATGCCATTGGGTGCCACCGGCAAACTGGATCGACGGGCGCTGCCGGAGCCGCAGATCCGTTTTGCTGCAACGGTACCGGTGCGTACCACCGCCGAGGCGACGGTGGCGGGGATCTTCGCCGACCTGCTCGGTCACGACAGCGTCGGCGCGACAGGCGACTACTTCGCCCTCGGCGGGAACTCGCTCACCGCCACGCGGGCGATCGCGCGGATCAACGCGGCGTTCGACACCGATCTCGGGGTGCGGACGTTGTTCGAGGCGCCGACCGTCGCGGTGCTGGCGGAACTCGCCGAAGCGCAACGCGGGTCGACCCTGCGCCCGGCCCTGGTTGCCGCTGAGCGACCCGATCCGGTTCCATTGTCGACGGCGCAGTTGCGGATGTGGTTGCTGAATCGGTTCGATCCGTCCTCGGGGGGCTACAACATCGCCGGGGCGTTGCGGTTGTCGGGTGGTGTGGATGTCGCGGCGCTGTCGGCGGCGGTCGCCGACGTGGTGGGTCGGCACGAGATCCTGCGGACCCGGTATCCGGAGACGCCCGAGGGCCCGGTGCAGGAGGTCATGGCGTGGCGCCCGGACGTGACACCGGTGCAGGTGGCGCGGGCCGACGTCGCCGAGGTGATCGGCGAAGTGGCGTTGCGGGGGTTCGATGTCGCGGTCGAGGTGCCGGTGCGGGTGGCGCTGCTTCGGGTGGCGCCGACCGAGCACGTGGTGGTGCTGGTGGTGCATCACATCGCGGCGGACGGGTGGTCGTTGGGTCCGCTGACCCGGGACCTGATGGCCGCCTATCTCGCCCGAACCGCGGGTGGGGCGCCGCAGTTCGCGCCGTTGCCGGTGCAGTACGCGGATTACGCGATCTGGAAGTCGGCGGTGCTGGGCACCGAGACCGATCCCGGTTCCCCCGCGGCGCGGCAGCTGGCGTACTGGACCGAGAATTTGGCCGAGCTGCCGGCGTTGCTGGCTCTGCCGACCGATCGCCCGCGCCCGGCGGTGGCGTCGATGCGGGGTGCGACGGTCGACTCGACGCTGGACACCGCCACCTACTCCGGTGTGCGGGATCTGGCGCGAGCTCGGCGTGCGACGCCGTTCATGGTCGTGCATGCGGTGTTGGCGGTGCTGCTGGCACGGTTGTCCGGCAGTGGCGATGTCGCGGTCGGGACGGCGGTGTCCGGTCGTGGGGAACCCGAACTCGACGACTTGGTCGGCATGTTCGTCAACACCTTGGTGCTGCGCACCCGCGTCGACCCCGCGACGTCGTTCGACAATCTCCTCGCGCAAGTCCGCGCCACCGACCTCGACGCGTTCGCCCACGCGGACGCGCCGTTCGAGCGCCTCGTGGAGGTGTTGGCGCCGACGCGGTCGACCGCACACCACCCCCTGTTCCAGGTGTCGTTCGCGCTCGAGGACGCCGCGGTGGACACCGTGGAATTGCCCGGGTTGACGGTGACCCCACTGCCCCTGGACGAGCGGGTCGCCAAGTTCGATCTGCAGGTGACCCTGACCGAGGCGCCGGACGGCACCGCGCGGGTGCGGTGGACCTTCGCGAGCGACCTGTTCGACGCCTCGACCGTGGAATCGGTTGCTGCCCGGTTCGATCGACTCCTGCACTCGATGATCACCGACCCGAGCAGGCTCGTCGGCGATGCGGACCTGCTCGACGCCGCCGAGCGGTCGGTGTTGGTGCCGGCCTCGGGCGGGCCTGCCGTTGCGCCGGTGCCGCTGCCACTGATTCTGGCGGCGGGGGTGGCGGCGAACCCGGACGGCCCGGCGGTGGTGTGCGGCGAGACGTCGGTGACCTACCGGGAGTTGGATGCGGCCTCCGATGGGTGGGCCGCGGTGCTAGTCGAGCGGGGTGCCGGCCCGGAAACGATGGTCGCCCTTGCCCTGCCGCGTGGGGTCGCGGCGGTGGTCGCGATGTGGGCGATCGCCAAGACCGGCGCCGCGTACGTTCCGATCGACCCCACCCACCCCGGCGAGCGGATCCGCTACCTGCTCACCGACTCCCAAGCGGTGCTGGGAGTTTCGGACACCGCGACCGCCGTTGACCTGCCCGACGAGGTGGCGTGGTTGCGCCTCGACGAGGCGCTACACCCGCCCGCGCGGGAGTTCACCCCGGTGGCGGTGGATGTGCGCTCGCCGGCGTATGTCCTGTACACCTCCGGCACCACCGGACAACCCAAGGGCGTGCTGGTCACCCACAACGGCCTGGCGACTTTCACCGCCGCCGCGCGCCCGGAACTCGGCGCCGACACCGGCTCGCGGGTGCTGCGGTTCGCGTCGGCGACCTTCGACGCGTCGGTGTTCGAGATGGTGCATGCCTTCTCCGCCGGCGCCACCCTCGTCATCGCCCCACCCGAGGTCTACGGCGGCGACGCCCTGACCGATGTCGCTCGCCACCAGCGCGTCACGCACGTCATCACCGCTCCCGCGGTGTTGTCCACGGTGTCCGCGGACCTACCGGACCTGCGCACCGTGGTGGTGGGCGGGGACGTGTGCCCGCCCGACCTGGTGGCCCGTTTCGGACCCGGAACCCGCTTCCACAACAGCTACGGCCCCACCGAGACCACGATCGTCACCACGATGACCACCCCGCTGCGAGATCCGTCGTCGATCACGCTGGGGGATCTGCTGCCCGGCAGCACTGCGTTGGTGCTGGATTCGCGGCTGCGCCCGGTGCCGGCGGGGGTGGTCGGGGAGTTGTACCTCGCCGGAGCGGGATTGGCGCGTGGATATCACCGCCGGCCCGGGTTGACGGCAGCCCGGTTCGTTCCCGACCCCACCACACCGGGTGGCGTCCTCTACCGCACCGGCGACCTGGTGCGCTGGCAACTCCACCCCCACCGGGCACTGGTGTTCGCGGGCCGTAGCGACGACCAGGTGCAGCTCAACGGCATCCGCGTCGAACCCGCCGAACTCGACGCCACCCTGGTCGCCCACCCGAGTGTCGACTTCGCGTACACCACCGTGCACGAGAGCAGGCTCGTGTCCTACCTGCACGCCACTCCCGGGGACACGATCGACCCCGCCGCGCTGCACGCCCACACCCGCACCCACCTACCCCCACACCTGCAACCCACCCACCTCGTCGTCCTGACCCACATCCCACTCACCCCCAACGGCAAACTCGACCGCGCGCAACTACCGGCTCCCGACTTCCGACCGGCAGAGTATGTCGCCCCGGAAACGGATGTGGAGCGCGACGTTGCCGACGTCTTCGCGCGCGTCACCGGCACCGAACGAGTCGGCCGTGCGGACGACTTCTTCGCGCTCGGCGGTAACTCGCTGTCCGCCACACAGGTGGTGGGGGATGTGCGTCGGGGCCTCGGCGTCGTGGTCAGTGTCCGGGCGCTGTTCGAGGCTCCGACCGTGGCGGGATTCGCGGCGTTGGTGGCCGCCGCCGAGCAGTCGGCGCGTCCGGCACTGGAGCCACGGGCGCGACCGGAGCGGATCCCCCTGTCCCCGGCGCAGACACGCATGTGGTTCCTCAACCGGCTCGACCCGGAGTCGGTCGCGTACACCATCCCGGTCGCGGTCCGTTTGACCGGCGATCTCGACGTCCCCGCCCTGCAAGCCGCCGTGAGCGACGTGCTCGCGCGACACGAGTCGCTGCGAACCGTCTATCCCGACGACGGCGACGGCCCCGTTCAGATGATTCTGCCCGTCGACAGGGCGGCGCTCGACCTCGATCCGGTCCCGACCACCCTCGACGAGCTTCCCGCACGGGTGCAGCATGTGCTCGGTTGCGGCTTCGACGTCACCACCGGCGTTCCGATCCGGGCCTCGCTGTTCGCGCTGGACCCGACCACGCACGTTCTCGTCCTCGCGGTGCATCACATCAGCGGGGACCGCTTCTCCACCGGGCCCTTGGCCCGCGACGTGTTGACCGCCTACCTGGCCCGCCGCGGCGGCGCCGTGCCCGCCTGGCTGCCGCTTCCGGTTCAGTACGCCGATTACGCGCTGTGGCAACGTAAGACCCTGGGCGACAGCACCGACCCCGAGTCGCCGGCGGCCAGCCAACTCGGCTACTGGCGTGACCAACTCGCGGGCCTCGACGAGGTGCTTGCGCTGCCCACCGATCACCCGCGCCCCCCGGTCGCGTCCCAGCGCGGTTCCACCGTGAGCTTCACCATCGCGCCCGAGGTTGTCGCGAACGTGCGGTCGGTGGCCCACACCCACGGCGCGTCGATGTTCATGGTGACCCACGCGGCGTTCGCGCTGCTGCTGTCCCGGCTGTCGGGCAGCGCGGACGTCGCCGTCGGCACTCCGGTCGCGGGTCGCGGCGATCCTGCCCTCGACGACCTGGTCGGCATGTTCGTCAACACGTTGGTGCTGCGCACGATCGTCGACGCGGACGCGTCGTTTGCCGAGGTGCTCGCCGGTGTCCGGGACGTGGACCTGGCGGCGTTCGGACACAGCGACATCCCGTTCGAGGAAATCGTCGACGCCCTGGCACCGACACGGTCCCGGGCGCACACGCCCCTGTTCCAGGTGTTGTTCGCCTACGAGCATCGCTCGGCCGACGACCTCGCCCTGCCGGGCCTGAGCGTGACGCCGGTCCCGTTCGAGTCATCCGTCACACGATTCGACCTCGCGCTGACCCTCGGCGAAACCGCCACGGAAGGCGAACTCACCGGCCTGCTCCGATACGCCACCGATCTGTTCGCCGAAACCACGATCACCGAGTTGACCCGCCGATACACCGACCTGCTCGCCGCCGTCGTCGCGGACCCGTCGCTGCGGGTTGCCACGCTCGAGTTGTTGTCGCGCGACGAGCGACGAGCACTCGTGCCGATACACGGGCTTACGGGCCGGCCGGCGAGGTCGTGGTCCCAGTTGGTCGACGCCGCGGTCGCGGCGAATCCCGATGGGGTGGCGGTGGTCTGGGCGGGACGCGACTACACGTATGCGGAAGTGGACGCCGCCGCCAACCGTCTCGCGCGTGCGCTGCAGACGCGCGGGGCAGGACCGGAAGTGCTGGTCACGGTTGCGGTGCAACGCAGTCTGACCAGCGTCGTCGCGATCTGGGCAGTCGCCAAGACCGGCGCCGCGTTCGTCCCGGTCGATCCGACGTATCCCAGCGAGCGGATCGCCCACATGCTCACCGACTCCGGTGCCGGCCTCGGCGTCACCACCACCGACTTCGTCGATGATCTGCCCGGCACCGGAATCGACTGGACACTGCTGGACGAGGTGGACACCACCCCCACCGCCGACCGAGCCCACGTGGCCGTGGCACCGGAGCATCCGGCGTACGTCGTCTACACCTCGGGTTCGACCGGCCGCCCCAAGGGCGTCGTCGTCCCCAACGCCGGCCTGGCGAACCTGGCCGCGGATCGGCTCACCCGACATGCCGTCACCCGCGAAACCCGGTTCTTGCACAACGCCACGATCAGCTTCGACATGGCCCTCGGCGAACAGATCTCCGCCCTCTCCCAAGCTGCCACACTGGTGATAGCCCCGACCGGGATGCTCGGCACCGATCTCACCGACTTCATCGTCGAGCAACGGGTCAGTCACACCATCATGACGCCGTCGCTGTTGGCGACCCTCGACCCCGCCGCCGTCCCCGACCTGCTGGTCGTCGGGGTCGGCGGCGAGGCAGCACCGGCCGACCTCGTCACGAAATGGGCACCCGGGCGCGAGATGCGCAACGGCTACGGCCCCACCGAAGCCACCGACATCGCCACGTCTGCCGACCTGTACCCCGGCCGGCCGATCGCCATCGGCGCCCTGGTACCCGGGTTCACCGCCTTGGTCCTCGACGACAGGCTGCGGCCGGTCCCGCCCGGCGTGGTGGGCGAGTTGTATCTGGCCGGGCCGGGCCTGGCGCGCGGCTACCACCACCAGTTCGGGCTGACCGCGGCCCGATTCGTCGCGAACCCCACTATCACTGGCACGAGGCTGTACCGCACCGGTGACCTCGTCACCGCTCACCTCACCCCCGCCGGGGTCGAGTTGCGCTACCTGGGCCGCAGCGACACCCAGATCAAGGTCCGCGGCAACCGGATCGAACCGGGTGAGATCGAGGCCGCCGCCACCGCCCACCCGGACGTCGCGCAGGCCGTGGTCGACCTGCGACACACCGCGCACGGCCCACGGCTGGCGCTGTATGTCGTTGCGACCAAAGGACACACGATCGACATCGGCACGGTGCGGGAACACCTTTCGGGTTTGCTCGCCCGGGCGATGCTGCCCGACAGCGTCACGATGCTCGGCACTGTGCCGCTGGCGCCCACCGGCAAGGTCGACCGGACCGCCCTACCCGAACCCGAGTTCGCAAGCGGTGTCGAATACGAACCGCCGCGCACCGAAGATGAACGCGTAGTGGCGGACGTGTTCGCGGCGGTGACCGGCGCCGAGAGGGTCGGGCGCCACGACGACTTCTTCGCCCTCGGCGGCAACTCGCTGTCCGCGACCCAGGTGGTGGCCCGCGTCAACACCGCCGCGAAGGTGACCGTCACGCTCCGGGCGATGTTCGAGCACCCGACGGTCGCCGGCTTCGCCACTGTGGTCGCGCAGGCCGAACGCGACAACCGCCCGCCTTTGGTGGCGCGACCGCGGCCGGAGCGGGTTCCCCTCTCACCGGCGCAGTCACGGATGTGGTTCCTGAACCGGTTCGACCCGGACTCGGTCACCTACACCATTCCCGTCGTCGTGCGCCTCGACGGCGCGCTCGATGTGCCCGCCCTGCAGGCCGCCGTCGGGGACGTGCTGGCTCGCCACGAATCGTTGCGCACCGTCTATCCCGAAACCGGCTCCGGACCCGTTCAGGCCATCCTCGACGCCAGCCAAGTGCACCTCCCGCTCGACCCGGAACCGACCACGCCCGATGATCTCCCCGGCCGGATCGCGGGCGTGCTCGGTCGCGGCTTCGACGTCACCACCGGCGTCCCGATCCGGGTCGCGCTCTACGCGCTGGACCCGACCAGTCACGTACTCGTCCTTGCGGTGCACCACATCAGCGCCGACGGCATCTCGACGGGGCCGCTCACCCGAGACCTCGTCACCGCCTATACGGCTCGCCGCGACGGATCGGCACCGTCATGGGCTCCTCTGCCGGTGCAGTATGCGGATTACGCACTGTGGCAACGCGAGATCCTCGGCGACGAGACCGACCCCGACTCGGCGGCGGCCCGGCAGCTCGACTACTGGCGCGAACACCTCGCCGGCATCGACGAGGTCCTAGCGCTGCCGACCGACCGGCCGCGGCCCGCGGTGGCTTCGTACCGCGGTGCCGCGGTGTCATTCTCGATCTCCACAGCCACCGCAGACGCGGTGCGTGCCGCCGCCGCGCAGCACGGCGTCTCGGTGTTCATGGCGACCCACGCGGCGTTCGCGCTGCTGCTGTCGCGGCTGTCGGGCAGTGCGGACATCGCGATCGGGACTCCGATCGCCGGTCGCGGAGAGGCCGCTCTCGACGACGTGGTCGGGATGTTCGTCAACACCCTGGTATTGCGGACCGCGATCGACCCCGGCTCCTCGTTCGCCGACCTGCTGACACACGTGCGTGACGTGGACCTGGAGGCGTTCGCGCACAGCGACGTGCCCTTCGAGCAGGTGGTCGAGACGTTCTCTCCGACCCGGTCACGGGCCCACAGCCCGCTGTTCCAGGTGGCATTCGCGCTCGCCTACGCCACCGGCACCGAACTCGTGCTCCCGGACATCACTCTCGCCCCGGTCGAGTTCGACACCGGCACCGCACAATTCGATCTGGTACTCACGCTGGGCGAGAACCCCGATCCCACTGCGGGTTTCACCGGCGTGCTGCGGTTCGCCACGGACCTTTTCGACGAGTCCACCGCGGTGAGCCTGGCCCGGCGCTATGTCGAGTTGCTCGGTGCGGTAGTGGCCGATCCGTCGGTGCGAGTGGATTCGGTCGACCTGCTGTCGGAGGTGGAGCGCGGCGCGTTGGTGCCGGTCCGGGGTCCGGCCCCGGCACGGTTCGCCTCGTGGGCGTGGCTGGTTTCGGACGCGGTCGCGGCGAATCCCGCTGGTACCGCGGTGGTGTGGGAGGGGTGTTCCTACTCCTACCGTGAGGTCGACAGCGCCGCGGCGCGGGTGGCGCAGGCCCTGCGCGACCGCGGTGCCGGCCCCGAGACCCTCGTGGCGGTGGCGGTGCC
>DATDBL010000197.1:0-30854 GCA_036524855.1 Aldersonia sp. | reverse complement strand
ACATCCAGACCTTCCAGCCCCAGCTCACCGAGCTACAGGCACTCGTCCTCGACCTGCTCGAAATCCCGCACAGCGTCTACACCAGTTGACCCGGCCTCATGGGGGAGCCAAAACGGGTCCCAGAAGTGCGGAAAAGGAGATTGATTGCACGTCTGATTGTAATTTCCTACACGCAAAGGTCGGCTCCAGAACGCTTCCTCAAGGAGGAGACAAGCCTTGGGTCGCTATTATGGAACGGTGAGACGAGCGGGCTGCATCGCGTCCGAGATGCGGTCAGAGCCTCGAACAGTCGGTCACGCTACGGGGCGTGATCCCCGTCAGCCGACCGGCGCAACGGCCTTCGGCTGGGCATAGCGCGGGATGTAGCGGCCCAGCAGTCCGGCGCCGAGGCCCGACAGCCCCGCGACCGTGAACGCGGCGGCCGGCAGCGAGACCACCGCGACCGCGAGTGCGATCGACAGCGGCCCGAGCAGGAATCCGGCGTCGTGCGTGAGCCGCCAGGCCGCCAGGAACTCGGCCCGCCCGGTGGACGGCGCGACGTCGGCGCCCAGCGTCATGATCACCCCGTTGCCGAAGCCGTTGCCGATCCCGAGCACGACCGCGACCGCGGTGAATCCGGCCAGCGTCGTCGCGAACGGCAACGCCAGGTACGACGCGGCGAGCACGAGGATCGACGGCAGCGCGACGAAGCCGCGCCCGAAGCGGTCCATCAGGTGCCCGGCCGGGTAGGCGCACAGCACGTCCAGCGCGGCGCCGACCCCGAAGACGAGACTGGCGGTCGCCGGCGACAGCCCGAGATGGTCGGCCCACAGCGGCAATAGCGCATCCCGCGACGAGCGGGCCACGCCGAGCAGCAGCGACCCCGCGCCCAGGGTGACGAGCAGCCGTCGGTGAGTGCCGAACACCGTGCGCAGCGGTTGCGGTGCCGCGACCGCCCGCGCACCCTCCGGGTCGGGCAGCCGGGCCATCAGTACCCCGGCCACCACGACCGCGACCAGTTGCACGACGAACCCCCCGCGCACGCCGAGCGCCCAGATCGCCGCCGCGCCGATGAGTGGTCCGACGAAGAACCCGAACCGCATCGCGCCCCCGAACAGGGACATCGCCCGCGCCCGCCACGCGAACGGCACCGCCAGCGACAGGTAGTTCTGCCGCGCCAGACCCCACACGGAGTTCGCGAGCCCGACCGTCAGGATGCCGGCGCACAGCCACCACACCGTCGGCGCGAGAATGCAGATCAGCACCCCTGCCGCGGCCACCGTGCTGGCCAGCACGATCGAGCGCCGCTCCCCGAGTCGCGCCACGACCTGCCCGGCCTGCAGATCGCCCAGCACCTGCCCGAGTCCGACGAGCGCGACGGTCAGTCCCGCCACCGCCACGCCGGCGTCGAGGTCGAGCGCGGTGAGCGTCATGACGGGAGCCGCGGCCCCCATGCCGATGCCGTAGGCGGCGGCGGGGAGATATACCGTCGACGCGAGCGCGGTCAGCGGGTTCCCGGTGGTCGACGACACGAGGGCAGTCTCGCGATGTCGTTCGCTTCGCGAAAGGCTTCGGCGCGGCCTGATCGAATCAGGGCTTCGGCGCGAGCAGCAGCCCGGCCACCTGCGGCGGCAGCGCCACCGCGGGCAAGGCGCGAAGGTTCATCTCGACGAGCCGGTCTCGCGAGATCTGCTGCCCGCGCAGCCAGCTGATCGTGGTCTCCTCCACGAACGCCACCCAGCCGCGCACCGCGACCTCGACTTGGGTGCGGTCGAATTCGACCCCGTCGAGCGCCGGGAGGCTGTCGAGCACCCGCGCGACGGTCCGGGCCCGGTTCGCCTCGAACACCGCGACGAACTCGGGATCTGCACTTGCCGGCCCGCGCAGCTGTGAGATGTACGCGTCGCGCCGCTCGCTGACGTAGTCGACGTAGCGCTCGAGCGAATCGCGCAGCCGCTGCATCGGCGCGAGTTCGGGATCGGGTGCGGTCGCCGCGAGCAGTTCCGCGCTCGCTCGGCGCACGATCTCGAGCTGAAATCCGCGCTTGTTCGGGAAGTAATGGAACAGCAGGCCCTTGGAGATGCCGGCCGCCTTCGCGATCTCGTCGATCGAAATGCGGTCGAGCCCCGAGCGGGTGAAGACCTCCATGCCGAGCGCAAGCAGCTGGTCACGCCGCTGCGCGGGGTCGAGCCGAACGCGTCGCACGGGGTCAGCCAAGCACCGTATTGAGAGTTGGTCAATAGTGTTGACTCGAACTCAGTAGGGCTCTACCGTGAGTTACATGAGTCGCACGGTTACAGACAACGCAGTCGGTGTCCCGCCGGCGCGTCACGTCCGCACCCTCATCGTCGGCAGCGGTTTCGCCGGACTCGGCGCGGCGATCCGGCTGAGCCAGCAGGGCGAGACCGACTTCGTCGTGCTCGAGCGCGGCCCGGAGGTCGGCGGGACCTGGCGCTGCAACACCTACCCCGGCGCCGCCTGCGACGTGCCGTCGCAGCTGTATTCGTACTCGTTCGCACTCAATCCGAACTGGTCACGCTCGTTCTCCGCCCAGCCGGAGATCCAGCGCTACATCGAGACCGTCGCCACGCGCTACGACGTC
This sequence comes from Aldersonia sp., assembly GCA_036524855.1. Lineage (GTDB taxonomy): Bacteria > Actinomycetota > Actinomycetes > Mycobacteriales > Mycobacteriaceae > Aldersonia. The sequence goes on along the minus strand of DATDBL010000197.1, from coordinate 28,273 downwards.
CGCGCCAGGCACCGCTTCGGCTGCGAGGTCACCGGCGCCCGGTGGGATGCCGACCGCGCGCGGTGGGAGGTCGACACCAACCAGGGCGCCTATACCGCCGACGTCGTGATCACCGCGGTCGGGGCGCTGTGTGAACCCGCGCTGCCCGGCATCCCCGGCGTCGCGGACTTCGAGGGCGAGATCTTCCACTCCGCGCGCTGGAACCACGACGCCGACCTGGACGGCAAGCGCGTCGCGGTGATCGGCACCGGCGCCTCGGCGATCCAGATCGTCCCCGCGATCGCGCCGCGGGTCGCGCACCTCGACGTGTACCAGCGCACCGCGCCGTGGCTGCTCCCCCGCGGCGACCGCGCCTACACCACCCCCGAGCGCCTCGCGTTCAAGTACGTCCCGGGTGTGCAGCGGCTTGCCCGCCTGGGGGTGTACGCGGCCCGCGAGATCCAGGTCGTCGGGCTCGCCAAGGCGCCGATCGCGATGAAGCCGCTGGAGTGGATGGCGCGCGCCAAGCTGCGGCGCGAGATCGCCGACCCCGACCTGCGCCGCAAACTCACCCCGAACTTCCGGATCGGCTGCAAGCGGATGCTGATCTCGAACGACTACTACCCGGCGCTGAACCGGGACAACATCGACGTGGTCACCGATCCCATCGCCGAGGTGCGCCCGAACGCGGTCGTCGCGCGCGACGGCACGGTGCGCGAGGTCGACGTGATCGTCGTCGCGACAGGGTTCCACGTCACCGACTCCCCGACGTTCGAGACGATCCGCGGTCGCGACGGGCACACCCTCGCGCAGACCTTCGCCGACGGGGGCCAGCAGGCCTACAAGGGCACCACCATCGCGAACTTTCCCAACATGTTCTTCCTCGTCGGCCCCAACACCGGCCTCGGGCACTCGTCGATGGTGTACATGATCGAGTCGCAGATCGCCTACGTCGCGGACGCGCTCGCGACCATGCGCCGGCGTGGCCTGCGGACCGTCGAGGTCCGGGCACAGGAGCAGCATCGCTACAATCGCGACCTGCAAGCCAAGCTGGCGGGCAGCGTATGGATGACCGGCGGCTGTGCGAGCTGGTATCTCGACGCGCACGGCAACAACACCACGCTGTGGCCCGGCTTCACCTTCGAGTTCCGCAGGCAGACAAGGCAGTTCGATATCGCCGCATACCAGACAACCGAGGCTCAGATCACCGGGCTGCCCAACCCGGAGGAAACCGAGCAGGAAGCGCAGGTGGCAGTCCGATGAGCGACGCGCGGAATCCCTTCGAGAACAAGGTCGCGGTCGTCACCGGCGCCGGGTCGGGCATCGGGCGGGCGCTTGCGGTGCGCCTAGCCGAGCGCGGGGCCAGGCTGGCGCTGTCCGACGTCGACCTCGCCGGCCTCGCCGAGACCGTCCGCCTGTGCGAGCGGGTCGGGGCGCGGGTGACCTCCGATCACCTCGACGTCGCCGAGCGCGACGCGGTGCTGCGCTACGCCGACGGCGTGCGGGCCCACTACGGCGTGGTGCACCAGATCTACAACAACGCTGGCATCGCCCACCACGGTTCCGTCGAGCGCACCGAGTTCAAGGACATCGAGCGCATCATGGACGTCGACTTCTGGGGCGTCGTCAACGGCACCAAGGCGTTCCTGCCGCACCTGATCGATTCCGGTGACGGTCACGTCGTCAACATCTCCAGCCTGTTCGGGCTGATCGCGATCCCTGGTCAGAGCGCCTATAACGCCGCCAAGTTCGCGGTCCGCGGCTTCACCGAATCGCTGCGCGAGGAGATGCTCGCCAATAGGCGCCCGGTGAAGGTCACCTGCGTGCATCCTGGCGGCATCAAGACCGCCGTCGCCCGCAACGCGACGGTCAACGACGGCGACGACGCCCAGGCGTTCGCGGACTTCTTCGACCGCAGACTCGCGCTGCACTCCCCCGAGATGGCCGCCGACACCATCCTCGACGGCGTCGCCAAGGGCCGCGCGCGAGTGCTGATCGGTTGGGAGGCCAAGACCCTCGACCTGCTGGTCCGCGCCACCGGTTCCGGCTACCAGCGCCTCGTCGCCCTCGTCTCCGGCCGCACGGGCGCTCCGCGGCCGTGAGCGGTTGTGGACCCTGCAGACTCCACGACCACTCACGACCCCTGATGACCAGCACAAACACCTACGCCGGCCCGCGAGGCGTTCACCAACTCCGCGAGCCCCGGCAACGCACGCCGCACACCTTTCGTACGCGTCGCGCTGCCTGCAAACCGCGCGGGGCGTACAAAGCTGCGCGGCATCGCAGCACGACAGCAACCCAGGGATGGGCCGCTCTGCCGCACACCCGCTACTCGCCACCTACGCCGACACAGCGCGCACACACTCGCCGACTGCGGGCCAGATCGACGCGCCCGCCGCGGCAGATCCATCGACCTATTCGGGAGGCGACCGTCGCACGGTCGAGAAGGGAGTGTGCCAAGCGGTCGGGTCGACAACGGGGAACCGCCGACCGGTTACCAGCGTGGGAACAATGCGGATGAAGAGGTTCTTCGTCCCGGCCTGCCACGGAAAGAGCGGCAGTTCAAACGTGTCCATCAGCTCATCGATCTCACGGATCGCCTCGGCACGCCCCTTGATCACCACGCTCCACGCTTCGTTTGACCGAGGCTCGTAGCCGTCGACTTCCAGCGCAACCGGAGCCTCCGACAGCGCAGCAGACATCTTGGTACCTCGCGCGGTTCGAAACACGATGGTTCCATGATCGACCACGTAATTGATGGGGAAGATATCCGGGTGGTCGTCCACCCACACGGCAAGGCGGCCGACGCTCTCGGTGCGCAGCATCGCCCAGCATTCGTTCACAGGGAGTTCCTTGACACTCGGGGCGTCGCTTCCCATCGCCTTCGCCTCCTGTCGTCGGATCAGTCCGGTGCGGTTCACCCTTCCGGCGCCGGCGCGACGAATCCACCTCACCGAGATCATCGTCGCTGTTTCGCCGCTGCGCGACGTATCCGCCCTATCCGGTGTCGGACAATCAGGGTGCGGCGTCCTACGCGTTCGACCCGGGCGTCTGGCACGTGGGTCCGACCGGACCGAGGCCCATTCGGCGCCCACCCTGTGCACGGGGCTCGATGGAGGCGACCCTGAATCGAACTCGACCGGGCCCGGGTGGGCATCCGGTGACGAATACGTCGTTGTCGCACACCACCCGAACGTCACATCCGTTCGGTCCAAGGCTGCTCCCGGCCCGGGCGCGGCGGACCTCGCCGATGAGTGGGCGCGCGGTCCGGGCCACGACAGGATCAGAACTGGTGTCGACCGTGATCACCCCGGCGGCTTCGGCGGCGTCGATCGCCTCGGCCCGAGTGATCGCGGACAGAACGGCCAACTCGACCTGGCGACGGCGAGGACGTCGAGGACCCCGAGAACCGCGTCGGGTTGGCGGCGGATGGTCGTGTCGATCAGTTCGGCCAGGGTCGGGGACACGCGCAGGTGCGTGTCCCAGATCCACACTCCGGCTCACTGCATGAAACGGCCGGTCGCGAGTTCGTCAACGATCAGTTGACGCAGTTTGCCGCGGGTGTAGTGCCAGACCCGCTGCTCGGTGGAGGACTCGACGTCGCTGGCGAGCACGCATTCGAGTAGGGACGCGGTCTCGGCCTTGGACAGTGGTTGCCCTTCAGCCGCGGCAGCAGTGCGTCTTTCTACAGGGCGGTGATCGCATCCGGTGCCGGTGCGCACGGTGAGCACGACCGTGGTGAGGTGTCGCCGCAGCACGATCTGGTGCACCGCGAGGGCGGATTGCTCGTCGAGCAGGTGCCCGTCGTCGATGCCCACCACGACCGGTCCGCGACCTCCGTGCATTTCACGGCGTCGACGACGTCGCGGACGCGGGCCAAGGGGTCGCGGAACCGGTCGGCGTAGTCGGCGAACGCGCCCAGTGGCACGGACTGTGCCGAGACGGTCGCGGCCACGAACCGGCAGCCGCGACCTCGGCGGCGGGCGCGGGTGAGGGTTTCACAGGCCAGTCGGGTCTTGCCCTGGCCGAGTGTGGGGCGCGGGAGTTAGGGCATTCCAAGACTTCCGCACCCACCTACCCTCCAACCGGAGTCAGCCGAACCGATCAGCCACATCTGCGGGGGAATCGGGGAAGTTCACTCCGCCGGGTGCGGCCCACGGGGGCGGGTTAGATTGGTCGAACGTTCTGAGCCTGCGGGCCCTTCTGGCCTTGGCCGATCTCGAATTCCACCTCCTGCCCTTCATCGAGGGACTTGAAGCCGCTGCCGGCAACCTCCGAGTAGTGCACGAATACGTCCGGGCCGCCGCCGTCTTGGGCGATGAACCCGAAGCCCTTGTCCGCGTTGAACCATTTGACCTTGCCCCGCGCCATGCCGCACACTCCCTGCCTCGTCACACCGTCTCTCACCATGAGGGTCGGTCTCCCCTATCCTGCCACCGACCGTTCCCGACGCTGCGCGCGCCCACCGGTGAACCGAGAACGTCGCAACACCATCGTCCGCGCGGCCGCCGCATCGAGTTCGAGACGGGCGACCAGTCGACCATCGACTTGGCGAATAAGATCGGGTTCTCCCACCAGGCTGTCCACAGGGCGCTGACCGGACCGAAAATGCCGAGCCGGCGGATCACCGGCGTGCTCTCGCGCATGCTCCACGGGAGGACGCAGCCAAGGACCCGGCTGAAGTCACAGCGCACCCAACCCCCGGGAACCTGCGCTGTCCTCAGCCGCCGGCGGCGTTCTCCACGACCTCGAACCAGGTCGATTCCACGGCGCCGTCCTCGAGCCCAGCGAGCTGTTCGCGCGTTGCGCGAAACGTCTCGTCGTGATGCCAAGCGGCCCAATCGTCCTTGGAATTCCAGACCCCCAACAATGGCGCGCGCGAGCGGCTGGTCAACGCCCTTGAGTAATTGCGCCGACACCCATCCCGGTCGCACCCGCGCCGCCTCCAGTCGGGCATGCATCGCCCCGTCCCACTGGTCGACGCCCTCCGCGAAGCTTGACCCTGGTGATGTTGCGTCGGTATTCGACCTTCCCGCTTCGTCGCGGTTCTTCGACGCGCCTGCCGGGCACGACCCGCCGGCCCTCGTCGGTTCCGGGTCATGTCGCGGGTCGGGATGCTGTCGGCACTGTGTCGCTTTGCTCGCTGTGCTCGTGCAGGAACAGGAATCGTCCGGCGTCGGGCAGCCGGTCGCCTTCATCGGCCAGCCAAGCTTGCGCCGCCCGGTGACCCCGCTCGATGAGATGCGCCGCGCGACTGAAGTCGATCGGTGACACAGACAGCGGGCACAGCGGCGGAAGCACGTGCAGATCAACTCGATCCGTGTAGGTCACGACCTCCGACAGCAGCCGCTGATGAATGAGCAACGACACGGCGTGCAGGGCGGCAGCGAGGGCGCTGGCCGGAGGCCGGCGCAACGCACACGCATAGCCGGCCGGTAGTACCCACACATCGTCGGCGCCGAGCGCCACTGCACGGGCAACGCCGCCGGTGTCGGCGACCCCGCCGTCGACCAAACATCGACCGTCGACCTCGACGACCGGAAACACCGCAGGGATGGCCGCGCTGGCCAGCACTGCGCTCACGGCATCTCCGTGGTGGAGGCTTACCGCTTCGCCCGTGAGCACGTTGGTCGCCGTCACGTAGATCGGTGTGGCAGCGCCTTGCAGCCGCTCATAGGGCAGCGACCGAGTGATCAACCGCCGGAGCCGCTCGGCCGAGCACAGCGAAGGTCGCCGGCCTGTCAGCACCAGCATTTGCCGGACCGGATCGATCGGGAAAACATCGCGCCGACGGGTCCGCACCCATAGTCGGCCCAGCGCCTCGATGCTGTCTGCGGTCGATCCGGTTCCGGCGACATAGGCGGCGTTGAGTGCACCGGCTGACGTGCCGACCAGCAGGTCCGGCGCGACGCCCCGCTCCCGCAGCGCGGCCAGCATGCCGACCTGTACCGCGCCGAGGTTCCCGCCGCCCTCCAGCACGAACGCCCTCGCCATCGTTGTCAGCCTCCCCGGCCGGTCAGCGCGAAGAATTCCTGACGCGAACGAGCGTCATCACGCAGCAAGCCTTGCATCGCAGACGTGACGGTCCGGGAGCGCGTCGCTCGCACCCCTCGCAGCGACATGCACATGTGCTCCGCTTCGATCACCACCCCGACCCCCTGGGGCGCCAAGGTGATGTTGCAACCAGTTGGCGATCTGCTGTGTGAGTCGTTCCTGCACCTGTAGGTCGCGGGCGAACAGCTCGACGACGCGGGCCAGCTTGGACAGTCCGATGATCCGGTCCCCGGGCAGGTAGCCGACGTGCGCCGTGCCCTGAAACGGGGGTAAATGGTGTTGGCACAGCGATCGCACCGGGATGTCCTTGGCGAGCACCAGCTCGTCGTAACCTTCGTCGTTGGGGAAAGTCGTCAGGTTGAACTCGGGCGGCGAAAGCAGCTCGACATAGGCATGCGCCACTCGCGTCGGGGTGTCGGCAAGGTGTTCCGAGTCGGGGTCGCGCCCCAGCGCAACGAGCAGGTCGGCCACCGCCCGCCGAGCCGCATCAGGGTCGATGCCCGAGCGCCCGTGTACTACGTGCAGGTGATCTCGCCCGCCGACTCAAGGCGCGTCGGACCCTGACGGTTGTGGTTCTGCGAGGCTCATGATGCGAGTCCTCGACGTGCGGGGGCATAGCGGACGCCCAGCCGGGCCAGCGCCAGTGCTGCGACGAACAGCCCGAAATCCCGCACCGCAACGTCGTAGAACGCGGGGATGGTCAGCAAGCTCACGACGATCCCGGCCAGCCATGCCGCGACAAGGAGTCCGCCGAAGCGCGGCACCACCGCCACGACGATCCCCGCCACGATTTCCACGACACCGACCGCATACATGGTCTGCTGCGCCGTGCCGGGGACGATGTCATCGATCCACGTCGCGAGATAGATCGGCCAGTCGACGAGCCAGTCCGTGAATTTGTCCAACCCGACCAGGATCGGTGCCACCGTGAACACCGTTCGCAACAGGAAAAACGCCTGGTAAGCGGGGTCGGGCCGCAGTGCCGCCAACACCGGCCCGTGCTCGGATGTTGTCGTGCTCATGACTCCTCCTTCTATCAACAAGATTTGCTAACGTTAGAACGGAGGACCTCTATAGTCAAGAGAAGTTGGTTTTAGAATGACGATGGCCGATGACGAATCATGGCAGACGCAAGTCTCCGTGCTCGCAGCCCTCGACGAGCCGACCCGGCGCCGGTTGTACGACTACGTGGTCCGCCAGCACGAACCCGTCAGCCGCGACGACGCGGCCGCCGCCGTGCAGGTGCCGCGCACCACCGCGGCGTTTCACCTCGAGCGACTCACGGACGAAGGCCTGCTCTCGGTCGTCCATGAACGGCGCACCGGCCGCACAGGTCCCGGTTCGGGGCGTCCCTCCAAGCTGTACCGGCGGTCCGAACAGCAAATCGATCTATCGCTGCCGCAACGCCGGTACGAACTGGCTGGGCAGCTCCTTGCGGCAAGCATCGACGAAGCGGCGAAATCCGGTCAGTCACCACGTGCAGTACTGGAGAGACGGGCCACCGAGCTGGGCCGGCAGCTCGGCCACGCAGCGCGGATCGCGCAGACCTCCAACGACAGTCACGAGACGGTGATGCGAGCACTCGAGGGATACGGCTTCGAACCCCGAACCGAGAATGCGGAGATCCTCCTCGGCAACTGCCCCTTCCACCGACTGGCGCAGCAGCACACCGACCTCGTGTGCGGGATGAATCTCTGCCTGCTCGACGGATTGCTCGATGGACTCACCGGCACCGGCCTCGTGCCCCGACTCGAACCCACACCGGGACGCTGTTGCGTACGCCTGCAGCAAGTCGACCGACGTCACCGATGAGCCCTGTTCCTCGCTCGGACAACACAGGAGAATCACACGACTTCGACACAGCGCCAGAAACACCAAATCACCCGGGGAGCGCACCTCACCCATCATTTTCGGATCCGTCAAGGCGGGGTGTTGGCCTCGGCCGCTGTGCGCGCGTACGATAGGAACTGCGGATCGAGATAAGTAGTCGGCAACGGTGAAAGGACTCGAGAAGCAGAGATCCGGCCGAGAATGTGTAAGCATTCCCGGCCGAAGCCCTGTCTGGGGCCATGTCACATCCCGAGGTCAGCGCACCCGGAGACGTTCGCGTCGTCGGCGCCGACCGCGGGCGGCGCACCGCTGTGCAACGCCGTTCGAGCATGATTGCGATGGCACTCGATGGGGGCGTCCAAACTCGTCGAGAATCCCCTTGCCGGCCTTTGTCCGCGTGCCGGGTACGGAGCGACCACCGCCGGACACGCGGTCCTTCGCCGCACTTGGTTCCGCGCCCCGTGCGGTCGGCGTCTCGACACGATGCTCGCGCTGAAGGTATGCCCTCAGGGACGTCAGTCGACTCCGTGTGCGTGGGTTGCCGGGCCGGCAGTGGTCAGTTCTGTGTGCTGCTCGTCGAGCCGGGTCCGTGGATCCAGAGTTGTTCGGTGCGATCCTGGAAGGCGACCAGAACCACGGGGTCGTCGGCGCGCAGGAACACCGATTCGCTCACCCATGCGCGCACCGTGGTGCCGTCGGCATGACGCAGCGCGAGGATCGTCGCGGCCGCCGCGCGCAGCACCTCGACCGGGTCCGGTCCCGGGTCGGCCGCGGCGAGCAGCGGCGCGAGCCGACGACCCGCGAGGTCTGAGTACCCGGTCATCGCCGCGAACGCGGGATTGGCATAGACGATCGTCGCGTCGCGATGCACGGCCAGAATCGGCACCGGCAGGCGGTCGAGCATCAGCGGCGTCGGGATTACCGCAAGGTAGCCGCCCAAGGTGTCCGGGGCGGCGCGGCGCCGCTCCGCACCCGCGTACGTCCGGCGGCCATGCGGTCCTTCGATCTGTGACATCGGTGTCCTCCCGGCTGCTGGTTCACCGTGACCGGAGACTCGACGAGTCCGGTCCCACTCCATGTGTCGTCGACGCTCGCGTTCGTGCGACACCCCGATCGCGCTGTTGTCAAATGCTCGCCATGCTCAACCGCGTCGTCGCCACCATGCACCACGCCCTGTCGCGCCAACCCGACGAGACGAGCCGTGCCCGCAAACACCAGTACCTGTTGTCCATCCTCATGTCGACCGACCGGAATCTGCACTTCGCCATCGTGCAAGGCCACGACGAGGACCTACCGGTCCTCCTCGACGTCCTCGCCGAACAGTGGGCGCACTGCCTTCGCGAGGACTGCACCGGCCCGGGTGAGGACCGCCAGCCGCCCGTCAACACCGCAGGCTCGAGTCCCGCCTTGTTCGGCAGACCGACGGCGTGGGAGCCTGGATTCGCATTGCCCAAGCGTTCCCAACGAAGGGACAACCCCATGCCCGACCCGTACAAGGATGCCGGAAGGGTGCTGCTCCGTTCCGGCGTCGGCGGCGTCCTCATCGCACACGGCTGCCAGAAACTGTTCGGCTGGTTCGGCGGGGGTGGCCCCGAGGGCACGGCCGAGGCTTTCGAGTCGATGGGGTTCCACCCCGGCTTGCCGAGTGCGATCGCGGCCGGCGTGGGCGAGGCCGGCGGCGGAGCGTGCCTCGTGCTCGGCTTGGGCACGCCGATCGCCGCGTCCGCCGCGAGCGGCACCATGTTGGCCGCCGCCGCGGTGCACGCTCCGGCGGGTTTCTTCGCTCAGTCGGGCGGGTACGAATACGCCGCGCTGCTCGGCGTCTCCACCGCCGCCCTGGCGCTGACCGGACCGGGCGAGTGGTCCCTCGACCGCGCCCTCGGCTACCCGCTGAACAAGCCGTGGTTGTCGATCGCCGCCCTGGTCGCGTCGACGGCCGGCGCGGCCGTCGTCCTGCAGCGCCGCAAGCGCGCGCTGGCCGCTCCCCAAACCGCGAGCGAGGTCGCCGCATAGAGCTGTCAGTTATCGACGCCTCTACGACATCAGGATTCGAGCAGGTTCTTCAACTTCCGGAAATTCGCGGCAAAGTCTCGGCGCAAGCTTGCGGCGATCACCGGGTCCGCGAGCTTGAACAGCCCTCTGTTTCCATCTGCATACGGCATGTCAGAGTGGTGCCGTCGGTTGTTGGCTCCACCTTGTATGACGTCTTGAAACGACTGGGGCCGGATTCGCCGGTGAAGGCGACGGTCTTGTTCGGTTCGTACTCGACGTATTCGTTGGTCAAGACCATGGTGCGCCCGAGAAACTTACGCGAGGCCTCATGCTTGGTACCCACACCCACAGGCCCGTCGGTGATGCGACGCACCATGGTCAACCCGTCCTGCCACGACGGGGCGTTCCGCTGATCGGCAACGAAGTCGAAAACCACTTCTACGGGGCACGCAATGGTGATGCTGTCATCGACGTCGATCATCGTCATCGACCTTCCGCTGTGCGCTCGTAGTCCCGACGGCTCGCGGTCGCCGGCCCTGCTCGCGACGGGAGTTCGTGCGTCGCCGTCTCGGCGTGCAGGCTCCATCCGAGCGCCGCGAACTGCACCATCCAGAACCCGATGACCAGCCGCGCGGCGACGAAGCCGGCGAACAAGCCGGGTGTCACAACCACGAAGAGACCGACCCCGACCGCGATCGGTGTCCAGCGGTGCCAGCCCGACCACCTCCCGCAACGCAGGACGCCGATCCCGACCACCAGCATGCCGGCGCCGACGGCGGTGCAGGCGATGCCATACGCGGTGCCCATCACTCCGGCGTTGGCGGTGTCGAAGTCCCAGTCCGCGTAGCGCATTGCCAGCAGTTCCGTCGCGCTCAACGCGATCATGCCGGCGACCGCGAGCCACGCTGCGGCCCCAAAGGAGCGGCCGGTCCCCATCGCCCGGGACCGAGCGAGGCCGACAAGAAGAACGAGCAGCCCGAGGTGTTGGACGAAGAACCACACCTGCACGACCCGGAAACCGGTCGACGTGAAGGGGTAGCTGACCACGTCGTCGGCAACCTGTGGCGGCCAGAGAAGCAACACCAGTGCGCTGGCGGCACCGAGAAGTCCGGCGACGAATCCGATCATTCCCAGCCATGACAACGATCGCGGGGACATGACACACCTCGCCTACTAGAACTACTCACTAAAGACGACCACTAGTGAATGCATCTAGGATGCGCGTTGTCATGGCCGATGTCAAGAAGATCACCCGCAAGGGCCTCGTCCTGCTCGCCCGCATCACAGGTTCCGGCTAAACCAGCGCCTGGTCGCCCTCGTCTCGGGCCGCCTGGGCGCGCACAGCCGTGAAGCCGGCCGGTAACGCCACCTCGCAGACCGCCTCTCATCCTGGCAAAGTGGGTATACCCACTGCGAGGTTCCGACGCGGTCTGCGAGGTGCCTGTGCCTCCACCCGTGACTCGCCGCCGCGGGCAGCCACAAAGTCGCGTGGCCGTGACCAGCCTCCCGACCGTAACCACCAACCGACCGTCGAAAAGGCGCAGCGACGGCCACAATAGGCGCATGACCGCCACCGAGATCCCGCAGACGCGACGCTGGTGGGCTCGGCTCGCCGTCGCGCTTGCGTTCGCCGCTGCGCTGGTGCTGATCGTGTTCGCCGGCGCGATGGGCACGTTCTTCCTGCTCGTCACGACATGTGTGGGGGTCGCGGTCGCCGTTGCGGCGCTGTACAACTCGCTGCTGCACCGGCGGATCGTGCGCTGGGTGCTGCTCGGCATCGCCGTCGCCGCCCCGATCGTGGTCCTGGTGCAGTTCGCCCGCCGGGACCTGTTGTGGGTGGTGCTCGTGGCCTATCTGCTCGCCGCGCTCGCCGCGGTGTGCGCGCGGGCGGCGCTGCGCCCGGAGCGGGCGGGCACGATGCCGGAGTACGACGCGCCGCCCCCGCAGCGACCCGTCCTGCTGATGAACCCCCGCTCCGGCGGCGGCAAGGTGGAGCGTTTCGACCTCGTGCGCAAGGCCGAGAGTCTCGGCGCGACGGTGGTCCTGCTCGACGGCCCGGGCACGGTCGACGTCGAGGCGCTGGCCCGAACGGCCGTCGCGGACGGCGCCGACCTGCTCGGGGTGGCGGGCGGGGACGGCACCCAGGCGCTGGTCGCGGGCGTTGCGGCCGAACACGACCTTCCCTTTCTGGTGATCAGCGCGGGCACGCGCAACCATTTCGCGCTCGATCTCGGCCTCGACCGCACCGACCCCGCCACCTGCCTGGACGCGCTGAGCGACGGCGTCGAACTGCGGGTCGACATCGGCCGACTCGACGAGCGCACCTTCGTCAACAACGCGTCGTTCGGCGTGTACGCCGAGATCGTGCAGAGCCCCGCCTACCGCGACGAAAAGCGCGGCACCGTGCTGCGGATGCTGCCCGAGCTGTTGTCCGGCCGCAGTGGCGCGCGCCTCGCCGCCCACATCGACGGCAACCCCAGTCCCGGCCCGCAGGCCGTGCTGATCAGCAACAACCCGTACGGCACCAACGACCTCACCGGCCTCGGTCGCCGCGCCCGACTCGACCGGGGCCGACTCGGCGTCGTGACGATCTCGGTCCGCAGCACCCGGCAGGCCGTGGGACTGCTCTACCGCGCCCACGACCACGGACTGGTGCGCCACACCGCAACCGAGGTCGTCATCGACGCCGATACCCCGACCGTCCCGGTCGGCGTGGACGGCGAGTCCCTCGTCGTGCCGACGCCGGTGCGGTGCACGGTGCAACCCGGCGCGCTGCGCGTCCGGGTTCCACGCACGCGGCCCGGCGTACGTCCCGCATCACCCGCGCTCGACGTCTCCCGCCTCTACCACCTCGCGTTGCCGGGCCGGCGCGGCGAGGTGTACGAGCACACCTCCCGGACCCTGCAACGCTGACCCGCTACCACCACCCGGTGGTCGTTCCGATCTGCCGGTCGAGTTCCAGCGCGAGGCTACGCACGTAGGTCGCCGACAAGTGGTGGGCGTCGTTGTAGACGAGCACGTTGCCTTCCACGACGCGACAGATCGTCATGTCGCAGACCGCATCGGACAAATCGATCGGGTAGACGAGCGGGAAGTCCGCGGCCGCGGCCAAAGTGGGGTTGTCGAGCGAGAGCACCTCCTCGCGCGCGATGCCGCAGGACTCGGCGTCGCCGCCCGCCGCGAGGCAGTCGATCGCCAGGTACGGCACCCCGTCGCGGTGCAGCCACGGGGTGTCGCGCATTCCCAGGAACGGCAGGCCGAAGTCGGCGTAGCGCGCCCACACCTGCAGGTACTCGTCCGGCGTGACGTCGCCCAGGCCGGACGGATTCGGCCGCGTGGCGGTGGAGAACACCCAGTCGGGTCGGTCGGCGCGGAGTCGGTCGAGCACGTCGACGGTCCAGTCGCGGCAGTCCGGGTATGGCGAATCGCCCAGCATCGGTTCGCCGAGATTCAGTGGGCAGCCCATCTTCAGATACGACGCGATCCGCACACCGCGGATCTTCCCGATCACATCGAGTGCCGTCAGCCAGTGCTCGGCGTGCGAGCTACCGACGACGGCGAGGGTGCGCTCGGCGGTCTCGTCGCCGTAGGAGCACGCGATGACCTCGCGGTTGCTCATGTCGGAGATGCAGCCGTCGTAGCTCGACGGCGGCAGGTCGTGCGGCGCCTCGAGCACGGTCGGGCGCATCGGCGCGCGCGGCGTGAACGCGCCGTCGGTGAGCCGTGCCGCACCGGGATACACATCGGGGTCCAGCGCCTCGGCCCTCACCGGGTTCTGCGCGAGATACCACTGCCAGCCTCCCGACGCAGCCACGACCACCGCCGCAGCGGTCCCCACCAGCACACCGGCGACGCGACCGGCACGGGCGGGCGACACGGGCACCGATCGTTCCCTCAGCGTTGATTCCCTCAGCGTTGATTCTCTCAGCGGCGTCTCCACCCACACGTACGTGGCCCAGGCCAACGCGACCGACACCCCGAGCACGACGACGCCGCCCGCGATACCCGCGGTCAGCCGCTCCTGCCACGACAGGTAGAAGATCAGCACCGGCCAGTGCCACAGATAGAGGCCGTACGCGATCGAACCGAGCCAGACCAGCGCCGGTCGAGCCAGCAGGCGCGACACCGCCGGCATCGGGCCGCCCCCGGTCCCCGCGAGGATCAGCGCGACGGTGGCAAGCACCGGAACCAGCGCGGCGGGGCCGGGGAACAGCCGGGCGCCGTCGATCAGGAACCCGCACGACAGGATCGCCGCGAGCCCCGTGACTGCGAGAACCGTCCGGGCCCACCCCGCCAACAACACCCGCGTGACCACCACCGCCAGCAACGCGCCGGCCAGCGTTTCCCACAACCGCGCTGCGGTGTCGTAGTAGGCCCAGGCCTGGTTGGTCTGCGTTTCTTCGGCCGCGTAGCGGAACGACGCCGCGCCGAGCACGAAGATCGCGACCGCGCCGACCGCCGCGAGCCGATCGGGCCGACCGACCCGGCGGCACGCCAGCGCGACCACCGCCACGAGGGCGATCGCCACCAGATAGAACTGCGCCTGCACCGACATCGACCAGAGATGCTGCATCGGGCTGACCGAGGCGTCGGCGACCTGGTAGTCCGCCGCCGACCGCGCCAACTGCCAGTTCTGCACGTGCAGGAGCGAGGCCAACACCTGTTCAGCGGTGGCGCCCCACTGCGTGAAGGGGCGGGTCGCAACGGTCATCGCGGCGATCGCTGTCAGTACGACGACGAGGGCGGGCAGCAGGCGGCGCGCGGTCCGCACCAGGATCCGCCGCACCGGCACCCGCGTCGTGTCACCCGCGCGGCGCAGCACCATCGCGGTGAAGAAGAAACCCGACAGCACGAGGAATACGTCGACGCCGCCCGACACGCGGCCGGACCAGACATGAAAGATCACCACCAGCGCGATCGCCAGGCCCCGCAGCCCGTCGAGGTCATGGCGGTGCGGGCGCGACGAGACCGGCGCGGGCGCCGCATCGACGAGCTTCGGGTCCGGATCGGGACGGTTGGGTGGGTTCACACTCTGCTGCCGTGGATCGGTGCCGGGTCGTCATCCCAGCGTACCGGCGGTCCCGCCGGTCGACGGGATTGCTGGACCGGCGTCACATGCCGTGGCGGTCCAGCCACTCGCGCGCCGCGTCGTACGGCGTCACCTCCCCCGCGGCAACCTCGTCGGCGAGTGCGGTCAGTTCCCCGCTGGTCAACTCGCCGGCGACCAGGTTGAGCCGGCGCATCTGCTCCTCGGTCAGCGCGCCAGTGCGAAACAGCGGCACCAGCGACCCACCACCGTCGAGATCAAGCGCCGCGGGATCCGACACCGACAGCCCCTCGGGCAGCGACCGGTTGAGCATGACGTAGGCGTCGTCTTCGTTTGCCGGCGCGGCGGCGGGGTCGAGGTGGTGCAGCAGCGCCACCGACTGTTCGGGGACGAGGGTCAGTTGCGCGGCATCGAGTCCGGCGAGGTAGTCGGGACGCGCGCCCGCATCCGGGGCCGTACGAACGGGAGCCCCGGCACGGGCGAGCACGCCGGCGTAGATCTCGGCGAGGACCGCGCCGACTGCCGCGCCCGGTTGCGTGGGTGCGCCGACAACGACAGTGGCCGTCGTCGCCGACTCGGCGGTGCCGATCCGGCCCGCGCAACCCGAGAGGCACAGCGCCGACAGGCACAGAACCGACAAGGACGAGGCCGACAAGGACGAGGCCGACAAACACCGCGCCGAGGAGCCCCGCCGCGCTGCACCGACCCCGCGCCGCGAACCGGATAACCGCACGCCGTCATCGTGCCCGACGCCGGCCCCGCCCGGCCGGCAACTCGCTGCGCACAACCCTTGACCTCGACCGCATGCGACGGAAACGTGCGAACTCGCCACGGCGTCCGAGAACGCCCGACCTGTCGGACCTCGGCGGTATCGTTCGACCGAGCGCCGGGTGACCGGCAACACGTCGCCGGGGCGACCGGCGATCACAGTGCCGGGCCGACCGGCAACACTGTCGCCGGGGCGACCGGCACCACGGAAGGGAACCGATGAGAAATCCTGCACTCCGGTGGGCCGCCGCCGCCGCATTCACCGTCGCGCTGGCCGCGACCACGGCGTGCGGCAGCGACGACCCGATGTCCAGCGGCGGGGGCAGCGGTGACACCGACACGAACACGATCGTCGTCGGCTCGGCCAACTTCCCCGAGTCGGAGACCATCGCCGACATCTATGCGGCGGCGTTGCAGGCCAACGGCTTCGAGGTCACCACCAAGCTCAACATCGGCAGCCGCGAGGCGTACATCCCGGCCCTCAAGGACGGCTCCATCGACGTCATCCCGGACTACACCGGCAACCTGCTGCTCTACCTCGATCCGAACGCGACGGCAACGGCGTCCGCCGACGTCACGGCGGCCCTGCAGCAGGCGGTCGGTTCCCATTTCGTCATCGGCACACCCGCTCCGGCGGAGGACAAGGACGCGGTCGTGGTGACGCGGGAGACGGCGGATCGGTGGCAGCTGACGAGCATCGGTGACCTGGCGCCGCATTCGGCCGAGGTTCGCTTCGGGGCGCCCGCCGAATTCCAGGAACGCGCGGTCGGGTTGCCCGGGCTCGAGCGCAACTACGGACTGATCATCGCGCCGGGGAACTTCGTCGCCATCGCCGACGGCGGTGGCCCGGCGACCGTGGCGGCGCTCGCGGGCGGCGAGGTGACCGCGGCGAACATTTTCACGACATCTCCCGCGATCACAAAGAACAACTTCGTGGTGCTCGAGGATCCGCAGAACAACTTCCCGGCCCAGAACGTCGTGCCGCTGATCCGCAGCGCGTCGAACTCGGAGAAACTGGTGCAGGTCCTCGACGCGGTGTCGGCGAAGCTGACCACCGAGGAACTGATCACCCTCAACGACCAGGTCTCCGGCGACGCCAAGCAGGAACCCCAGGCGGCGGCGGAGGCGTGGGTGAAGCAGCAGGGGCTCGATCAGCCCGTCGGCTGACGACACCCGGGCGAGCCGAGGAGGGCAGTGCCCATGAGGGACCGACGGTGATCGAGTTCGATGACGTCACGAAGACCTACGCGGACGGCACCACCGCCGTCGACCATCTCTCGTTGCAGGTGGCGGCCGGCGCGATCACGGTCTTCGTGGGTCCGTCGGGGTGCGGCAAGACCACATCGATGCGGATGATCAACCGGATGATCACGCCGACGTCGGGGACGGTGCGGGTCGACGGCCGCGACATCGCCGATACGGACGTGGTGAAACTGCGCCGCGGGATCGGCTACGTGATCCAGAGCGCCGGACTGCTGCCGCACCGCACCGTGCTCGACAACGTCGCGACTGTGCCGGTCCTCAATGGCGTGTCCCGTCGCGCGGCCCGCACCGCCGCGGCGGAGGTCCTCGAGCGGGTCGGCCTCGACCCGGCGCTGGGTTCGCGGTATCCTGCGCAGCTCTCCGGCGGGCAGCAACAGCGCGTCGGCGTCGCCCGCGCGCTCGCCGCCGACCCGCCGATCCTGTTGATGGACGAGCCGTTCAGCGCGGTCGACCCGGTGGTGCGCGCGGACCTGCAGGCCGAGTTGCAGCGGCTGCAGGCCGAACTGCACAAGACGGTCGTGTTCGTCACCCACGACATCGACGAGGCGGTGAAACTCGGCGACCGGGTCGCGGTGTTCGGCCGCGGCGGTGTGCTGCAGCAGTACGACGAGCCGCAGCGACTGCTAGCCGCCCCGGCCACCGATTTCGTCGCCGACTTCGTCGGGCGCGACCGGGGCTACCGCGGGCTGAGTTTCCGCGCCGCCGACGACGTTCCGTTGAACCACCTGCACACCGCCACACCACGCGGCCTCGCCGACCTCGACCTCTCTCCCGGCCAATGGGTGCTCGTGATCGACAACGAGGGCATCCCGAAGGGTTGGATCGACGCCGCCGGCGTGGCACGGGTGCGCACCGGCGCCGACGTCGCCGCGGCCACCGCGGCCGGGGGCTCGCTGTTCCGGGTCGGCGGCGATCTGCGCCAGGCCCTCGACGCGGCGATCTCGTCGCCGTCGGGCATCGGAGTCGCGGTGAACGGCGACGGCGCCGCGGTCGGCGGCATCGAGCCCGACTCGGTGCTGGCGGTGCTGGCACAACAGCGTGCAGCCGAGGACCGGGCGCGACGGGACCGCTCGTGAACTATCTGATCGACAACTTCGACAAGGTTCTCGCGCTCACGCGCACCCATCTCTACCTGGCGTTGGTGCCGTTGCTCATCGGCCTGGTCATCGCGGTGCCGGTGGGTGTCGCGGTGCGCCGGGTGCGGTGGCTGCGCCGAATCACGCTCACGCTGGCGAGCGTCGCGTTCACGATCCCGTCGCTGGCGCTGTTCGTCACGATCCCGAGCATCGTCGGCCTGCAGATCCTCGACCCGCTCAACGTCGTGATCGCGCTGACGATCTACGCTGCGGCGCTGCTGGTTCGCGCGGTGCCCGAGGCGCTGGACGCAGTGCCCGCCGACGTCATCGACTCGGCGACCGCGATGGGCTTCACCACGTTACGCCGGGCGCTGACGGTCGAACTGCCGCTCGCGGTTCCGGTGCTGTTCGCGAACATCCGCGTCGTCGCGGTCACGAACATCTCGCTGGTGTCGGTGGGGTCGGTGATCGGCATCGGCGGTCTCGGCCAGTTGTTCACGCAGGGATACCAGCGCGACTACCCGGACGAAATCCTTGCGGGCATCATCGCGATCGTCGTGCTGGCGCTGGTGATCGATGCGCTGCTGTATCAGCTCGGGCGGGCGCTCACGCCGTGGACGCGAGCGGGCAGTACGCGCGGTGCGAAGACGGGGGCGGTGGCGGTGAACGAGCCGTGAACCTGTTCGGCCAGGCCTGGTCCTACATCGTCGACTCGGCGAACTGGGGCGGGCCCACGGGAATCGGGACCCGCATCGTCGAACACCTCTGGTACAGCCTGCTTGCGGTGGTGGCGGCCGCGGTGATCGCGATCCCGCTGGGACTGCTGGTCGGGCACCTGCGCCGCGGCGCCGCGGTGCTCGTCGGCGCGGTGAACGCGCTGCGCTCGCTGCCGACGCTGGGTCTGTTGACGTTCCTGGTGCTGCTGATGGGGCTCGGGCTGATTCCGCCGATCATCGCGCTGGTGGTGCTGGCGATCCCGCCGCTGCTGGCCGGCGCGTACGCGGGCATCGCGAACGTCGACCCGGCGATCGTCGACGCGGCGCGCGCGATGGGGATGACCGAAGGGCAGGTTCTGTTCCGGGTCGAGGTGCCCAACGCGTTGCCGCTGATCGTGGGAGGCGTGCGCAACGCCACCCTGCAGGTCATCGCGACCGCGACCGTCGCCGCGTACGTCAACCTCGGTGGTCTGGGCCGCTACATCTTCGACGGCCTCGCGCTCTACCGGTACAACCTCGTGCTGGTCGGCGCGATCCTCGTCGCGGTGGTCGCGCTGATCATCGACGGGATCCTCGCGGTCCTGGTGTGGGCGTCGGTTCCCGGGAGTGGGCGACTGCGCCGCACGCCCGGGGTCCCGACAGTCGCTACCGGCGCTCAACCAACCACGCCGTCTTCGCGTGCCGCGGCGGCGACGGCTTCGGCGACGGCGGGCGCGACGCGCGGGTCCAGGGGGCTGGGCACGATCATCTCGGGGCCGAGTTCGTCGGCCACCACGGACAGGATCGCGTCCGCGGCGGCGACCTTCATCCGCTCGGTGATCCGCCGCGCCCCCGCATCCAGGGCACCCTTGAACACACCCGGGAATGCGAGCACGTTGTTGATCTGGTTCGGGTAGTCACTACGCCCGGTCGCCACGATCGCCGCATGCCGGCGCGCATCCTCGGGGTGAATCTCCGGATCCGGATTCGACAACGCGAACACGATCGACTCCGGCGCCATCGACGCGATCAACTCCACCGGAATCTTGCCCGCCGACACACCCAGGAACACGTCCGCATCCGCGAGCGCCTCCAGCGCGCCCCCGGCCAGCCCTCGCGGGTTGGTCCGCGACGCCAGTTCGGTCTTGATCTCGTTCAGATCCGTGCGACTCGAGGAGATCACACCCTTCGAATCGAGCACCACCACATCCGGGATCCCCGCCGCGAGCAGGATGTTCGCGCACGCGACACCGGCCGCGCCGGCACCGGAGATCACGACCTTCAACCCCGCGATGTCGCGACCCTGCACCCGCGCCGCTCCCTTGAGCGCCGCCAACACCACGATCGCGGTGCCGTGCTGGTCGTCGTGCATCACCGGGCAGTCCAGCGCCTCGATCACGCGGCGCTCGATCTCGAAACATCGCGGCGCCGAAATGTCCTCCAGGTTGACCGCCCCGAAACTCGGCCGCAGCCGCACCAGCGTCTCGACGATCTCGTCCGGATCCTTGGTGTCGAGCACCAACGGGATCGAGTTCAACCCGGCGAACTTCTTGAACAACGCCGACTTGCCCTCCATCACCGGCAACGACGCCCGCGCCCCGATATCACCGAGGCCGAGCACAGCCGACCCGTCCGACACCACCACGACCAACCGATCGGTCCAGGTGTACCGCTTGGCCAACGTCTCATCGTCGGCGATCGCGCGCGACACCTGCGCCACGCCCGGGGTGTAGGCGATCGACAGATCACGCTTGGTGTCCAGCGGCGCGGTCAACTCGACCGACAGCTTGCCGCCGAGGTGGCCGGCGAAGATCTCCTCGTCGGTGATCTGGGACACATTGGTAGGGGTATTGATTGCTTCGGTCACAGGAGACACGATCCCATATTTCGGGCCCTCTCCATGCGGGTAGGCATGAACCTACCCGTGAGTAGCCACACTCCGAACGAGTGTTCGCAGGGTGTTTCCGCAGGTCGCGTGGTCCCGGAGTGTGACTAACTCCACCATTGTGTCCAGAGCAACAGTCCGGCCACAACGAGCACGACAAGCGAGGCGACAACGCTCGACATTCCCCGATGCCGGTCCGCGTACACCTGCGCTCCGACGGCGACCGCGACCGCCACGAGGTGCCAGCCGATCGACTCCGCGCCGGGGCCGGGGAACCCGCGTTCGTCGCCGAGCACCGCAGCGCCGATTACTACCGCCGCGAGCACGATCAGCCCTCCGGTGACCACTCCGCTCAGCGCGCGCATCAGCCCTGCCCGCCGGCGAGCACCCCGATTCCACCGGCGCGCGCGACCAGCGCCGCGTACTGCTCGGGATCTGTTGTCTCCGTGCCGATCTCGATCGTCTTGTTGCTGCCGTGGTAGTCCGACGACCCGAGCGTCAGCAGATCGAGTTCGGCGGCGAGGTCGCCCAGCAGCGCGCGGTCGTCGGCGCTGTGGTCGGGGTGGTCGACCTCGAGCCCACCCAGCCCGTGGGCGGCGAGGCGGCGGACGTGGTCCAGCGTCATCAGCCGTCCCCGCTTGCGCGCCCGCACATGTGCCAGCACGCTCACCCCGCCGGCCGCCGCGATCAACTCGACCGCTGCGTCGACCGGGGTGTCCTGTTTCTCCACGTAGTACCGACTGCCGCGCGAGAGCAGCGACGCGAACGCCTCGTCGACGCTGTCCACGATCCCGGCCGCGACCAGCGCCCGTGCGATGTGCGGGCGGCCCGCCGAGGTGCCGACCGAGCCGAGGATCGCGTCCGGGTCGATCTGCGGGTAGTCGGCCGCGATGTTCTCCGCCATCGCTCGTACGCGCCGCTCGCGCTCCTCGCGCAACCGGGCGCGTTCGGCGCGGAAGCCGGGGCCGGACGGGTCGAACAGGTACGCCAGCAGGTGCACCGGCACCGGCGCTCCGTCTTCGCCGTCGGCCGTGCAGGACATCTCCATGCCGCGCACCAACGCGAACGACGCGGGCAACTCGTCGAGCGTCGACTCGGCCTCGGCCCAGCCGCCGGTGGTGTCGTGGTCGGTGAGCGCGACCACGTCGAGCCCCGATGCGTGGGCCTTGCGCAGCAGGTCAGCGGGGGTGTCCGTGCCGTCCGAAACCGACGAATGGGTATGCAGGTCGATGCGCACGACGCACAGTCTGTCAGCACCGCTCCGCGTAGCATGTCGCACGTGCCGTCCCTGCCCCCGATCCCGTCGATCCGCGGCGGCGATCGTCCCCCGGTGCCGCGGCCGCGGATCCCCGTTCCGGCGGCGCGGGCGGTCGTGGACTGTGCGGTGTATGTCGACGGCCACCGGCTGCCTGGAAAGTTCACCCACGCCGCCGCGCTGGCCGAAGTACGTTCCCGCGGTATGGGTTTCGCCTGGGTCGGGCTGCACGAGCCGGACGCGGACCAGATGGCGGACGTCGCCTCGGTCTACGGCCTGCATCCGCTGGCGGTCGAGGACGCGGTGCACGCCCACCAGCGCCCCAAGCTGGAGCGCTACGACGACCTGCTGTTCATGGTGCTGCGCACCGTCAAGTACGTCGAGCACGACCTCCACTCGGTCAGCGAGATCGTGCTCACCGGCGAGATCATGGTGTTCGTCGGTCCGGATTTCGTCGTCACCGTCCGCCACGGCGACCACACCCATCTCGCGGGCGTGCGGCGCAGGCTCGAGCACGACCACGAGCGCCTCGCGTTCGGCCCGTTCGCCGTGCTGCACGCGATCGCCGACCACGTCGTCGACACCTATCTCGACGTGGTCCGCAAGGTCGAGCGCGACGTCGACGAGGTGGAAGAGGAGGTATTCGACCCGCGCAGTCCCACGGTTCCGATCGACCCGGTGTACCAACTCAAGCGCGAGGTTGTCGAACTGCGCCGGTCGGTCAATCCGCTCGCGGAACCGCTGCAGTCGCTCTCCCGCGGCGCGGCCGGGTCGGTGCCGAAGGAGATCCGCCGCTACCTGCGCGACGTCACCGACCACCACACCACCGTCGCCGAGCGCATCGCCGAGTTCGACGAGACGCTCAGTTCGCTGATCAACACGGCGCTGGCCAAGGTCGGCATGCGGCAGAGCACCGACATGCGCAAGATCTCGGCGTGGGTCGCGATCGCGGCGGTGCCGACCATGATCGCCGGCATCTACGGGATGAACTTCGACCACATGCCCGAACTGCGCTGGACGTACGGCTATCCGCTCCTGCTCGGCGTGGTCGCGACGATATGCATCGGGCTGTGGGTCACGTTCCACCGCAAGAACTGGCTCTGAGTTACAGGGCCGCCGCGCCCCGCCCCGGATCGCGCACGTCGATCCCCGCCTCCGCCCACGCGGTCCGCAACGCGTCGGCGCCACGCAACCGCACCCACGCGGCCTCGGTGGCGGTCAGCGGGGCGACCGCGAGGAACACGACCGGATCGGCGGGCGTAGGCAGGTCCAGGTCGGGGATGTCGGATGGGCCGAGCAGGACGGCGGTGAACGGCGCGTCGTGCCAGAGGGGCTCCCCGAGGTCGACCAGGCCGTCGGGTCGCAGCACCACGCCCTCGACGGCCGGCGCGGCCGCGAGCACCGCCAGCGACCGGTGCAGGCCCGAGGCGACACCCGCCCCACCCCGCAGCGACAGCACCACCTCCGCCCGCGGGCCGCGCACCGGATCCGCGACGGGGTCTGACGGGTCGGTCATCGGGTGCCGCGAGCACCCGAGCGTCACATGGTGCACCACGTCGGATCCGGCGAACCGCAGCACCTCGATCGGCTCGAGCCCGAGAAACGTCACCGAGGCGGACGAGGGCTCCTGGTCACCGAAATGCCTGCCGACGTGCGCCCGCACGCTCGCAAGGACGTCCGAAGTCCATGCAGCCAACTCCGCCACTCGCTCAGATCGCCAGCCGGGCGAGCAGGTCGCGCGCCTGTTCGGCCCCCTTCGGGTCGCAGAGAACGTCGTAGCGACCAGCGACCAACTGCATGGTCGAGGCGAAGTCACGCTGGCCGCGCGTCGCCGCGTACGGGATCGTGGCGGAGATCAGCCCGAACACGATGCCGCCGACGATGCCGACGAGCAGTGGGCCGAGTAGGTCGCCGGTGAAAATGCCCAGCAGCAGACCCAGGAACACACCGAGCCATGCCCCCGACACGACGCCGCCGCCGATCACCTTCGCCCAGGTCAGCTTGCCGAGCACGCGCTCGACCTGCATCAGGTCGACGCCCACGATCGTCACGTTCTCGACGGCGAACCGCTGGTCGGCGAGGTAGTCGACGGCGTGCTGTGCCTCCGCGTAGGTCGGGTACGAGCCCACCGGCCACCCCGACGGCGGGGTCGGCAGCCCTTGACTCGGGCGGTTGGGGCCGGCGAGGGGATTCGTCATACCTTCATTCTGCCCTGACGCCTACTCCTGCGGCGGCGTGAAGCGTGTGGTACGTGTCATGCCACTCGCCCGCCCCTTTGCCGCAATAACGACGGCCATCTTCGCGCTGGCCTCATCGATCATCTCGTCGCCGAGCATCACCGCACCGCGGGTCCCGCCGGCGGCGGAGGTGTGGTATTCGTAGGCATCGAGAATCAGCTCGGCCTTGTCGTAGTCGGCCTGGCGGGGGCCGAAGATCTCGTTGGCGGCGTCGATCTGGGTCGGGTGCAGCACCCACTTGCCGTCGAAGCCCAACGCCGCGGTCCGCCCGGCCGCGCGGCGGAAGCCGTCGAGGTCGCGGATCGCCAGGTACGGCCCGTCGATCGCCTGCAGGCCGTGCGCCCGTGCGGTGAGCAGGATCGTCATCAGGATCTGGTGGTAGGCGTCGCCGGTGTCGTAGCCCTCGGGCTGCTCGCCGACGACCAGGGTGCGCATGCCGATGCTGGCCATGAAGTCCGCGGGGCCGAACACCAGCGTCTGCACCCGGGGACTGGCGGTGGCGATCTCGTCGATGTTGCGCATGCCCAGCGCGTCCTCGATCTGCGGCTCGATCCCGATCGAGCCGCGCTCGATCCCGTTGGCCACCTCGAGCTGGTTGAGCAGCAGGTCGAGCGCGATCACCTCACCGGCCGTGCGCACCTTCGGCAGCAGGATCGCGTCGAGGTGCGCGCCGGCGCCCTGCACGACCGCGATGACGTCGGCGTAGGTCGATGCGGTGGTCCAGTCGTTGACCCGCACCACACGCAACTGCTCGCCCCAGCCGGCGGAGTTCAGGCCGGCGACGACGTTGGCCCGAGCCTCTTGTTTCGCCAGCGGCGCGACAGCGTCCTCGAGATCGAGGAACACCGCGTCCGCGGGCAGGCCCTTCGCCTTCTCGATCATCTTCGGGTTGCTACCCGGAACGGCGAGGACCGATCGGCGAGGTCTCATGAAACACTCCTGTCGGTCGAGGGGCGACTGTCGGTCGAGGGACAACGGCGGGGCACGCTCTAGCCTTGCAGGCATGGCAGCGACGAAGGTCTTCGCCGCCAGGCTCGCCGGCCTGGTGGTGCTCGGCCCGGACGGTGAGTCTATCGGCCGGGTCCGAGACGTCGTCCTCGTACTCCGATTGGATTCCGAGCCGCCCCGGGTGCTCGGGTTGTCTGTCGAACTGCCCACGCGCAAAAGGATTTTCGTCCCGATTCTGCGGGTGACGGCGATCGAACCCGGGTCGGTCACGCTGACCACCGGTAACGTCAGCCTGCGCCGCTTCGCGCAGCGTCCCGGCGAGATCCTGGCGCTCGCGCAGGTGCTCGACTCACGGGTGCGTGTCGATGACCCCGAACTCACCGAACTCACCGGCGCCGACCTGGTCGTGGTCGACCTGGGCATCGATCAACTGCGCACCCGCGACTGGGTGGTGTCACGGGTGGCCGTGCGCACCCACCGGCGGCTCGGTCGCCGCGGTGCCGTGCACATCGTCGACTGGCAACACGTGCAGGGCCTGACCCAGCACGCGCTCGGCCTGCCGGGTCAGGGCGTGACCCAACTGCTGGCGCAGTTCGAGGGCCTGCGCCCCGCCGACGTCGCGAACCTGCTGCGCGAACTGCCGGAGAAGCGGCAGCTCGAGGTCGCGCTGGCGCTGGACGACGAACGCCTCGCCGACGTGCTGCAGGAGCTTCCCGACGACGACCAGATCGAGCTGCTCGGCAAGCTCGAATCCGAGCGCGCCGCCGACATCCTCGAGGCGATGGACCCCGACGACGCCGCGGACCTGTTGGGCGAGCTGCCCGACGCCGAGGCCGAGTCGCTGCTGCGGTTGATGGATCCACAGGAGTCCGCGCCGGTGCGCCGCCTGCTCGCACACTCACCGAACACCGCCGGTGGCCTGATGACACCCGAGCCGGTGGTGCTCACCGCGTCGACCACGGTCGCGGAGGCGCTGGCCCGGGTGCGCAACCCCGACCTGACCCCGGCCACCGCGTCGGCGGTATTCGTCGTGCGCCCGCCGACCGCGACCCCGACCGGCCGCTACCTCGGCTGCGTGCACCTGCAGCACCTGCTCCGCGAGCCGCCCGCCGAACTGGTCGGCGGCATCATCGACACGGACCTGCCCAGGCTGCATCCCACCGATTCGCTCGCCGGCGTGACCCGCTACTTCGCGACCTACAACCTGGTGTGCGGGCCGGTGGTCGACGACGAGGATCACCTGCTCGGCGCGGTGACGGTCGACGACGTCCTCGACCACCTGCTGCCGGAGGATTGGCGCGAGCAGGAGGAGCCGGGCGATGAGTGAGAAGTCCGCGCAGCTGGCCCGCCAGCGGCTCGACACACCCCGGTCGTCGCGGTTCCGGTTCAACTTCGACGTCGAGGCGGTCGGGCGCGTCAGCGAGCGGATCGCGCGCTTCCTCGGCACCGGCCGCTACCTGATGATCCAGACGATCGTCGTGATCATCTGGATCTTGCTGAACCTGTTTGCGGTCCGCCTGCGCTGGGACCCCTACCCGTTCATCCTGCTCAACCTCGCGTTCTCCACGCAGGCCGCCTATGCGGCGCCGCTGATCCTGCTCGCCCAGAACCGCCAGGAGAACCGCGACCGGGTCGTGCTCGAGGAAGACCGGATGCGCGCCGCGCAGACCAAGGCCGACACCGAGTTCCTCGCGCGCGAGTTGGCGGCGGTACGCCTCGCGGTCGGCGAGGTCGCCACCCGCGACTACCTGCGCCGCGAACTCGAGGATCTCAAGGAGGAACTGCTCGAGGCCCGCATCTTCGCCGACGCCGCGGCGAGCCGCGAGGTCGACACCGCAGCGGCCCGCGAGACCAAGACCGCGGCGAACCGCGGCAAGCGTCGCAAGAAGGAGCCCAAATCGACGGTCGACGACACCGAAAAGCAATCGGAGACCGGAGCGGGCCCAATCGGGGGAAGCCCTGACCGTTCCGTCACCGGTATGTAATCTGGAGCACGTTGTCCGCGGCACTCCCGGTAACACTGACTTTCGTCGACGTACGCCGGAGTCGGTAACACCCGGACTGCCGCCACGGATTGCAACGGGGTGGTGTCAGCGATGAGGGTTCGCGCTCCGATCGCCGTCTCGGCGATGGTTGTCGCCGGACTGGTGACTGCGGGATCAGCCGCGAGCATCGACCGGTCGGAATCCACCACCACGCCAGCGCCACGGCTCGCCGTGAACGCTGCCGCGGCGGAATCGACCGGCCCGGTCGGCCTGATCCCGGCAAGCCCCAAGCCAGCGCGCACGCTGCGCGCCGCCTCTCCCGACGTGGGCACCCCGTTCGCCGGCGCCCTGCCGCTGCGCGACGTCGCGATTCCCAGCGTGGTCGGCCCGCTCGGCATCCCGGAGGTCGTGCTCGCCGCCTACCGCAACGCCGAACTCGCGCTTGCCGCCTCGACCCCGAATTGCGGGCTCACCTGGAACCTGTTGGCGGGGATCGGCCGGATCGAGTCGGGCCACGCCAACGGCGGACGCACCGACGCCGCCGGCACCGCCGTCACCCGGATCCTCGGCCCCGCACTCAACGGCAGCCTGGCCGGCAATGCCGTCATCGGAGATTCCGACGGCGGCACACTCGACGGCGACAACGTCCACGACCGTGCCGTCGGGCCGATGCAGTTCATCCCGAGCACGTGGCGGACCTACGCCTCGGACGGCAACGCCGACGGCGTGGCCGACCCCAACAACGTCTTCGACTCGGCACTCGCGGCCGGCAAATACCTCTGCTCCGGCGGGCTGGACCTGCGGGATGCGGCGCAGGAACTGCGCGCGGTGCTGCGCTACAACAACTCGATGGCCTACGCCGCCAACGTCATCAGCTGGTCGGTGGCCTACCGGACCGGCGGCTCGCCGGCGACAGTGTCGATCTCGCCGGATCTGGTGCCGCCCGGCACGTCGCCGATCGACGCGTCGTCCCTGCTCGCCGCCGACTCCGGGCTGCCCGGCGAGGATCCGGCCACCACGACCACGACGACGACCACCCCGGGCGAATCGACCACGACGGTCACGACCGGGGGAATGATGACGATCCCCGGTCTGCCGCCGTTCCCCTGTGGAATCTTCTGCCCGCCGCCTCCCCCGCCGCTGCCGACGGCCTTCGACGACCCGTCCCAGACGCCGACCAACGGCGTGACATCCACCACGACAACAACCACCACCACCACCACCACCACCACCACCACCACCACCACCACCACCACCAC
>DATDBL010000196.1:0-15866 GCA_036524855.1 Aldersonia sp. | reverse complement strand
ACCTGCGCTGCCGCTCGTCGAGCACCGGCGCGAGCAGCGCAAACTTGCGCGACACCTCGTTCTCGCGATCGGCGGCCCTCACCACATCACATACAGTAACGCCCAAATCCTGAATGTAGCGGTAATTTACTCGCGTGTCCTAACTGCACACAGCCTCTTTCGCGCGCTCGAGCAGAGACACCAGTTGAGGTCGATGCGGCCGGTCGGGGAGGACTCCCGGGTTTTGCGTCCGTCCACGAGACCTGCGACTCCGTCACGGCGGTACGCCGCTAGATGTCGCCGTAACGTCCGCTCTGACATCGGCGTTCCGGTCGCCCGCAATTCGACAAGCTTGGCTTCGATCCGATCGCCCAGCAGGTTGCGGGGATGATACTCGGCACGCGGTTCGACCTCACCGCTGTCGGGGGCGATCGGCACGCCGGTCAGCACCTCGACGACATGCCGATGCAGAAACTCCGCACGCCGCTTGGCCTCCGAGTCCAACGTTTCCAGGATGGCGGCCGATTCGAGTCCAGGTAGGCGCGCCGGCGGATCGGGAAGATAGCTGGAGTCACCCAAGAACTCGGGGACCGCGACCTTGCGGATGCGGCCAGTAGTCAGGTTCTTCAACGCCAGCGTCGTGCCATCCTGCGCGACGACCTGCCAGCTGCGCGTCGTACTGCAGGCAGTCGAACAGCCGTACCGATCTCATACCGATACCTCGGCATCCAGCGACAACGAAGCGCGCAGGTTCGCCGACAGCTGCCGTCGCCACAGCAAGTGCAGCACGTTGGCCATCACGACGTCCCTGGACGCGCCGGTAGACCTGCCGACGCGATGCACGTCCACGCCTAACGGAATCGGATTGGCGAAGCAGCTGGTGATCGCCGCGAAGGTTTCATCGGACGGCGCGCATCTATCCTGTCGATACCCGGCCAGCCAGCGCACATTCTGCTCCGCCACCGGGTCGCCGAACCCGGCGAAAACCTCGTACTCCCAACCAATCGAGTCACAGATGCGCCGCGTCAGATCGAACTGGGCCGCACCGGCCTCGACGCGGTTGGGGTGCCGGACATCGACCAACCGACCGTCGCCGTTGCCCAGACGGACGAAGAAATCCGGAACGTGGCTCCTTTGACCAACCGTCCCACGCGGCCACAGCAAACCTAGCGGCTGCGCCGCAATCGCGACGATGGCTGGGTCGAAGTCTGCCGACATCAGGTACTCGCGCTCAAGCAGCGATTCGAACGACACATGCGCGCGAACAGTACTCGACCACCAGGCGCCCTCGTAGTTGCGTTTCCCAGGCCAGGCGGAGAACCGACGAATCGGAGCCGCCCACTCCACGCGACGCATCGCTAATTCCGCCGACACCGGGTCATTCCGAACGCTGTCGCCCAACCGCAGCAGAACCCGGGTGCTGTCGGTCAGATTTGCTGGCAACGACCTGAGCGCCGAACCCATCACAGACCTCCAAACAAACGTTCGAGCGGCTTCGGAGGACACCGTATGTCAACAAGATCGGGACGCTACCCGATGTCAACAAGATCGGGACGCTACCCGCCGCGCCGTAGCATGACGGAAATAACTGGAAACCTGCCAACTACATCCGGAACGGACACGAAATATGCTGTCACATAACTGCGTCCGCCGTTACCGTACATAAGGTAGATTCGGCGTACGAAATATGGTGTGTCACCACATTTTTCGGATCGCCCGACCGTGTGTCTCTGCTCTGCTGCTCAGTCAATCTGTGACTTGCTCACTTTAGTTTTTGGTCGCATCGCATGGACACGCTCATTAATTGTGACAGTTTCGGTGGCTTTGCACCTCTTGTGGCGGATGTGACTGGTGCGATCGCTGTGCGCGCGGTCGAACGCTCGACTCGGGCTCGGATGAGTCTGAGGTACCGACCGTCTCCAGGCGGGGGGTCGCGTCGGGGGTCGCGTCGGTGTCCGAGGTTGGCTCGATCGACTGCGGTTCGTTCGGTGGCGCCGTATGGCGTATCCGCGGTTACAAGAACCAGCGCAACTTCTGCGGCCAATTGGTGGACGGCGACCGCGAAACGTCACGTGACGTTTGAGTCATGGTGCGAGCGTGATCATCTCATCGCAATCGACTTCGATCCCAGCATCGCGGCGGTGACCGCGCAGCCGTTCGTTGTCCGATTCGCCTCCGGTGCCGGGACCGAGCGTTAGCACGCGCGCGACCTGTTCCTGCGCCCGGTCGCCGGCGGCGCGGTCGTGGTCGACGTTCGCCTTTGATGGCCTCGGCTTCTGGTGCTTGCAGGTCGGTGAGGAGAAGTTAGCTCCGCGGTCCGTCCCCGCTGCGGATCTCCGGTTTCATCGGCGCAGTGTGTGGGAGGGCGGTTCGCCGAATTTCTGCTGGTAGAACCGGGCGAACCGGCCGAGGTGGTTGAAACCCCATCGGTAGGCGATGTCGCTGACGGTGGCCGTGTCGGTCGCGGTCAGCAGGTCGGACCGCACGCGTTCGAGGCGGACGTTGCGCACGTACACCGAGGGACTCATGTCGTATCGGTCCCGGAACAGTTTTTGCAGTTGGCGTGCGCCCACGCCGGAAACGCGGGCCAAATCGGTGATGGTGTGCTGGGCGCCGGGGGTGTTCTCGATGAGTTCGACGACCTTTTGCACTGCCCGCGGGTTCTCCGGGGTGTCGTCGGTGTGGAGTGCTTCGGTCAGGGAATTGCGCTGGTTGAGCAGCAGTCCGGTGACGAGTGCGCGTTCGAGGTGGTCGACCTGGGCGGCGAGAACGCGGCTGGGGACCGGGCCCGGGTTGTTGATGGTCTCGAGAAGAATCTGCAGTGTCGACCACCATCGGCGCCCCGGTGGTGTGGTGAGGTCGAGACCGATATCGAACTGCACTCGCCGATCGAGGGGCCTGCCCAGCATGTGGGTGAGTTCGGTTTCGAGAGTGCCGCGGTCGATCTTGATGCAGATTTGGGTGGCGTCGGCGCTCCACGAGGGCAGGAGGGTGTGCTCGTTCGGGGTGAAGACGGCGCCGTGTCCCGGGACGGCGACGGTCTGCTGTGCACCGCATCGGGAATCCACTGTCCCGGACAGGGGGATGTTGATGTGGTAGCCGCCCACATCGCCGGGGTCGATGAGCACCTCGGCGCCGAAGTGGACGATCCCGATGGTGAGGTGGCTCAGTTGCACCGCGGAAAGCCGGGCGTGCGAGAGGTGGGTGTGCGGCCTGACCAGGTCGAGACGAGCGGGGTAGAAAACGCTGTTGACGCCGGCCCGGTAGATGTCGAGATCGTCGGATCGGTACACCGTGCCGCCCGGCAGCTCGACCTGGTGGTGCGGCGCCGTTCCTGGTGCGTCCTTGGGACCGATCACACCCATATCGTCCTTCTCGACCTCTCGGGCGCACTCGGCGCCGGGTTCGGCACGCTTGCCGCATCGGCACCATGATGCGGGTTCGCAAAGCGGCCAGGCCGTCTCGGAAAGCGGATTTCCGGCCGGCGCAGGCACCGTTAACGTCGGATTTAGCACGACAGAGTGACCTACGCAACAGCCCGCCTGCGTGGTGTTGCGTAGGTCACCCAACCGAGGAGCACTCCCATGACTACCGCACCTGGCCGTGAGCCGACCGTATCTGCTGGCATCGACCCGAACAATTTCCGGGATCTGATGTCGCGGGTCTGCGCACCGGTGACGATCGTGACGACCGCGGACGAGGACGGCCCCCATGGAGCTACTGCCAGCTCGTTCGCCGCGCTGTCACAAGAGCCGCCGCTGATCACGGTCGCCTTCGATCGTCGATCCGCGCTACTACAGCGCATCCGGTCCAGTGGCCGCTTCGCGATCAACCTGCTCGGTCACGGGCAAGACGATCTTGCGATGGTGTTCGCCAGCCGCGGTGCCGGCGCAAACCGGTTCGACAGCACCTCGTGGCATCACGACACCGGCCTGCCGCGCATCGACGGTGCCGCCGGCTGGGTCGCCTGCGAGTTGTACGACACCGTCGAGGGCGGTGACCATCTGCTGCTGATCGGCCTGATCACCAGGGCGAGCACGGCGGAACTGCCTCCGTTGGTGTACGCACACCGCACCTTCGGCACCCATTCCCGCTACGTCGAGCGTCCCCGCCGACCCGTCGTCGACCAGATCGCCGCCTGTGCGTCGAGCTGAACCCGCCTGACCCAACCCCTCTCTCCGAAAGGTTCATCATGACCACCGTCACCGACCGCCCCACCTCCAGGGCCTCTGTCCCCACCGCCGCCGACCTCGTCGGCCGTGCCCGCGAGATCGCGCCCATTTTGACGAAGAACGCGGCCGAGGGCGAGACCAACCGCCGCGTCGTCGAGGAATCGATACAGGCACTGACCGAGGCCGGCCTGTTCAAACTCGCGGTACCCAAGCGGTACGGCGGCTACGAGACCTCGATGCGCACCATGCTCGACGTCTCCGCCGCGGTGGCCGAGGCCGACGGGGGCACCGCGTGGGTGCTAACTCTCACCAACGTCTGCGCATGGCTGACCGGGCTGTTCCCCACCCGCGCTCAGGACGACGTGTTCGGCGCGGACCCGGACGCGAAGGTGTCCGGTGTCCTGGCACCGACCTCGGAAACCACCCGGGTCGACGGTGGCTACCGGGTCACCGGCCGCTGGTACTACAACTCGGGATCCTGGCATGCCACCTGGGCGGTCCTGGGCATCCCGATCACCAACGACGCCGGTGAAGTCGTCGATCAGGGGCTCGCTCTGATCCCCACGAACGAGATGCAGCTCGAGGACACGTGGTTCGTCGCCGGCATGAAGTCCTCGGGCAGCAATTGCCTGGTGGCGACGGATGTGTTCGTGCCCGACCACCGGGTGATGGCGGTACCGCCGGCGATCGAGGGCACCTACCCCTCGGAGAATCTGGCCGAGGAGCCCTTCTACCGTTCCGCGTTCGTACCCATCCTCGCGCTCGTCCTGATCGGACCCCAGCTCGGTCTGGGGCGAGCCGCCCTGCAGCTCGTGCAGGCCAGGGCGAACAAGCCGATCGCCTACACCTACTTCAGTGCCCAGTCCGACTCGGTTGCCTTCCAGCTGCAAGTCGCCGAGGCCGCGATGCTGATCGAAACTGCCCACCTGCATGCCTACCGAGCGGCCGACGACATCGACGTCGCGGCAGCGACCGGCACCTACCCGGACTTCACCCGACGCGCCCGACTGCGCGCCGATACCGGTCTGGTGGCCGAGAACATCGTCAAGGCGATCAACATCCTGCTCAGTGCGCACGGCGCCGGCAGCTTCGCCGACGTCAACCCGCTGCAGCGGATCTGGCGTGACTCCTCCACCGCTGCCCGCCATGCCGTCGTCGCTCCGGCGGTGGCGTTCGAGGCGTACGGGAAAGCGCTTCTCGGTGTCGAGGAACGGATCACGCCACTGATCTGAGCACCCGCACGAAACCCGGATCCGACAACGCCGTGATCGGCCGAATATCGCCCCGTTCAGCAATATTCACATCGACTTCGTCGGAGAGCAGTTCCATGCCGATCGCCGGCATGGACGGTCGAGCCGCCCTCGTGCCCGGGGACACCGGCGCGGAGCGGGCCGTGGATCTCGCCACCGCAACCCGGGCCGCCTCGGCACCGGGTTGTCGGCCCCGTACGAGCGGTGGGCGGAGCCGGGCGCTGACCTCGGACGCATCAGCGTAGATCGCGGTCCGCCTCTCGGACGCCGTGTGGCGGGCAGCACGCCGCCACGCGGCCTGTGATCACATGCAAGGAATCCATCGTGACGCACGGTTCTTCACCCACAGAACCCCAGCCACATCCCCGCAGATCACGGGATGTCGTGGACCCCGAGCACGCCCACACCGCACCGCCCGCCGGCCCGATCGACCCCACCGCCCCCGTCGTCCCGGGGCAGGAGGAACCGGCGGCCGAGGCACCGGCAGTCCGGGCAGGCGCCGCCCAGGCGAGGGCGGGCCTGCTCGGGCTTCGGATCGTCGCGCTCGGCTTCGTCGTCCTCGGCATCGTCCCGGGTGGTCCGCAGGCCGCGCTGGAGACGGTTGGGCCGATCGCCACTTTCGCGCTCCCGGTGCTGGCGGCCAGCGCCCTGTGGTGGGAGGGCTGGCCGGCGAAGCGGCTGCGGCAGCCGCTGGCGGGCGTGGTCAACCTCGTCCTGATCATCGTCGGGACGATCGTGCTGACGATCGTCGCCCAGGACGTCGTCGGGCGTGTCGATCTCGCCGGCATGGTCACCACCCCTCCCCAGGGTTCGCCGACGTTCACCACCTGGCCGTGGACGATGCCGCTGGGTGTCCTGGTCTTCGTCGCCACGCTGCAGTTCACCTTCGTCAACGAGGGGTGGCCGTTTCGGCGCCTGAGTGGGGTCGTGGGCGGCTTCCTTGTCGTGCTCGTCTCGTGGATCGTCGGGCTGGCCGTCTACTTCCTGGTCGTCAACTGGGACCTTGTCCCCGTCCCGGCCCGGGAGGCGATCGGCCTTGGAACCCCGGGGGGCCCGTCGGCGGGCTCGAACTCCTCGGCTGGCTGGCCATCGTGACCGCGTTCCAGGTTCTGTTCTACATCGGCCTGGGCGGACGGCCGACCAGCTACGTCCGGAACCCGGGCGCGCGCATAGTGGCGGCGAACGGGTTCGTCATCGGCGGCGGCTGGCTGACCTGGGCCCTGCTGGCGAAGGGACTCGGTTGGGAGACTCCCACGATCGCCGCGCTGGGCGGGTCGGTCGCGGCAGCTGCCGTCCTGAGCGCCATCCTGTTCGACAACTGGCCCGCCCTCGCCGTGCCCGACGTCAACGCCCGGCTCGCCCTCACCGCGCTCCAGATCGCATCGTCACCGCGCTGCTGTTCTTCGGGCTGCGCGCACTGGGCAACGCTCTGCAGGGGTGGGACCGCGACCCGGTCGAGCTCTGGGTCACGCACGTTGCCCTGTTCCACCGCTGGCCGGTCGTCTCTGCACGACCGACATGACGCTGGCATGTGGCGGGGTCGTCGAGGTCGACCCGTGTGTCGCAGCCCCGTCATGAGGAGGCCGTCGGAACATTCGAGGGCGGCTCGACAACTGCGGCAACCTGCCGCCGCCCTGTGGTCGGCGCCCGGCGGTGTCTACGACTCGGTGTTGTGTTGGTGGATGAGTTGGAGTGCCCGGTGGCGGTCGCGGGTGTCGAGTGCGTCGACGAGGTCGGTGTGGAGCTGGAAGCGTTGGGCGATGTAGTCGGGCAGGGATTGTTCGGGGGCGGGCAGCACGGCCCGGGTGTGGGATGCGATGAGTTCGAGCAGGCTCAGGTAGATGGTTTTCAGGATGGTGTTGGGGCTGACCCGGGCGATCGCGGCGTGTAGTTCCCAGTTGGCGCGGGCGAAGTCGGTGGGTAGGTCGTCGTCCATCGCGGTGTGCATGTCGGCGAGGGCGGTGCGCATGCGGGCGATGTCGACGGCGGCGGCGTGGCGCAGCGCATCCTCGATGAGCAGCGGGTCGAGCGCGTTGCGGATGTGCACGGCGTCGGCGACATCGGTCTCGCCGGCGTCCAGGGACAGGATCGAGTGACCGAGCCGCGCGATCGGGGTCTGCGCGGCCGCGAAGATCCCCCCGCCGGGGCCGGACCGCACGGTGATGATCCCGCGGGACTGCAGGATCCGTAGTGCCTCGTTGACCGTCGCCATCGCCACGCCGCACTGGTGTTGCAGCTCACGCTTGGTGCCCAGCCTCGCTCCCGCGGCCGAGGCCTCGGCGAGTTGGCCGATCGCCAGCGCGGTCTGTTCGGTGCGCGAGAGCGGCACCGTCGCCCGCATGCGTTGCTCGAGGTCGGTCATCGCTTCCCCTATCGGTTTCGGCCGGGGCTCTTGACATGAGAGGCCGGTCACATCACTATAGATCATATCGAACCTATTCAATAGGTTCCACCACAGTCGACGACCCCCATGTTCCCCATCACAGCGAGGTGCACAGTCCCATGTCAGAGAAGCTTTACGACGTCGTCATCGTCGGCGCCGGCCCGGTCGGGCTCGCGCTGGGCCGGATGTTGGGGATGCGCGGACACGAAGTCGTCATCCTGGAACGCTGGCCCGAGCCCTACCCGCTGCCGCGGGCGGTGCACTTCGACGACGAGATCGGCCGCGTGTTCGGTTCGATGGGCCTGACCGAACAGGTGAAGGCGATCTCCGCGCCGGTGACCGACCACTACGAGTGGCGCAACGCCGCCGGGCAGGCGCTGGTGCGCATCGACTGGTCCGGCACCGGGCCCAACGGGTGGCCGACCGCGAGCTTCTTCTCCCAACCGCAACTGGAGGCGCTGCTGGCCGACGCGGTGGCGGCGATGCCGAACGTCACCCTGCGCCGCGGCGCCGAGGTCGTCGCGATCGTCGAGCGCGGCGACGAGGTCGAGGTGATCGCCACCAGCGCGGTCCACAAGCAGCGAAAGCTGCGTGCGCGGTTCGTGATCGGCTGCGACGGCGCCAACAGTTTCGTGCGCGAGCGGATGGGTGTCACGATGCACGACGAGGGTTTCTTCTTCGACTGGCTGATCGTGGACACCGTCCCGCTCGACCGCCAGGAGTGGTCCCCGCAGAACTGGCAGCTCTGCGATCCCGCGCGTCCCACGACCATCGTCTCCGGTGGCCCCGGCCGGCGCCGCTGGGAGTTCATGCGGCTGCCCGGCGAGGACCGCGACGACCTGAACACCACGGAGAAGGCGTGGGAGTTGCTGGGGCCGTGGGGACGCACCCCGGACAACACGCGACTGGAACGGCACGCCGTCTACACCTTCGCCGCGCGGTGGGCCGATCGGTGGAACCACGGGCGGCTCGCGATCGCCGGCGACGCCGCCCACCAGATGCCGCCGTTCGCCGGTCAGGGCATGTGTTCGGGGATCCGGGATGCCGCCAACCTGGCGTGGAAACTGGACCGGATCCTGCGCGGCGCGTCCGGGATCGGGCTGCTCGACTCCTACACCAGCGAACGCAGCGAACACCTGCAGCACGCCATCACCATGTCGGTGGAACTCGGGCGGGTGATCTGCGTGCTCGACGAGCAGCAGGCCGCCGAACGGGACGCCCGCATGATCGCCGGCGACGCGGACCCCGCCAAGGTGCTCCCGGTGGCAGCGCTGCCGGTACTGGGTCCCGGCCTCACCGCCGCCGACGGGGACGTCGACGCGCTGCGCGGCACCCTGGCCCCGCAGTACCCGGTCACCGCCGACGGGCGCACCGACCTGCTCGACGAGATCACCGGCGGCGGCGCGATCCTGCTGCTGCGCACCGCCACTGCGATTCCGGCAGCGGTGCTCGACGCCACCGAGGTACGCGCGTTCACCCTCGGCGCCGACCTGCACGATGTGTCCGGCGCGTGGACCGAATGGTTCGACACCCACGGTGTCGGCGCGGTCCTGATCCGCCCCGACCACTACATCTTCGGCGCCACCCCCGACGTCGACGGCGCGCCCGGGCTGCTCACCGCCTACCGCGACCTGCTGCACCCGACCACCTCCGCCGCGGTACCCGCCTGACTTTCCCTTTCGTCCAACAACAAGTAGGAGAACAAGTTCCATGCGTATCGCCAACTACGACGATCGTGCCTTCCTGGTCATCGGTGACGCCGGTGCCGAGCGCGGCATCGACCTCGCCGCCGCGTCGAACGGCCGGTTCGGACCCAGCCCGGCTGCGGTGTACCAGAACTGGGACCAAGTTGCCGCCTGGGTGGCCGAACACGACCTCGCCGGGTTCGACAGCGTCGCGATCGACCGTGCCCGCCTCGGTGCCCCGTCGCCGGCGCCGCGGCAGGTGTTCGCGATCGGGCTGAACTACCACGCCCACGCCAGCGAGTCCGGGTTCGAGTCCCCGACGCACCTGCCGCCGGTGTTCACGAAGTACGTGTCGAGCTTCTCCGGACCTGACACCGAGGTGGTGATCCCCGCGGGCGGCAACGTGGACTGGGAGGTGGAACTGGTCGCGGTCATCGGACGCGAAGCCACCCGTGTCGGCGTCGAGCAGGCGTGGGATTACGTCGCCGGTTTGACCGTGGGTCAGGACATCTCCGAACGGGTCTCGCAGCTGCGCGGCCCCGCGCCGCAGTTCGGGCTGGGCAAGTCGTTTGCCGGGTTCTCCCCGCAGGGTCCGTGGCTGGTCACTCCGGACGAGTTCGCGAACCCCGACGACCTGGAACTGTCCTGCAGCATCGACGGCGAAGAGGTCCAGAAGGGCCGCACCAGCGACCTGATCTTCCCGGTCTCCAGGCTGATCTCGGAGCTGTCGCACACCGCCACGCTCTACCCCGGGGACGTGATCTTCACCGGCACCCCGGCCGGGGTCGGCGTCGGCCGCGCGCCGCAACGGTTCCTGCGCCCGGGTGAGCGCCTCGACAGCGCCGTCGAGGGCATCGGCGAACTGCACCAGAGCTTCGTGTCCGCCACGACCACCGCCAACTGACCAGGAGGGAGATTCACGATGGCACTGCACGGTTTGGCCAAGGTCACCGTCGGCGTCCCCAACGTCGCCGACACCATCGCCTACTACCGCGAGTTCGGTCTCGAGCACCGCGGCGGCGGGGTGTTCGCCACCCGCGACGGCGGTGAGCAGCTCGAGATCGTTCCCGCCCCGCGGCGGCGACTCGTGGAGTTGGCCGTCGCCGCCGACACCCCCGACGACACCGCCGCCGTCGCCTCCCGGCTGACCGCCCTCGGCCACCACACCGCCACCGACCCCGACGCCTCGGTGCGGGCGGTCGAACCGATCACCGGCACCGTGGTCAAGGTGGTGGTGCGGCCGCGGATCGTCATCGACCCACCGGTCGCATCGACCCCCTACAACGGCCCCGGCCGCATCGACCGGTGGGGACGCGCGCCGTTCCTGTCCCGCACCGACCCGGTGCGACCCCGCAAACTCGGCCACGCCGTGCTCGGCAGCACCGACCTCGACACCACGATGAAATTCTTCACCGAGGGACTCGGGTTCCGGGTCAGCGACTACATCGCCGGGCACGGCGCCTTCCTGCGCTGCTCGGTGGAGCACCACAACGTGCTGGTGATGTCGGCGCCGGTGAACTTCATGCACCACACCAGCTGGCAGGTCGACGACATCGACGAGGTCGGCCGCGGGGCCCACGCGATGCTGGAAGACCACCCCGAACGTCACATCTGGGGACTGGGCCGCCACTATGCGGGCGCGAACTTCTTCTGGTACCTGAAGGATCCGGCCGGCAACTTCTCCGAGTACTACTCCGACATGGACACGGTGCCCGAGGACGAACTCTGGGCCCCACAGGTGCTCGAGGGCCTGAAGGGTCTCTACGCGTGGGGGCCGCCCCCGCCGCCGTCGTTCCTGGAACCCGAGGATCTCGCCGCCCTCATGGTCGGCGCGCACTCCGCCACGGGCTGAACAGCAGACACCCCCACCCCGGCACGCTCCCCGCCGCCACCCGCGGCGGGGAGCGCGCTCATCCCCGCCCCGGAATCCCCCGCTCGCCCGCCCC
Organism: Aldersonia sp.; assembly: GCA_036524855.1. Taxonomy (GTDB): domain Bacteria; phylum Actinomycetota; class Actinomycetes; order Mycobacteriales; family Mycobacteriaceae; genus Aldersonia. Next base: position 4,451 of record DATDBL010000196.1, on the reverse strand, counting down.
GGAATCCCCCGCTCGCCCGCACAGGAGCACCATGACCACCTCCAGACCCCAACTCGACACCTCCTCCCCCACCACCACCTCGTCTGGTCGGACCGGGCTCCCGCAGCCGTGGCTCGGTCTCGCCGGTTCCCTCGTCATCGTGGCCTACTGGGCCGTGGTGATGCTCGCACCCGGCCCGCAACGCATGCTCGAAATCACCGGCGCGTGGTCGATCTTCGCGCTCCCGGTGCTCGGCGTGCTGGCATTGTGGTGGAACGGCTGGCCCGTCGCGCGGTGGCATCCCGCCGCCGCGGGCACGGTCCTGACCCTCGCCACGATCGTCGGCGGCGCGGCGGCGTGCCTGCTCGGCCAGGGCGTCGTCGGCCGCTTCGACCCCGCGCACTTGTTCGGCGCCCCCGACGAGGCCGCGCTCGGACACCTCGTGTCGTTCCCGTTCACCGCGCCGCTGGCCGCGTGCGTGTTCGTGGTGTTCCTGCAACTGACGTTCGTGTGTCGGAAGTGGCCGTTGGACCGGCTCGGTCCGGTCGCGGGCGGGATCGGCGCGTTCGCCGCGAGCTGGGTCCTCGGCACCGCCGCCTACTACCTGCTCGCCACCTGGGAGCCGACCGTGCCCGCCCCGGCCCGCGCCGGCCTCGGGTTGCACAACCCGATCGGCGCCGTGAACGCGCTCGACCTCATGGCGATTCTGCTGTGCATCGCCGCCTGGCAGATGGTCGTGTTCTTCCTCCTCGACGGCCACCCCGTCGCGAAACTACGCTCCACGCCGGTCTACCTCGTCGTCGCGAACACGACCACCCTCGCGGGTGGGGTCCTCACCTGGATCGTCCTGCACAACATTGCGGGACAGCCCGGGACCCGGATCGGCGAACTGTGTGCCGTGATCATCACCGGCACCCTCGTGACAGGACTGCTGTTCGAGCAATGGCCCGCCCGCCGCGCCACCCACGACGCCCTCCGACGCTGGGCCCTGCTCGCCACCACCGCGGTCGTCGCCGCCGTCACCGGAATCGCGCTGCACACCATCGGCACCGCGACCGAACCTGGACCCGCGAACCCGTCGAACTGTGGGTCACCGTCAGCGCACTGAACTTCCTCTCCGCCGGCGTCATCATTCACTGCGCGTTCTGGCGGCGGTGGCCCTTCCCCCAGCACCGGACCCCGACACCCCGCGATGACCACCTCGTACGACGAACTGCCCAGCGAGACGGTATCTTCCGTGCGTCGGGAGACCATTGCGGACTGGGACTGGCAGCCGGTGGCCGCGGACGCGGACGCTCCCTTCTCGGGCGTGACGCTCATCCTAACGTCACGGTGTAGGCGTCGATTGCCGACGCACCGAGCTCACGGCCCCAGCCGGATTGTTTGTAGCCGCCGAACGGCAACGCGGTGGCGAAGGCGTTGTGGCAGTTGATCCAGACCGTGCCAGCCTTGATCTGGCGGGCCGTGAGATGTGCCTTGGTGATGTCGCGGGTCCACACCGAAGCCGCCAGTCACACGGCGACGTGCCGCCCGCCCGCAGTCGTGCAGCCTCCCCGCGGCCTGGGTTCGGGCACTAAGTCAACTGCGAGGTGGCGATCTTTGCGTGCCAACCGATCTCGCGCGCATTCGAATCACGTAACAATTATCAACGACGCATGGCGTGGGCAGCTTCAACGAGCGGCGTCGGAAGTACCGCCAGATCGACCTCGGCGCGGTCGATCCGTTCCAGGATCACTTCGGTGTGAGCGACGAGAATTTTCGTAGCTTCGGTGAGCCGGACTCCGCGGCCGACACGTTCGAGCAGTTCGAAGCCGGCCTCGCGCTCCAGCGCCGCGAGATACTGTGGGGGCGTACGAGATTCTGTCGGCGGGGGGCCTATCTCAGGTCGGTGTGCTGCTGAGGGGGTGCCGACGGCATCGGTTTCGGTTGGGTGATCGTCTGTTGGGACTCCTCGGCCGGTGGGGCGTAGCCGCCATCGTTTTGCATCTCGTTCATCTCGCTCTTGAAGATGCGCAGCGACCGGCCCAGTCCGCGGGCGATGTCGGGCAGCTTCTTCGAGCTGAACAGCAACAGCAGAACGAGTAGCACGATCGCCCAATGCCAGGGACTCATTGCACCCATGGTGACCTCCCGTTTGCCAGGAACGGTTGGTGTCCGGCCGCGGTGAGGTAACGGCTCACAGGGCGCTTGAAGTCGACGTCGAGGGCAACACCAGCCAAACGGTTGCAGTACGGGATGCGATTCAGTCGGCTGGTACGTAGATCGATCCTCGCTCGATCACGGGTTCGAGGATGCCGGATTCGATTTCGTCAGCGGCTTGCATGGGGTTCGCCGGATTGCGGTGCGGGTGGGGGTATCCGAGTGCGACTTCTGCCTCCTACGAGTAGAGGTAGATGCTGGCGACGCGCAGTGACAGTGGATAGAACAAGTGGGGCAGCGTCGCGGTCCATTGTTCTCAGGGCGTCGTAGAGATCGGCATCAGCCACATGGAGTTCCACGTGCTCCCATGATCTCGACACGGCGCAGTCACCCGCCGGCGACCGACGGGAGGATCATGACCTCGGCCCCGGCGCCGAGGGGTGTGTCCAGGCCGTCGAGTGTGCGGCATTCGTCGCCGTTGACGTAGAAGTTGACGTAGCGACGCAGTTTGCCGCTCTCGTCGCGAAGCCGGCGTTCCAACGCGGGAGACCGCTCGCGCAGGGCGTCCAATACGTTCCGGAGGGTCGCCCCGTCGACGTCGAGTTCCTTTTCGCCGCCGACGTACGTGCGCAGCATGGACGGCAAATGCACGCGTGCCATGGCGTTATCCGATGACTGCTGCGCGCACGCACAACACGTCCGGCAGCTTGTCGACCACGAGCTTCCAGTGTTCGCCTTCGTCGGCGCTGCAATAGACCTCGCCGTTGCGGGTGCCGAAGTAGATGCCCGCCGGGTCGGCGTCGTCCGCGCACATGGAATCGCGCATCACCGCCGCCCAGAACGGCACCTGCGGGAGCCCGTCGGTCTTCGCGGACCACGTCTCGCCGCCGTCCTCGCTGCGGTACACGGCGCATGTGGCGTCCGGCGGAAATCGGAACCGCTCCATGTCCGCGACCAGCGGGAACGTGTAGATCACGCCGGAACGCCGAGGGTGCGCGACGATCGGAAAGCCGAAGTTGGACGCCGGCAACCCGCCGTCGATCGACTGCCAGCTCGCGCCGTCATCGGTGCTGCGGAATACGCCACCGTGGTTCTGCAGATACATAGTGCTCGGCGTCTCGGCGTCCAACGCGACCTTGTGCACGCACTGGCCCCACTCCGGCAACTCGCCCGGCATGAAATCGGCCGTGACGCCCTTGTTCGTCGGCTTCCACGACGCCCCACCATCGGAGGTCTGATACACGCCGCCGGTGGACATGCCGACCGCGATCCGCTGTGTGTCTCTCGGATGCGGAAGGACCGTGTGCAACGCCAACCCGCCGCCGCCCGGCATCCACTCCGGACGGTGCGGGTGTTCCCACAGGCCCCTGACCAGCTCGAACGTCCTCCCGCCATCGGCGGAGCGGAACAACGCCGACGGTTCGACGCCCGCGTACACCACGTCCGGCTCAGCGTCTGTCGCGGGCGCGATCTGCCACACGCCCTGCAACGCCGCCTCGGTGTCCTCAGGAAACGCCAACGGCGCATCGTCCGGCTCGCTCCACGTCTCGCCCACGTCGTCGCTGACCACCAGCGTCGGCCCGAAATGGCTGTCCAGCACTCCCGCGAGCACGCGCGGCGTCTCCCGCCGAGTGTCGATCGCCAACGCCTTCACGTCGGCTACTGCGAACTGCGGCGCACTCACGTTCCAGCTCGACCGACCGTCCTTGCTGCGCGCCAGGAACAACCCTTTGCGCGTCCCGATTCCGAGCAATACGTCCATCGCCGACCTCCACGTCGTCACCGCCACGGTCGTCACCGCCACGCCGACGCGTGCGAGCGTACTCCGCAGGGCACTGTCACGTTGGTGGGCCGCGCGTCCGCTGGGAAGTCCAGATGGAAGTGTGATTGGTTACCGCGCTATGTCACCCCATCCGAACCGACGCCGCCGGCGTCGTGTCCACCGCCCGCATCCACTGACTCGCGCCCTCCGCGTTGCTGACATTTCGGGTGACGAGGACTGCTGACATTTTCGTGCAGAGTCGCAGCGGCGGCGAGGTCCGTCGACAGGCCGAGTGCGGCGGCGATGTCGGCCGCGATCCGGCGACTTCTTGACCGTGGTCGAGACGATTCGCATGGTGCCCGAGCCCGGACAGGATCTGGGTGATCCCGGGAAGCCGTGCGACGGCGGGGTCTTCGTCAGTCGAAGAGTCTGCCCTGGATCTCGCGGTCGGCGAGATGCTTTCGCGCCCAGGCGCGGATCGAGGCATCCGGGTCGGCGGCGGCGATCGCCAGCGAGCGGTCGGCCGCACCCCGGGTGAGCAGCAGCTCCAGTGCCGCCTTGCGGGGCGCCT
>DATDBL010000195.1:0-3686 GCA_036524855.1 Aldersonia sp. | reverse complement strand
GGTCTCCCGGTCCGACAGATCGTGCAGGGTCTGCAGCACCAGGATCGAGGCCATCACCGACGCCGGGATCGAGGGCCGTCCCAGATCCGAGGGAAACAGGTCCTCGAAGTCCTCGTCGCCGAACACGTCTCGGCGATGATCCGCCAGGAACGCGAACATGCTGCCCTCCGGGACCAGATGACCGACCAGCGCCTCCGCGTCCAGAAGTTCCCGATCCCCCCGCTCCACGCCCTGCATGAAGCAATTCTCCCAGCTCAGGGCGCATATTCCGGGGAGGCACGCCGATTATTCAGCGGCCTCCTAGCAATAGTCACCGGCCGGATCGCGCGACCCTCCGCCGCCCCGGTTATCGGTTCCCTACGGATCCGACCCGTCCGGCGGATCGGGCGGTGTCTCGGCCTCGGCGGTGTAGGCGTCGGGGATGCCGTCGCGGTTGACGTCGATCGACTCCTGCTCGGCGATCGTGCGGTAGACCCGGTTGCGGATCCGCAGCACGATCGCGGCGAGGCCGGCGGCCGTCACGGACCCGGCGAGAATCCCGATCGTGACGTGCTGCTCGCGCGGACCGCCGTCCCCGAAGGCCAGCTCGCCGATCAGCAACGACACGGTGAACCCGACACCGGCGAGCATCGCCAGCCCGAACACGTCCACCCAACGCAGGCCCGAGTCCAGGCTGGCCCGGGTGAACCGGGCCAGCACGAAGGTGGTGGCGAATACGCCGATCGTCTTGCCGGCCACCAGCCCGACGACGATGCCGAGCGCGACCGGATCGGCCAGGGCATCGGTGAAACCGCGCAGCCCGCCGATGGTCACGCCGGCGGCGAAGAACGCGAACACCGGCACCGCCACACCGGCGGAGAGCGGACGGATCCGGTGCTCGAAGTGCTCGGCCAGCCCCGGCCCGGCCGCCGGGCCGCCGGCGCGCCGATGACGCAGCACCGGCACCGCGAAGCCGAGCAGCACCCCCGCGACGGTGGCATGCACCCCCGACGCGTGTACCAGCGCCCACGTCAGCACCGCCAGCGGCAGCAGCACCCACCAGGACCGGAGCCGGCGCTGCACGGCCAACGTGAATCCCGCCAACGGAACCAACGCGAGCAGCAGCGGCACCGCAGCCAGGTCCTCGGTGTAGAACACGGCGATGATGGTGATCGCGATCAGGTCGTCGACCACCGCGAGCGTCAGCAGAAACGTCCGCAACCCCACGGGCAGATGGGTGTCGATCACCGCGAGCACCGCCAACGCGAAGGCGATGTCGGTGGCCGTGGGGATCGCCCAACCGCGCAACGCATCACCGCCGCTGTCCAGGTTCACCGCCACGAAGATCAGCGCGGGCAGCACCACCCCACCCACCGCGGCGGCGACCGGCACCACCGCGCGACGCGGATCGCGCAGATCCCCGGCGACGAACTCGCGTTTGAGTTCCAGGCCCACGACGAAAAAGAAGACCGCCAACAACCCGTCCGACGCCCAAGTCCCCAGCGACAGATCCAGATGCAGGGCGGCGGGCCCGATCGTGAAGTCCCGCACCGCCGCATAGCCGCCCGACCAGCGCGAGTTCGCCCACACCAAGGCGAGCACCGCCGCGGCCAGCAGCAACGCGCCACCGACGGTTTCCTTGCGCAGGATCTCGGCGATCCGGGAGGCTTCCGTCCACGACCCCCGCGCGAACAACGCCCGCCCACCCGGTCGAGCCGCGCCCATCACCGTCTCCGCCCCATGGTCGCGGCGTCGAGCCAGTTCCGGCACCGGCACCCCACCCCATCCCGGTCACCCGAGCCGCGGCCCCGACGAGGTTCCCCGCGGTTGTCCGACCGTCGACGGCGGGGCCGGCGCGGGTGTCCGGAAACGGCGGAAAGCGGGATGCGCATGGTGTCGGTCCTGATCCGGTCGGGTGCATGCAAGTTGCCGACCAGACTTCCCGGCGCGCCACCCCCACCCTATCGTGACCGTCGACCCGTCACGACGCCCCGCGGTCGGCGCGACGCTGCCCGCCCCAGGGACGCTGCCGCCGGATCCGTTCGAGTCGGGTACCCGGTGGTACCCAGGTGACGGCCGAGGCCGCAGCTTCGGCGTGCCAACGCGGCCTTCCCCGCCTGACCACCCTCACCTGCGCGGCTGTGCGCCGCGATAGGCCCGTCGACACACTTTCGGCGCCACCATCATCGACACCGGCGCCGACTCGTGTCGGCGCACCCACACCCTCGGTACCCGCAGAGCCCGCGCTGCTCATGCTCGCCCTGCCCGGCAACGCCTACGTCTATCAGGACGACGAACTCGGCCTGCCCGAGGTCACCGACCTGCCCGACGAGATGCTCCAGGACCCCACCTGGGAACGCTCCGGCCGTACCGTGCGCGGCCGCGACGGCTGCCGAGTCCGCTGCCGTGGAACGGGAACGGCCACCCTTCGGATTCAGCACCGACGACGACGCCGAGCCGTGGCTACCGCAGCCCCACGAGTGGGCGGCCGTGAGCGTCACCGCCCAATCCGACGACCCGACATCGATGCTCGCGCTCTACCGCGCCGCACTGCCGTTGCGCCGGACCCTGCCCGACCTTCGCCGCGACGAATTCCACTGGCGTCCCGCGCCGCGCGACGTCCTCGCCTTCCAACGCGGGCCGGCGCTGCGCTGCATCGCCAACCTGTCCCCCGACCCGGTGCCGATCGGCGCCGGCACAGCCGTCCTGCTCGCGACCGGACCGCTCACCGACACCACCGAGATCCCACCCGACACCACCGCGTGGCTACACACACCCGACCACACCACGCAAATCGCCCCGCACGCCGTCACCCCGGTGAAAGGACTCTGATTCTCATGGCCGCCATCACCTACGACCACGCCACCCGCCTGTATCCCGGAAGCAACACCCCCGCCGTCGACGCGCTCGACCTGCACATCGAGGACGGCGAGTTCCTCGTCCTCGTCGGCCCGTCCGGCTGTGGGAAATCCACGTCGCTGCGGATACTCGCCGGGCTCGAGGACGTCGACCGGGGTCGCATCACCATCGGCGGTCGCGACGTCACCCACACCGCGCCCAAGGACCGCGACATCGCCATGGTCTTCCAGAACTACGCGCTCTATCCGCACATGTCCGTCGCCGACAACATGGGCTTCGCGCTCAAGCTCGACGGGGTCGCCAAGACCGAGATCCGCAAGCGGGTCGAGGGCGCCGCCGAAATACTGGATCTCACGTCATATCTCGACCGCAAGCCCAAGGCGCTCTCCGGCGGGCAGCGCCAGCGCGTCGCGACGGGCCGCGCCATCGTGCGCCAGCCGCAGGTGTTCCTCATGGACGAGCCGCTGTCCAACCTCGACGCGAAACTCCGCGTGCAGACCCGCACTCAGATCGCCCAGCTGCAGCGCCGACTGGCCACCACCACCGTCTACGTCACCCACGACCAGGTCGAGGCCATGACCATGGGCGACCGCGTCGCGGTTCTGCAGGGTGGGGTGCTGCAACAGTGCGCCTCGCCGCGCGAACTCTACCGGAACCCGGCCAACGTCTTCGTCGCCGGTTTCATGGGCTCCCCCGCGGATGAACCTGTACACCGTCCCGATCGGCGACGGCGGGGTCACCTTCGGCGAACAACTCGTCCCCGTACCCCGGGATGAACTGGCCGCCGCCGGCGGCGAGGTCGTGTTCGGGATCCGGCCCGAGCACCTGCAGATCGTCGACACCGGCGG
>DATDBL010000194.1:0-38052 GCA_036524855.1 Aldersonia sp. | reverse complement strand
TCGGTGCTGATCGTCGCCGACCGGTCGGCGCACAGCCCGCGCGCACTGTGGCAGTCGGTCGCGCCGATGCCGATCGCGTGGGGCACCCGCGACCCCGACGTGCTCGCGGGTGCGGTCGCCGCCATCGACGAGGTCGAGTGGGCGGTGTTGGTCGAGAACATCGCGCTCTCGCCGAAGGTGCGCCGCAGTCGCACCAAGCGGATTCTGCTCGATCCCGCGCAGCTGCCCGACGGGCTGAACGGCGCCGACCACGGGGTCTAATGAAATAGCGAATTCTGATAATCTGATTTCGTGCGTGAGATGTCCGCTTCGGAAGCGTCGCGTTACTTCGCGGCGGTATTGGATGCGGTCGAGCAAGGCGAGACGATCGTCGTGACTCGGTCGGGCCAGGCACTCGATGATCACGCCAACAGCCGGTCGATTCGAGCGGTCGATGAGGACGGAGCCGTTCTCGCCAGCGAGGACGGCTCGACCCAACGCGAGATCAATGACCGGTACCTGCGTAACACCTGGCCCAAAAGCGGGGCACCGGCCCATGTTCCATCGCCAGCGACCGCGCAAGAAAAGTTGCAGAACGCTCTGGCCGACTTGGGTGGGGCGGTCGAAACACTGGTCGAGGCGGCCAATGCCGTCTGCAAGGTCAGCGGGACCGACGACCAACCCCTTGTGGAAGTCGAGGGCGTCTCTTCCGCTCATTGCAACGAATGGCGCAAAAAGCTCTCCGACATCGAGGACGCGCTAATCCTCTGGGGAGCTACCCACAAGCGGCGTTACGGGACCGGGGCTACCACGGCGGTGACTGCACCCGAGGAAGGCAGCGCTAGCGTCGACGAGGGTGACGAATCCGGAGAAGCCGCTTGAACGAGGAGTCGTACAAGTCCATATGTGCCTATGCCGGGGAGTGGCTCGCAACTACACAATGCCACGGTCCAGCCGGCGTTCTGAAAGGACACTCGACCGAAGTCGCGTGAGCCGTCGGAAGGTGCAGGTTCCTTCCGAGCGCGGGGACCCGAACCCTTTCCATACTGCCTTGAGTCGGCCAGTTTCGCCACAACCGATCCCTTGCGAGGAGCGCCGGCCGAGGAGCTAGGGCAACACTCTCGGAGGCAGATTTGTGCGGGTAATCGATGATGCTGACAGCCTCCATTCAAGAGGCTTGTCTCGCATCTGTATCCCGCAGGCACGGAGGCGAACGAGCAGGCGCAAGAGCGATATTCACAGCTTCGTAACCGACCCATGAGCCGACGAAGTTCATAACGCACCAGTGCTGGTCTCGTAACCAGTTGTGCGCAGTTTGCCCACCTCTAGCCTCGGCTCCGGGCGAACCCAATCATCGGGGTGGGCGCCCCAATCATCGTGTGGTGCGTCGGTCGCCCTGACCGACTCGCACAGCTGACGTTGCAGGCTCAGTCCTGCAGGTCGTCGACGGTGGCCTGGGCCTTCTCGGCGCGGCGTTCGGCGTGTTCGAGATCGCGCTCGGCGCGGCGGGCACCGTCGGCGGTGGCGCGTTCCGTGGTGCGGGCGAACTGACGCTGCTCCTCGGCGGCGTCGAGTCGGTCCCGCAACTCCGCGATCCTGGCGTCGATCTCCTCGATGTCCTCACGGGCGCGGGCCACCTCGACGCGTGCCTCCTCGACCGACTCCTGCGCGGTCGTGACCGCGGCCGTCGCGGCGTCGAGTTCGGTCCGGGCGGCGGCGAGTTTGTCGGCGCGGCTGGGGCGGCGCGGCTTCGGCGGCGGCACGGGCTCGGGTTCCGGTTCGGCCGCGGCGGCGTCGGGGACGGCCGCGAGCCCGCTCGGGCCGAATCCGTCGTAGGTCTGCGCGGTCACGGTGGTGCCGGAGCGCACCTGCGCCGCGACCGCGGGGTCGGCGAGCGCCGCGTTCAGTGTCTGCCCGACCTCGCGCAGCAGGTTCTCGTCGACGGGCCGGCCCCGGTCTGCCGCGAGCGTGCCCGCCCGCCGGGCCAGCGCGCTCACCGCCTTCTGCCGCTGGCCCGACAGTGCGCGCAGATCCGCACCCGACAGGTGACGCTGCGCATCCTGTAGCGCGGCGCCGAGGTCGAGCAGCGCACCGACCTCGTCCGGGGCCTCCCGGCCAAGCAGGTTCACCACCCAGGCGCTGACGGTCGGTTTGCGCAGCTTGCCGATCCGGCCGGCGAGTGCTTTGTCGCCGGTGGCGCGGGCCGCGGCGACCTGCGCGGTCCGGGCGGCGACGAACTCAGCCGGGTCGAGGCCGTACAGCTCGTCGCGCACGTCGTCGAAGTCCACGCCGCTACTCCCGCCCGCATTCGGCGCCTACCCCGTCCGGCCAGTCCGGGGCGGGTCCGGGTGGGTCGTCACGCAGCCGACCGGCGACCCAGCAGTCGCGCATCGTGCCGCGGTGCATCGCCGAACCTCGCAGCGTGCCCTCGAACCGGAACCCCGCGCGGCGCGCGACCCGGGCGGAGGCGTGGTTGCCGACGAATGCACGCCATTCGATGCGGTGCAATGCGAGGGTGTCGGTGCGGAAACCGAATTGGCACACCAGGTTCATCGCCGTCGTCGCGAGCCCGCGGGACCGGTAGCGCGGCGCCAGCCAGTAGCCGATCTCGGCGAAGGGTTCCTCGCGTCCGAGGAGGCCGATGCTGCCCGCAACCGGGCCGTCCGGCGCGGTGCGGATGGCCCAGGTCGGCGTGCGGTTCGCCCACCCCTGCGGGACGGTCTGTTCCACGAACCGCTCCGCGTCGAGTCGGGTGTAGGGGACCGGCAGGGGGGTCCAGTCGGCGAGCGAGGAGTGCTGGCAGATCCGGGCGAGGTCGTCGATGTCGCGGGGGACCGGCGGGGACAGCCAGACCGTGCCGTCGTCGAGGCCCTCGATCAGCATGAGGTCACCGCAGGGCTGGAATCACTTCGCGCTCGAACAGTTCGATGCCCGAACGGTCGTAGGCGGCTTCGGGGAAGTAGCAGATCGCGTAGTCCAGCCCGAGATCCCGCAGCGCCGTGAGGTTCTCGACGATCTGCTCGGGCGTGCCGACACCCGGCAACCCGCGGAACGCGTCCATCGACGACTCGGCGCGCTCCTCGCCGACGGTCGCGGCCAGGTGCGATCTCGTCCACTCGAGGCGGTCGGCGACGTCGGCCTCGGTCGCGCCGATCGCGACGTTGTAGTTGGCGGAGCGCACGATCTTCTCGAAGTCGGTGCCGACGTCGGCGCAGTGCTCGCGCAACACCTCCGACTTGTGCGCGAAACCCTGCGGAGTGCCGTCGAAGTTGGTGTAGTTCGCGTACTTCGCCGCGATCCGCAGCGTCACCTTCTCGCCGCCGCCGGCGATCCACAGCGGAATTCCGCCCTCCTGCAACGGGAGTGGCGAAACGATCGCTCGGTCCACCTGGTAGCAGCGCCCGTCGAGGGACACGTCGCCGCTGGTCCAGGCCTGCCGGAAGATCTGCACGCCCTCGTCGAGTCGGCGCAGTCGCTCCCCGGCCGACGGGAAGCCGTAGCCGTAGGCGCGCCACTCGTTCTCGTACCAACCGCCGCCGATGCCCATTTCGATCCGGCCGCCGGAGACGATGTCGGCGGTCGCGGCGACCTTCGCGAGGTAGACAGGGTTGCGGTAGCTCATCGCGGTGCACATCTGGCCGAGCCGGATCCGCTGCGTGCTCGCCGCGAACGCCGACATCAGCGACCACGCCTCGTGTGTCGCCTCATGGGTCGGCTTCGGCACCGTATGGAAGTGGTCGTAGACCCACAGCGAGTCCCACGCGGTGCCGGCGTCGGCGTACTGCGCCAGGTCGCGCATCACCGCCCACTGCCGTGCGGGTTCGATGTCGGTGAGGTCGAGTCGCCAACCCTGGGGAACGAACAGCCCGAAGCGCATGGGTGTGAGCGTACCGTTGCCTTCGAGTGTGCATGAGTTGCACGCCTCCTCGGCAGTCGCGTGATTGCTCATGCGACGTTGACCTCGTGGGTCTTCCCGTGGCCGTACCCGCTGCCAGCTGGGCTGGATTACATGGGTTTCCAGCGGGCTCGTTTCTCGTCGCCCCGCAACTCGGGGAGGACGCACCACCATCGGTGGTCTGGGCCGCGAGCGCGGCCAGGTTCCGGGCGGCGTTTGTGTCACGATAACGACGTTTCCACACTGGTCGCAATGGTAAACACGTTGGGACAGACGCAGTTTGGCTTTCACCGCGCCACAGGACGGGTTGCTGCAGGTTTTGGAGCTGGGATACCACCGATCTGCGACGACGAGTCGTCCGCCGCGGCGGGAGGTCTTGTAGTCGAGTTGGCGGCGCAGCTCGCCCCAGCCGGCGTCGGCGATGCGGCGGGCGAGGCGATGGTTGCCCAGCATGCCGGCCACGTTGAGGTCCTCGATCACGATCACACCGAACCGGTCGGTCAGTTCGGCGGTGAGCCGGTGCAGTCCGTCACCGCGCGCGTCCGCCACCCGGGCATGCAGCCGCGCGATCTCGGCCTGGGTGCGCCGCCACCGCTTCGACGGCTCGGTTCGGGTTCGCCGGTCGGGGCCGCACCGACGCGCGGCCTGGCGCTGCATCCGGCGCAACCTGCGTTGGGTGTGGTCGAGGTGTTTCGGGTTGGCGACCATGCCGCGCGAGTCCGAGACAGCGGGGACCGGGTGCGAGAGCGCCGCCAAGTGGGTGATGCCCAGGTCGACGCCGACGACTGCATCGGGCTGCTGCGGCGCACGGACCGGGCGCTGGACTTCCACGGAAAAGGACACGAACCAGCGGCCGCGGGAGAACCTCACGGTGGCCGACCGGATCCGCGCCGTTCCCGCTGCCACCCGCCGGGCCAGCTTGCGGGTCGACTCGTGCGTGCGCACAACCCCGATCCGCGGCAGCTTCACGTGCCGGCGATCGGCCTCGACGAGCCCGAACCCGCCGGTAGTGAACCGGCATGACAACGGTGCCTTCTTCGACTTGAACCGCGGGAACCGCGCCGCGCGACCCCTACGCTCACCGCAGCGGGACTTCGACCAGTTGCCCAGCGCGGCAGCCAGATTAGCCAACCCCGACGCATAGGCCTCCTTCGAGTTCTGCCGCCACCACGGCGCCACCTCGTCCTTGACCGCATTCCAGCGCTTCCGCAGCGCATAGCCCGACCACTCCGCCGGCGGGGTGAGCTCGTCCCCGGACGGCCGTAGGAGCGCTCCGCAGCGCGCTGGTCCAGGTTCGCCTTGATCAACCCGAGTCCCCAGTTGTAGGCCCGCCGCTGCGCCCCGCAATGCGAACGCAGCATCGCCGCCTGCTGCTCGGTCGGGTCGAGCGCGAATCGGTAGCCCTGCAGCACCCACCCGCCCGGCACGGTGGTCCCCGCTGCGCTCACCGGGTCCCACCCGGATCGTGTGCGGCCGCGGCAACCGCCGGCACCACCCGAGTCCGCACGCCGGGACGCCCGTACCGGGCACACATCGATGTACGCGCCTCGATCATGTCGCGCACCACATCCGCGGTCGCCGCACCCGGATCGGCGACCACGATCCGACGCTCCGCACAGACAGCACCGCCTCCACGTGCTCAACCCCGACACGGGCCACTCGGTCGCGATGCTCCACAATGATCACCCTCGCATCCGGGTCCGACAAGTACGGCGCAGCCTCGGGGCGTGTCCCGGTCCACCCGGATCCAACGCCGGTCACCAACCGCCCCACCCTCGCGCCCTCGCGCCCCGCGCGACCCCCCACCCGGTCAACTGCGCCACCTGCCGGTCCAGGTCGGCGCGCTGGTCATGGTTGGACACTTGCGTGTACACCACGGCGGGTGCAGAGCTTTGCGACACCGCGCAAGCACGGACCAGGATCAACCGGCCCACACGTTCCGCCCCGGCGCAAGGCAACGTCGCCTCCCGAAACCAGCGATACGCAGGTGAGCCGACTCACTCCCCGCCGACTCGGCCCAGTCCGCCCGATGTACCCCACCTATTCGAACACACTTACGCACAATAACTAAACACTCGAGGTGTCACTGTTCCCCAACCCACGCCGGTCCACCCGATAATCTGAGCCCCATGAACAGCGCCCTGCCGACCATTCCCGCCGATCTCAAGCCCGCCGACGGACGGTTCGGCTGCGGGCCGTCGAAGGTCCGCCCGGAGCAGTTGCAGTCGCTCGTCGACGTGGGCGCGTCGGTCTTCGGGACGAGCCACCGGCAGAAGCCGGTGAAGGACGTCGTCGCCCGTGTGCGGGCCGGCCTACGCGAGTTGTTCGCGCTGCCCGACGGCTACGAGGTGGTGCTCGGCAACGGCGGGACCACTGCGTTCTGGGACGCCGCCGCGTTCGGCCTGGTGCGCGAGCGCTCGCAGCACTTCACCTACGGCGAGTTTTCCGCGAAGTTCGCCGCGGTCACCAAGGGCAACCCGTTCATCGGTGACCCCGTCGTCGTGTCCGCCGAAGCGGGCAGCGCACCGGAGATCGTCGCCGACCCGTCGGTCGACCTGATCGGCTGGGCGCACAACGAAACCTCGACCGGCGTCGCGGTGCCGGTGCACCGGCCCGCCGGGTCGGCGCTGATCGCCATCGACGCGACGTCGGGTGCCGGCGGCCTGCCGGTCGACATCACCGAGGCTGACGTCTACTACTTCGCCCCGCAGAAGTGCTTCGCGGCCGACGGCGGGCTGTGGATCGCGTTGATGAGTCCGGCCGCGCTGGCCCGCGTCGACGAGATCAAGTCCTCCGGGCGCTGGACGCCGGAGTTCCTGTCGCTGCCGGTCGCGATCGACAACAGCGGCAAGGACCAGACCTACAACACCCCGGCGATCGCGACGCTGCTGCTGCTCGCCGACCAGATCGACTGGCTGAACGGCAAGGGCGGACTCGAATGGGCGGTCAAGCGGACCGCCGACTCGTCGGGCCGGCTCTACGCGTGGGCGGAGGCCAGCGAGTTCGCGACCCCGTTCGTCACGGACCCGGCGCACCGGTCGCAGGTCGTGGGGACCGTCGACTTCGTCGACACCGTCGACGCCGCCCAGGTTGCGAAGATCCTGCGCGCCAACGGAATCGTCGACACCGAGCCGTACCGCAAGCTCGGCCGCAACCAGCTGCGGATCGGCATGTTCCCGGCGATCGAACCCGACGACGTCACCGCGTTGACCGCGTGCGTCGACTGGGTGGTCGCACAACTGCGCTGACGCGCCCGCGCGCCTCCCACGCCCAAGGTCACGAGTGGGTTACCTTCAGGCCACGGGCGATCCACCAGCCCGCCGCGGGAGGAGGGGTCGAGGTGCGTGAACTTCGAGTGATCGGTTTGTCGCCCGACGGCAAGCAGATCGTTTGTGTCGACACCGCGAACGGGCAGAAGTTCCGAATACCGGCCGACGAGAAGCTGCGTGCCGCCTCCCGGGGTGACATGTCACGCCTAGGTCAGATCGAGGTAGAGCTGGAAAGCAGCCTCCGCCCCCGAGACATTCAGGCGCGCATACGCAACGGCGCCTCCGTCGAACAGGTCGCCGCCGAATCGGGCATGGCCGTGCACCGCGTCGAGACATTCGCCTACCCGGTGATGCTCGAGCGTTCCCGCGCCGCCCAACTCGCGCAGAAGGGTCACCCGGTGCGTCCGGACGGGCCGGCGGTCGCGACCCTTGCCGAGGTCATCGGCACGGCGTTCCGCGGCCGCGGCCACGAGATCGATTCGGCCGAGTGGGACGCGTGGAAGGACGACGAGGGCTACTGGGTCGCCCAGCTGCAGTGGAGCGCGGGCCGCAGTGTCAACGCGGCGCACTGGCGGTTCCTGCCCGACGCGCACGGCGGCACCGTGATCTGTCTCGACGACCCCGCCCACGACCTCTGCGACCCGGATTTCGGTCGGCCGTTGCGCGGTCTCGCGCCCGTGGTGGCGGGGCCGTCGGACGAGCCGTCGGAGGTCGAGGCCGACGAAACCGGTTCGGAGCAACCGACTTCGGAGGCCGAGGAACCGGTGGCGGAGGAGGAACCGGTCGAGGAGCCCAAGCCAGCGCCGACCCACGCGACCAACCGCGACAAGCGCGGCAAGCCGGCGATGCCGTCCTGGGACGAGGTGTTGCTGGGGGTGCGCAGTTCGGGGCACTGACCGGGCTGTGAACACGCCGACAACCGCGACCCTCTGGTACGTCGCCGCGTCTGACCCGGCTGGCGCAACTGCGAGAGGCCCCGCCTGTGACGATTCCGCGGGCGTCGCGTTGGCGCGGCGGATGTTCCCCGATCAGGACATCGTGGCCGCGGGAAGCGGGACACTCGCCGACCTCGCGCCGGGGGAGGTCGGGATCGGGTGTTACCCAGGGGTGACGGTCGTGTCCGGGGACAGGTTCGTCTTCCCGCGACCGTCCGCCGCCCCGCTCGCCTGGATCCGCCCCACCCTCGCCGAACGCACCTACTACGCGGCAGTCTGGCCTGTTCGAGCATGGGGCGCGTGCGCGATCTGGGAACGGGCCGTCGTGCGCCGCTCGTTCAGCGCGACGCGGGTGCACATCATCGAGGACAGCGGCCTGCCCGCGGTGTGGGAGCGCGGGTTCTGGGCGGGTCAGCACCCGATCGAATACCCGCTGGGCACCTACCCCGACCCGCAGTCGCTGCCGTTCGACCCCGAGGTGTTCGCCGCGGAGGCGGCGCGGCAGTGGTTCGGGCCCGAGCACGGCGACGTTGCGATCAACCGATTCCGGGTGTGCGAACCCGGTTCCCTACCGGTGCCCGTCGTCGACGCTGGTCTCGCTCGGCGAATCGCGATTCTCACTGGCGGGGGCGTCAGAGAGCGTCGACGAACAGCCCGATCCAGGCGAGCGTGACCCCGGCGGCGAGTCCGTAGACCACCCAGCGCCACACCGGCGTCGCGCGCCAGCGCCACACCGTCGGTGCCGAGCCCACCACCGCGATCAGGTTGATCGCGACCGCGACGACGACGTTGACCTGCAGCAGGGCGGCGCCGAACGCGAACACCCCGACCGTCGTCAGCGCGGCGACCATTGCCGTTACCAGCAGGCCGGTCGCCCAGGGCGTGGGTGCCTCGTTCACCGGCGGACGGCCCGTTCGTAGAAGGCCATCGCCGCGGCGGTCGCGACGTTGAGCGAATCGGTTCCCGGCGCCATCGGGATGCGGGCGCGCACGTCGGTGGCGCGCATCGTGTGCTCGGCCAGACCGGGGCCCTCCGCACCGAGCAGCACGGCGACCTTGTCGGCCGCCATCGCCTCCCACAGCGGCACCGCCGACTGGTGCGGTGTCAGCGACACGAGCCGGAACCCGCGCTGGCGCAACGCGTCCAGGCCACGCGGCCAGTCCGGCACGCGGGCGAACGGGACCCGGAGCACGTGTCCCATCGAGACCCGCACGGCGCGCCGGTACAGCGGGTCGGCGCAGCGGTCGCCGAACAGGATCGCGTCGGCGCCGAGGCCGGCGGCGTTGCGGAAGATCGAGCCGAGGTTCTCGTGGTCGTTGACGCCCTCGAGCACCGCGACCGTCGACGCGCCGGCGAGCGCCTCGTCGAGAGTGAGCGCGGGCGGGCGGCACGCGGCCGCGAGCACTCCGCGGTTGAGGTGGAACCCCACGACCTTCGCCATCACCTCGGCGCTCGTCCGGTAGAACGGCACGTCGACATCGGCGAGGTCGTGGAGCAGTTCGAGGCGGCGCCGTTCGACGCCGAGGAACGAGATCGGCTCGAAGCGGGACGCGAGCAGGCGCTGCGCGACGAGGACCCCCTCGGCGATGACGAGACCCTTGCCCTCGGGCAGGTCGGGGCGGCGGTCGGAGGAGTTCAGGTGGCGGAAGTCGTCGAGGCGGGGGTAGTCGGGGTCGGCGACGTCGATCACAACGGCCACGAGATCATCCTGCCGCACGCCAACGGTGTGCCACTCTGGAGGGATGTCGATCGTGCGCTTCCTGCTGAACATCATCTGGGTCGTGTTCTGCGGATTCTGGATGGCGCTCGGTTACCTGGCCGCCGCCCTCATCTGCTTCGTGCTGTTCTTCCTCGTCGTCACCATCCCGTTGGGCATCGCATCGGCGCGGATTGCATTCTTCGTGCTGTGGCCGTTCGGCCGCAACGTCGTCGACCGTCCCGACGCGGGGGCGCCCTCGCTCATCGGCAACATCTTCTGGTTCATCTTCTTCGGGATCTGGCTCGCGATCGGGCATGTCCTCACCAGCATCCCGCTGTTCATCTCGATCATCGGGATTCCGTTCGGGTGGGCGAACCTCAAGATGATTCCGGTCTCGTTGTTCCCCCTCGGCAAGCAGATCGTCACCACCAACGACACCCCGTTCCACACGTAACCCGCCCGCGCGCCACAGATAGAGCGCGCTGGCCACGCCCGACGCCAGCGCGATCGCGCCGCCCACGAGCAGCGGCGCGCGTGGCGACGTCGCGTCGGCGAGCCAGCCCAGCAGCGGGCTGCCAAGCGGGGTGCCGCCGAGAAAGCACAGCATGTAGATACCCATCACCCGGCCGCGCATCTCGCCCGGGACCGAGGCCTGCAGGATGTTCATCGCGGAGGTGGTGAACAGCAGGGTGAGGAAACCGGTGGGCACCAGCGCGACCGCGACCGCGGCGTAGGTCGGCATCAGGCCGGTCGCGATCTCGAAGGCACCGAAGCCGATCGCGGCGCCGAGGAACACCCCGATCCGCACCGGTCCCTGCCGTCGCGCCGCGACCGCCGCGCCGGCGAGGGTGCCGACCGCCAGCATCGTGGTGAGCAGACCGTACGCGTCGGCGCCGCGCTCGAAGGTGTTGCGGGCGAGCACGGCCAGGCTGATCGGGAAGTTCAGCCCGAACGTCGACACCATGAACACCGTGCCGAGCAGGACCCGCAGGTCCGCCCGGCCCCAGACGTAGCGGAATCCGGCGCGGATCTGTCCCTTCGCCCGTCGGGTCGGCGGGGCTGGATGGAGTTGGCTGGCGTCCATCGCGAGCAGGGCGGCGATGACGCAGACGAACGACACAGTGTTGAGCGCGAACACCCAGCCGGTGCCGACGAGCGTGATCAGCACGCCGGAGATCGCGGGCCCGACGATGCGGGCGAGGTTGAACGTCATCGAGTTCAGCCCGATCGCGTTCGACAGCAGCGTCGGCCCGACCATCTCGATCGTGAACGACTGCCGCACCGGCGCGTCGATCGCCGACGCGCAGCCCAGCACGAGCGCGAGCAGGTACACGTGCCACAGGGCGACCAGCTGGCCGAGGTCGAGCACCGCCAACACCAGCCCGCAAACCGCCATCGCGACCTGGGTGACGACGAGGATGCGGCGCTTGTCGTAGCGGTCCGCGAGCACCCCGCCCCACACCGACAGCACCAGCGTCGGGCCGAACTGCAGCGCCATCACGATCCCCACCGCCACCGCGCTGCCGCCCGACAGCGTGAGCACAAGCCAGTCCTGGGCGACACGCTGCATCCAGGTCCCGACCAGCGACACGATCTGCCCGGACGCCCACAGCCGGTAGTTCCGCGTGCGCAGCGCGCGGAACATCGAGGTGTCCGGTGATCCCACGACTCTCCATCGTGCCTTACGCAAAGCTAACGAACGCGTCGGGCTACTTGGGGCCGTCCTCGGCGACCATGTCCGCGAAGATATCGACGGCCGCGCGCAGCACCTGCAACTGCTCATCGTTCAGCGTCGACAGACGTTCGGTCATCCACGCCTCCCGGGCGCTGCGCTCGTCGGCGAGCAATGTCAGCCCGGACTCGGCGATCGAGACGATCACCTGCCGCCCGTCGGTGGGGTGCGGGGACCGCTCGACGAGCCCGAGGTCGGCCAGCGACGCGATCACCCGTGTCATCGACGGCGGCTGCACGCGTTCCTTCGCGGCGAGCGCACCCGGGGTGATGGGCCCCTCGAGGCTCAGCGTCGCCAGCGCCGACAACTGCGTCAGCGACACCCGCGAATCCGTGCGTCGGCCACGCAGATGCCGGGTCATCCGCACCAGTGCCAGGGACAGGTCGCTGGCCAGTTCGCGCAGGTCCGAGGTCACAAGCCGAAACATTACGGTACGGGCGGTGCGGCGTTAGGGCAGATCGGCCCAAGTGGTTTGATGAGCGAATGACCGACCCCGACCGCGTGCCGCAGATCCCGCGGCGGTTCACCGACCCGCGGCCGGTGGTGTTCATCCTGACGCTGGCGTGGCTGGTGGCGACGGTCGTGGTGTTCGCCACCGACCGCTGGCCCGACGCGCGGCCGACTTGCCTGATGGGGCTCGCGCTCGGGGTGCTCGGCTACGGTGCGTTCTGGATTCAGCGGCGGGCGGCGCTGCGCGGCGACAAGGGCGCGCAGCAGGGGCTGGCGTAGCCGAGTTGCGGCGCCGCCCCGCCACGCCGCACGCGCTCCGTCGGCCTGCGCACGTTGTAGCGCGCGCGGCGCGTACGAAACCCGCGCGGCGTGGTCCGGCTGGGCGGTGTGTGCGTGCTCTCAGCGCACGTTGTGCGGCCGGAACTGGATGCTGATCCGCGGTCCGGTGGCGCGGGCGGTCTTCGGCACGCAGTGTTCCCAGGTGCGCTGGCAGGACCCGCCCATGACGAGCAGGTCGCCGTGGCCGGCGGGGAAGCGGATCGAGTGGCCGCCGCCGCGGGGACGAAGCAGCAGGGGCCGCGAGTCGCCGAGGGAGACGATCGCGACCATGGTGTCTTCGGTGTCGGAGCGCCCGATGCGGTCGCCGTGCCAGGCGACGCTGTCCGCGCCGTCGCGGTAGCAGCACATGCCGGCGGTGGTGAAGGGCTCGCCGAGTTCTCCGCGGTAGTGGTTGCTGAGTTGGTTGCGCATCGCGTCGAGGAGCGCGTGTGGGAGTTGCTCGTGCTCGGCGTAGAAGCGGACGAGGCGGGGGACGTCGACCACGCGGTCGTACATGCGGCGGCGCTCGCGCTGCCAGGGCACCGCGTCGAGCAGGTTCGTGAACAGGTCGTCGGACCCGACGACCCACGCGGGCTGGGTGTCCACCCACGCGCCCGCGGTCAGGGTGGTGCGCTGCGGAGCGAGGTCGAGCAGGTGGGTGCCGGCGGGATCGGTGTCGAACAAGCCGATCTGAAGTGTGTCGAACACGAGTTCGAGTGTACCTGAGGGGTTGGTCAGGTGACAGCGCGCAACCGGGCGATGGCACGTTCGAGCGTTGCCGGCTTCTTGCAGAAGGTGAAGCGCACCATCGTGTTCCACTGTTCGGGGTGGTCGGTGAACACGCTCACCGGCACCGCGGCGACCCCGATCCGCTCCGGGAGCGCGCGGCAGAACGCGAGCGCGTCGGTCTCTCCGAACGGCGCGATGTCGGCGCACACGAAGTAGGTGCCGTCGCTGCGGCGCACGTCGAAGCCGGCGTCGCGCAGGGCGGGGTTCAGCAGGTCCCGCTTGTGCTGAAGGTCCTCGCGCAGCCGCGCGACCCAGGCCATCTCGTGCTCGAGCGCGTACGCGACCGCCGGCTGGAACGGCCCGCCCGCGACGAAGGTCATGAACTGCTTGGCGGCCAGCACGCCGTCCAGCAGGTTGGCGGGTGCACACACCCAGCCCGTCTTCCAGCCGGTGACGTTGAAGGTCTTCGCCGCGCTCGACGCAACGACGGTGCGCTCGCGCATGCCGGGCAGCGTCGACAGCGAGATGTGCTCGTGGCCGTCGAAGCTGAGATGCTCGTAGACCTCGTCGGTGAGCACAAGCAGGTCGTGCGCGCAGGCCAGCTCTGCGATCGCGGTCAGTTCGGTGCGACCGAACACGGTGCCGGTCGGGTTGTGCGGCGAGTTGACGACGAGCATTCGGGTGCGCGGGGTGATCGCGGCGCGCACGCTGTCGAGGTCCACAGCGAACCCGTCTCCGTCGGGCACCAGGCGCGCGGTGCGGCGGGTGGCGCCGGCGAGCGCGACCGCGGCGGCGTAGGAGTCGTAGTACGGCTCGATGAGCACGACCTCGGAGCCCGGCTCGACCAGGCCGAGGATCGCGGCACTGATCGCCTCGGTGGCGCCGACGGTGACGAGGACCTCGCGGTCCGGGTCGTACTCGGTGCCGTAGCGGGCGGCGCGGTCGCGGGCGATCGCGTGGCGCAGCGCCGGCATGCCGCGGCCGGGCGGATACTGGTTGAGACCGCTCGCGATCGCGTCACGGGCGACCTCCAGCATCGCCGGCGGCCCGTCCTCGTCGGGGAAGCCCTGGCCGAGGTTCGCCGCGTCGTACCGCACCGCGAGGTCGGTCATCTCCGCGAAGATCGTCGACGCGAACGGTCGCAGCCGCTTCACCGTCGCCGATGTGCTGGTGGTCATACTCCGCAGCGTAGTTCGGTCGTCACGTTCGCCCGCCCCGCCTCGTCCTATGTATGAAACCGACCGAGGAGGTTCTGACATGCCCCGCATTCCCGCCGTAACGCCCGAACAAGCAGGCCCGCTGACCCGCGCGATGTACTGGTTCGCCCGCCGCCGGTTCGGCGAGGTTCCGGAACCGTTCGCGGTGCTGGCGAACCATCGCAAGCTCATCGTTGCCGAGGGCATCGCGGAACTGGCCGCGCAGGCCGCGTCGAAGACCCTGCCGGCGAACATTCGCGAGATCGCGGTGTACCGGACGGCGTGGACGGTCGGCTGCTCGTGGTGCATCGACTTCGGCACCATGATCCAGCGGCTCGACGGGCTGGACGTGGAGCGGTTGCGCGATATCGCCGACTACGAGACGTCGCCGCACTACAACGCCGACGAACGCGCCGCGATTGCGTATGCCGACGCGATGACGTCGACCCCGATCGACGTCACCGACGAGCAGGTCGCCGATCTCGAGCGCCGCTTCGGCCGGGCCGGGGTGATCGAGTTGACGTATCAGATCGCGTTGGAGAACCTGCGCTCCCGTCAGAACGCGGCGCTCGGCATCACCGATCAGGGATTCTCGACCGAGGCTTGTCGGGTGCCGTGGGCGGAGTCGATGCCGAGTGCCGCGCCCGCACCCGCGCGCGGATCGGCCCGCCGGCGACCATCGTGAACGGCACGGCCAGGGGGAACTCGGCGTCGAGCGAGGTGATCTCGACAGCGCGGACGATCGTCGCCAGCCCCAGCGTCGCCTCGAGCATCGCGAAGTGGTCTCCGATGCACGAGCGGGGGCCACCGCCGAAGGGCAGGAACTGCCAGCGGTCGGTTTTTGGCCGTCCCGGCGCGAATCGGTCCGGGTCGAACGACGCCGCGTCCGACCAAAGCGCGGGGTCGCGGTGAATTGCGCGAATCCCGACGATGATCAGTGAACCTGCCGGCGCCCGGAACCCGTCGACGACGACGTCGACCCGCGCATGTCTTCCGACAGCCGCGCCGGGCGGGCACAGCCGAAGCGCCTCGTGCAGCACCTGCACCGTGAACCCGAGATGGGCGACGTCGTCGACGCCGAGGGGGCGATCGCCGCGCGCGCGGACCTCGGCGGCGACGCGATCCTGCAGGTCGGGGTGGCGGCCGAGTTGCCACAGCGCATAGGTCAGTGTGGTCGAGGTGGTGTCGTGGCCGGCGAGCAGGAACTGGCCGAGTTCCGCGCCCACCGCTTTCGGTGTCAGCGGTGCGCCGGTGTCGGGGTCGACGGTGGCCAACAGTTGGCGCACGAGCGGCGCCTTGTGCTCGGGGTCGGCGCGGCAGGCGGTAATTGCCTCGTCGGTCAGGCTGTGTCGTAGCTCGACGGCCCGTCGGACCCGTCGCCGTGCCGGAGTCGGCAGCCACCTCGGTGCGCGGACCGGCCGCATCCCGCGGTCGGCGGAGTAGCGCGCGACGCAGAGCAGTGCCGCACCGATCTGGTCGGCGCGATCACCGAGGTCCATGCCGAGCACCGAGCGTCCGAGGACGGTCAGGGTGAGCCGGCGCATCGCGGCGTCGAGGTCGACGGTGGAATCGTCCCATTCGGCGATCGCGGCGTCCGCCGCGTCTGCCATGTGGCCGGCGTAGCACTTGATGTGTTCCTTGGTGAACAGCGGCTGCAGCGCCTTGCGACGCGGCAGCCATTCGTCGTGCGGCAGGTCGAAGAGGAAGTCGCCGACGACCTTCCGCAACTGGAGCACGATCCCCGTCTGCTTGTCGACAGCGGCCGGAGCGGCGGTCAGCACGTCGTGCGCACCCTGTGGCGAGGTCGTGACGATCACCGCGGGGACCAGCGACGCCGGGCCGAGCTGTACCCGCGCGACAGGTCCGGCGAGGTCGTGGAACAGCTCCGGCGCCGTGTGGTAGTTGCGGATCTCCCGCAAGAGCCGCCACCACGGCAGTGGCACGCTCGGGGGCAGCGGTGCGGTCACGGCACTCTCCCGTCGACGTGCACTCCCGCGAACTTCGCCGGGTTCGCGAAATCGTAGGCGCCAACAACTTTTCCGTCCTCGACGACGAACCCCGTGACCCGCGATGCGTATGCGGCGTGCTCGTCGTCGCCCGCCGACCCCGCCAGATACATCCCGAGCCGGCCGTTGACGAGGACCGGCACGTAGCGCTCGACCTGGTCGAACCCGTAGCGCTTCGCGAGCCCGAAGAAGAACCGCGCGACCTTGTCGGCGCCGATCACTGGCCGCAGCGCCGTGCGTGTGGTGCCGCCGGCGTCGCCGACCGTCACCGCGTCCGGGTGCAGGGCGGCGATGACGGCGTCGATGTCGGCGGCGGCGAACGCGGCGAGCACCCGCCCAGCCGCCTCGCTGTGCTCCGCCGCCGAGACCGGACGCGGCGCCTTCGCCGCCTCCCGGCGTGCACGTGAGGCGAGTTGGCGCGCCGCCGGCACGGTCACGTCGAGCGCATCGGCGATCTCGTCGAACGGGACCCCGAACCCGTCGTGCAGCACGAACGCCACCCGCTGCGGCGGGGACAGGTGCTCCAGCACGATCATCGCCGCCAGTCGCGCGTCCTCGTCGCGGACCAGGGCATCGAGCGGGTCGGGTTCGCCGCCCAGTGGCGTCACGACCGGTTCCGGCAGCCACTGCCCGACGTAGCTCTCGCGCCGCTTCTGCGCCGACCGCAGCAGGTCGAGGCAGATCCGTCCCACCACGGTGGTCAGCCACGCCCGCAGGTCACGCACCGAGTCGACGTCCGCGCCGGCGAGTCGCAGCCAACTCTCCTGCACCGCGTCTTCGGCCTCGGCGACGCTTCCGGTCAGCCGGTATCCCACCGCGAGCAGGTGGCTGCGGTGCTCCTCGAACCGCTGCGCGAGCGCCGGTGAGGTCACGCCTCGAGCCTACGTGCGGATCCAGTTCGAATCACCCGGGACAGAACTGTTGTTCCCGACGGCCCGCACCGCGAGCCTGGAACCCGGATTACCCGTGCCCGAAATCAAGACAGGAAACCCCCGAACCATGCGGTTCTCGACCACTACTGCCCCGCGGCGCCGCCTCGCCCGTGCCGTCGCCCTCGCCTCCGCCTTGCTCGCCGCTGCCTCGGTCGCGACGGCGTGTGGTTCGTCGGACTCGGCGACCACCGCCGACGGCAAGACCGTGCTCCGCTACCAGGGTTCGGCATCGCAGGTCATCTACCCGGAACTCGCCGAGAACCTCGGGTACTTCGACGACGTGACGCTGCAGTGGGTCGGCGACACCACCAGCGGGCCGCAGGACATCCAGTCGGCCGCGACGGGGCAGACCGAGTTCGGTGGCGCGTTCAACGGCGCGATCGTCAAACTCGCCGCCGGCGGCGCGCCGATCACCGCCGTGGTCGGCCTCTATGGCTCGGACGCAGAGACATTCGCCGGCTACTTCGTGCTCGACGACAGCCCGATCCGATCTGCCCGCGATCTCATCGGCAAGAAGGTCGGGATGAACACCCTCGGTGCGCATCACGAGTTCGTCGTGCGGGAATGGCTTTCCCAGCACGGCCTGACGGCCGAGGAGATCAAGCAGGTGGAACTCGTGGTCGTGCCGCCGGTGAACACCGAAACCGCGCTGCGGCAGGGTCAGATCGACGTGGGCACGCTGTCGAGCGTGTTCCGTGAGACCGCCGTCGAGCGCGGCGGGATCCGGCCGCTGTTCACCGACGAATCGCTGTTCGGAGCCTTCACCTACGGCAACTATGTGTTCCGCAACGACTACATCGCCCAGCACGAGGACGCCGTCGCCGACTTCGTGCAGGGTACCGCCCGGGCGATCCGGTGGGCGCAGACCACCCCGCGCGACGAGGTCGTCGCCAAGTTCCGCGACATCATCGGCGCGCGTGGCCGCAACGAGAACACGGACCTCGTCGGCTACTGGCGCAGCACGAGCATCGCCGGTCCCGGTGGCGTGATCGACGAAAAGGAGATCCAATTGTGGATCGACTGGCTGGTGCGCAACGGCGAACTGCCGGAGGGCAAGTTGACCGCCGCAGATCTCTACACCAACGAGTTCAACCCGTACGCGAACGGCACGTTCCCGCCCGACTCCGGGCCCGACGGACAGGCACTAGCGAAATGAGCGAGCAACCGAAACTGCAGATAGACCACGTGGCAAAGCGATTCGCCCGGCGCGGCAGCCGCGACCTCTTCACCGCGATCGAGGATGTGACCATCGACGTCGCGCCGGGCGAGTTCCTGGTGTTGGTCGGCCCGAGCGGCTGCGGCAAGTCCACCCTGCTCGACCTGCTCGGTGGCCTGGATCGGCCGAGTGCGGGCCGGATCCTGCTCGACGGCAAGGAGATCACCGGACCGGGTCTGGACCGCGGCATCGTCTTCCAGCAGTATGCGCTGCTGCCGTGGCGAACCGCGCGGCACAACATCGAATTCGGGCTCGAGGCCAAGGGCCTGCCCAGAGCCGAGCGGCGCCGACGTGCCGAAGACTACCTCGAACTCGTCGGGTTGGCGGGCTTCGGTGACCGTTATCCGCACGAGTTGTCCGGTGGCATGAAGCAGCGCGTGGCGATCGCGCGCAGCCTCGCGTTCGATCCGGAGGTGCTGCTGATGGACGAGCCGTTCGCGGCGTTGGATGCGCAGACGCGGGAGTCGTTGCAGGACGAGCTGTTACGGATCTGGCGCGAGACCCGCAAGACGATTCTGTTCATCACCCACGGCATCGACGAGGCGGTCTACCTCGGCCAGCGGGTCGCCGTGCTGACCTCGCGCCCGGGCCGGGTGAAGACGACACTCGACATCTCGATCGACCGCTCCGGCGAGGATGTTCGCTCCAGCGAGCAGTTCCGCCACTACCGGCACGAGATCTGGACGCTGCTGCACGGCGAGGTCGAACGTGCCCGTGCGATCGAGAGGGAAACCGCCAATGTCTAGCGCTATGGTGTCTAGCGCCGTGGCCACCGCGCCGCCCACGCCCGATGTCGGCGTCGAGGCGCCGGAGCAGGCCCACACCGAGGTAGATTCCAGGCGCAGGGGTTTCGCCGCGGTCCGCCGGTTCGCGGTCGCGTCCGCCGCGATTGTCGCGTTCCTGGCGCTGTGGGAGATCGCGCCGCGCGTCGGGCTCGTCGATCCGGTGTTCCTCCCGCCGTTCAGCACCGTGGTCGACGCGTTCGTCGAACTCGTGCGCACCGGCGCCATGTGGGAGCACGTGTCCGCCAGCGTGTTCCGTGCGCTGATCGGCTTCACCATCGCGGTCGGGATCGCGATCCCGACCGGGCTGGCGATCGGCTGGTACAAGCCGGTGGCGAACTTCCTCAACCCGATTCTCGAACTGTTCCGCAACACGGCGGCGCTGGCGTTGCTGCCGGTGTTCGTGCTGATCCTGGGCATCGGCGAGGAGTCGAAGATCGCCCTGGTGATCTACGCCTGCTCGTTCCCCGTGCTGCTCAACACGATCTCCGGGGTCCGCACGGTCGACCCGTTGTTGATCAAGTCCGCGTCCTCGCTGGGTTTCTCACCGGTGCGGCTGTTCCAGAAGGTGGTGCTGCCCGCGGCCGTGCCGTCGATCTTCGTCGGCATCCGGATGGCGGCGGCGGCGTCCATCCTGGTGCTCATCGCCGCCGAGATGGTCGGCGCGAAGGCGGGGCTCGGCTATCTGATCACGGCCTCTCAGCTCAATTTCCAGATTCCCAACATGTATGCCGGCATCGTCGCGATCGCGATCCTCGGGTTGATCCTCAACGCGATCCTCGTCCTGTTCGAACGACGGCTGTCGCGCTGGCGCGCAACAATTTAGGAGACAGATCGATGTCAAAACAGCTACACCTCAACGCGTTCCTCATGGGCGTGGGACACCACGAGGCGGCGTGGCGGCACCCCCGCACCGCGGCGCACCGTGTGCTCGACGTCGGGCACTTCCAGGAACTCGGCCGCATCGCCGAACGCGGCAAGCTGGATTCGGTGTTCTTCGCCGACGGCCTCGCCGTCGGGCCCCGCGTCGAGCACAACATTCAGGCGGTCTTCGAGCCCGTCACGCTGCTTGCGGCGATCGCTGTCGCCACCGAGCATGTAGGGCTGATCGCCACCGCGTCCACCACATACAGTGACCCCTACACACTGGCCCGCAAGTTCGCCTCCCTCGACCACATCAGCAAGGGCCGGGCCGGGTGGAACATCGTCACCTCCGCCGGTGCCGACGAGGCCGCGAACTTCGGCCTCGATTCCATCCCAGCGCACGAGGGGCGCTACGCACGCGCCGACGAGTTCCTCGACGTCACCCTGGCGTTGTGGGACAGCTGGGAACCCGGCTCGGTGCAGTTGGATGCGACGAGCGGCACCTTCGCGGACCCGGCCCGGGTGCACAGCATCGACCACGACGGTCCCCGCTTCCGCGTGCGGGGTCCGCTGAATTCGCCGCGGTCGCCGCAGGGCCGCCCGCTGCTGGTGCAGGCGGGGTCGTCCGAGAGCGGCAAGGATTTCGCCGCCCGCTACGCCGAGGCGGTATTCACCGCGCAAAGGACCCTCGACGAGGGTCTGCAGTTCTACCGCGACCTGAAGGCGCGGGTGGTGGCGGCGGGCCGCAGCGCCGACGAGTTGCTGGTGCTGCCGGGGATCGTGCCGTTCATCGCCGACACGGAGGAGCAGGCCCGCGAGTTGGAGCAGTCGTTCACCGACCTGATCTCGCCGGCGTACTCGCTGCGTCAGCTCTCGGCCATGGTCGGCGTCGACCTCACCGCATACTCGCTGGACGCGCCGCTGCCGCCGCTGCCGCCGATCGAGCAGATCGAGGGCAACAAGAGCCGGTACCAGCTGGTCAAGGACCTCGCGTCGGACGGGAAGACGGTGCGGGAACTGATCGGCCTGCTGGGCGGAGGTCGTGGGCACCGGACTTTCGCCGGGACGCCGGAGCAGGTCGCGCACGAGATCGAACTGTGGTTCGTCGAAGGTGCGGCCGACGGGTTCAACGTCATGCCGCCGTACCTGCCGGGTGGGCTCGACGACTTCGTCGACCGTGTCGTGCCGATCCTGCAGCAGCGCGGCCTGTTCCGCACCGAGTACACGGCGTCGACGCTGCGCGGACAGTACGGCCTGGCCGACGTCGCGTCACGTCACGACCGCACCCGCGTCGAGGTCAGCGCCTGAGCGGGTTTCCGCAGGTCACGGGTGGGCCAGGGCGTTCCAGCCCTCGACGCTCTGGGGGCTGCGGGGGCCGGGGCCGGTGTAGAGGGCGGCGGGGCGGACGAGCTTGCCGAGGCGTTTCTGTTCGAGGATGTGGGCGCACCAGCCGGCGGTGCGGCCGCAGGTGAACATCGCGGGCATCATGTGCGCGGGGACCTCGGCGAAGTCGAGCACCACCGCGGCCCAGAACTCGACGTTGGTCTCGATCGCGCGGTCGGAGCGCCGTTCGCGCAGTTCGGTGAGCGCGGCCTGTTCCAGCGCGGCGGCGGCCTCGTAGCGGGGTGCGGCGAGGCGCTTGGCGGCCGCGCGCAGCACCCGGGCGCGGGGATCCTCGGCCCGGTACACGCGGTGGCCGAATCCCATCAGCCGTTCGTTGCGGTCGAGAATGCCCTTGACCAGGCCGGTCGCGTCGCCGGTGCGCTCCACCTCCTCGATCATTGGCAGCACGCGCGCCGGTGCGCCGCCGTGCAACGGGCCGGACATCGCGCCGATCGCCCCCGACAGCGACGCCGCGACGTCGGCGCCGGTGGAGGCGATGACGCGGGCGGTGAAGGTGGAGGCGTTCATGCCGTGCTCGGCGGCGGAGACCCAGTAGTTGTCGATCGCCTCGATGTGGCGCGGGTCGGGGTCGCCCTTCCAGCGGGTCATGAACCGTGCGGTCACGGTCTCGCACTCGTCGATGGTCGCCTGCGGCACCGCGGGCTGGTAGATGCCGCGCGCGGACTGCGCGACGTAGGACAGCGCCATCACAGACGCGCGGGCCAACTGTTCGCGGGCGGTGACGTCGTCGATGTCCAACAGCGGCTGGTAACCCCAGATCGGGGCGAGCATCGCCAGGCCGGCCTGCACGTCGACGCGGACGTCGCCGGTGTGGATGGGCAGCGGGAACGGCTCGGCCGGCGGTAGCCCCGTGCCGAACTTGCCGTCCACCAGCAACGACCAGACGTCTCCGAAGGTGACGTTCTTGGCGACGAGGTCCTCGATGTTCACCCCGCGGTAGCGCAGCGCGCCGCCGTCGCGGTCGGGTTCGGCGATCTCGGTGGTGAACGCCAGTACGCCGGCGAGGCCGGGGACGAAGTCCTTGGGGATGTCCGGCGAGGTGGACCCTGGTGTAGCGGTACTACCTGTCATCGCGGTGCTCCTCGTCGAAAACCAGCCGTTCGGATGCCTGAAACCTTAGCGCGAATGTACCGGGGAGTAGCGTTTTGCTCGTGGTCTCGGAGAACGACGACGCGAGCGGCGAATTCACGCCCGCGGGTGATCTGGCGGGGATGCGGAAGGACTACCGCGGCGAGCACGACCTCGACGAGACCTGGGCCGCCGACGGCTGGGAACCGCTGCTGCGCCGCTGGCTGCACGATGCGGTGGCCGCCTCCGTGGTCGAACCCAACGCGATGGTGCTCGCGACCATCGGCAGCGACGGCTACCCCGCGACGCGAACGGTGTTGTGCAAGGGCGTGTTCGACGACGGCATCGTCTTCTACACCAACTACGAATCCGACAAGGGCCGCCAGGTGATCGCAATCCCGCGGGCGTCGGCGACCTTCGCCTGGCCGCTGATCGGACGCCAGATCACACTGCGTGGCGACGTGTCGAAGGTGAGCCCGGAGCAGACCCTCCGCTATTGGGAAACCCGACCGCGCGGTTCGCAACTGGGGGCGTGGGCGTCGCAGCAGTCGCGCCCGATCGCCTCGCGCGCCGACCTCGACCATCAGCTCGATGAGGCCGTCGCCCGCTTCGGCGACGCCGGGATTCCGGTGCCGCCGCACTGGGGCGGGTTCCTGCTCGCGCCGTACAGCGTCGAGTTCTGGCAGGGTCGGGCGAACCGGATGCACAACCGGATCCGGCTCACAACCGGCGGCGACGGCGCCTGGACCGCGGTGCGGCTGCAACCGTGAGGCTGCTCGCCGACACCAGGCCGCTGCGCAACCCGAACTTCCGCCGGCTGTGGCTGGCCGGGATCGTCACCGTCATCGGTGGTCAGCTCAGCATCGTCGCGGTGCCGCAGCAGATCTTCGAGATCACCCGCAGTTCCGGATTCGTCGGGCTCACCGGCATCTTCGCCCTGGTGCCGCTGATCGTCTTCGGGCTGTGGGGCGGCGCACTCGCCGACGCGATGGACCGGCGACGACTGATGTTCCTGTCCAGTTCGGGACTGGTGCTGACCTCGATCGCGTTCTGGATCCAGGCGGAACTCGGCAACCGCAACGTCTGGCTCGTGCTGATGCTGCTCGCCGTGCAGCAGGCGTGTTTCGCGGTGAACCAGCCGACGCGCAGCGCGATCCTGCCGCGCATCCTGCCCGGCCGCGACCTCGCCGCCGCGACCTCGCTGAACATGACGGTGTTCCAGTTCGGCGCCATCGTCGGCCCGGTGCTCGCCGGTGTGCTGATCCCGGTGATCGGGTTGCCGACGCTGTATCTGCTCGATTCGATCGCGCTGCTGTTCACGCTGTGGGCGGTGGTCCGGCTGCCCGCGCTGCCGCCGACCGGGCCGACCCGGCGCGCGGGGCTGCGCGAGGTGGCGGAGGGGTTCCGCTACCTCGCGGGGCAGAAGGTGCTGCTCGCGTCGTTCCTCGTCGACATCATCGCGATGGTGTTCGGCATGCCCCGCGCCCTGTTCCCGCAGATCGCGCAGGAGAGCTTCGGTGATCCCACCGAGGGCGGGATCGCGCTCGGCCTGCTGTACGCGGCGATGTCGGTGGGCGCGGTGCTCGGCGGGGTGTTCTCCGGGTGGCTGCCGCGGGTGCGCCGCCAGGGCCTCGGGGTGCTGGTGTGCATCACGCTGTGGGGGTTGGCGATGGTCGGGTTCGGCGTCGCCGTGGGGGTCGCGTCCCCCGACGCGTCGCGCACCGTGCTGTGGGTGGCGCTGGGGTTCCTCGCCTTCGGCGGCGCCGTCGACATGGTCTCCGCCGCGCTGCGCCAGGCGATGCTGCTCACCGTCGCCACCGACGAACTCCGCGGCCGGTTGCAGGGCGTGTTCATCGTCGTGGTCGCGGGCGGCCCGCGGATCGGCGACCTGCTGCACGGGGTCGCGGCGGCCAGCCTCGGCACCGCCGTCGCCGCGGCGGGCGGCGGCGTGCTCGTGGTGATCGGCGTCGTCATCTCGGCCGTCGCTATGCCGGCGTTCGTGCGCTACCGCTACGTTCCGGAGGCCAGGTAGGGCGTGCCAGACTGGGCTGCATGGTCACGACCTTCCGCATCGAAGCTGGTGGTTACCGCGCCGAAGTCGTGCCGACCGGCGCCGCACTGCGGATGTGCGAGTTCGACCGCGATGGAACGGCGGTGGCACTGACCGAGACCTGGCCGGCGGGGTCGACCCCACCGCTGGCCGCGGGCGTCGTGCTGGCCCCGTGGCCCAACCGGATCCGCGACGGCCGTTTCGACTTCGACGGCATCGAGCACCAACTCGAGATCACCGAACCGAAGTTCAACAATGCCAGCCACGGGCTGGTGCGCAAACGCGAATGGCACCTCGAGAGCCACGAACGCGCGGCGGTGACCCAGTCGATCGACGTCGGGCTGCACCGGGGCTGGCCGTACCCGCTGCGGTTGAGAGTCACCCACGAGGTCGGGGAGGACGGGCTCTCCGTCACCCATACCGTGACCAACACGGGCAGCACCCACGCGCCGTACGGGCTCGGGATGCACAGCTATGTCCGGGTCGGCGACGTCCCGCTCGACGAGTGCCGACTCGAACTGCCTGCCACCGCGTACCTGCCGCTGGAACGCGAACGCAATCTGCCGACCGGGACATCGCAGCCGGTGGTCGGCACCGAGTTCGACTTCCTCACCGCACGCAAGCTGCAGGGCGTATGGCTCGATACCCCGTTCAGCGCGCTGGTGCCCGACGCGGACGGGCTGGTCCGTGCGGCGCTGCGGGCGCCCGACGACACTAGAACCGTGCTGTGGACCGAGCCGGCGTTCCGCTGGTTGCAGGTGTTCACCGCGGATCCGTCACACGATCAGGCCTACCCGGGCCGGGGCCGGGCGCTGGCGGTCGAGCCGATGACCTGCCCGCCGGACGCGGTCAACTCGCGAATCGACGTGATCGTGCTCGAGCCGGGCGAGGAAAGGTCGATGCGGTGGGGGATGTACGCGGCATGAGTGTGCGGGTGCTGGTGTGCGGAGAGGCGCTCGTCGACCTGGTGCCGGTGCGGTCGGCGGGTGCGCCGCCGGGGTCGCTGTTCGCGGCGGCGCTGGGTGGTGGGCCGTTCAACGTGGCGATCGCGCTGGGGCGGCTCGGGTCGGCGGTGGGGTTGCTGTCCCGGATCTCGACGGACGGATTCGGGGTGCGGCTGGCACAGCGGCTCGTCGAGTCCGGCGTCGACCTCGCCTTGCTGCAGCGGGGCCCGGAGCACACGACGCTGGCGGTGACGACCCTGGATTCGGCGGGCGCGGCGACCTACGGCTTCTACGCCGAGGGCACCGCCGACCGGCTCGTCGCCGACCCGGGTGTGTTGCCGGACAGCGTGCGGGCGCTCTCGTTCGGCACGTTGTCGCTGCTCTACGAGCCGGGCGCGTCGGTGTACGAGGCACTGCTGCACCGCGCCCACGCCGACGGCCGGCTCACCATGCTCGACCCGAACATCCGGCCATTGGCGATCACCGACCCGACCGGCTACCGCGCCCGGTTCGCGGGCTGGCTGCCGTCGGTCGACGTGCTCAAAGTGTCCGAGGACGACGCCGACTGGCTCTCCGCCGGCCCCGGCGGCACCGAGTTGGCGCACTGGCTCGAGGCCGGAGTCGGCGCGGTGCTGCTGACCCGCGGCGGTGACGGGCTGTCGGTGATCACCCGCGACTTCCGCTGCGATGTGGCGGCGCCGCCGACCGTCGTCGCCGACACCATCGGGGCCGGAGACACCGTGCACGGTGCGACGTTGCATTGGCTCGACCGCCGTGAGGCCCTCGACTCGGCGACGGTCCGCGGGTGGGGATCGGGGGACTGGGAGGCCGCGTTGCGATTCGCCGTCCGCGCCGCTGCGATCACCGTTTCGCGGCAAGGAGCAGACCCTCCCTGGGCACGCGAGGCGGCCAGCGACTAGCGTTTACCACGACTGCACGTGTGCCGAACGCGCGCGTGACCACGGTCCGAACCTGAGAGGGATTTACCCGTGCCCGCTGAGAACACCAACCCCACGCTCACCTACCCCGGCGGTGAGTTCGAACTCTCGATCGCGAAGGCGACGGAGGGCAACGACGGCCTCGAGCTCGGCAAACTGCTCGCGTCCACCGGGTACACCACGTTCGATCCGGGGTTCGTCAACACGTCGTCCACCAAGTCGGCGATCACCTACATCGACGGTGACAAGGGCATCCTGCGCTACCGCGGCTATCCGATCGAGCAGCTTGCCGAGAACTCGACGTTCCTCGAGGTCAGCTACCTGCTGATCTACGGCGAGTTGCCGACCGCGACCGAGTTGGACGTGTTCACCGACAAGATCCGCCGGCACACGTTGCTGCACGAGGACCTCAAGCGCTTCTTCGACGGTTTCCCCCGCAACGCGCACCCCATGCCGGTGCTCTCGAGCGCCGTCAACGCGCTGTCGGCCTACTACCAGGACTCGCTGGATCCCAAGGACGCCGACCAGGTCGAGCTGTCCACGATCCGCCTGCTCGCGAAGCTGCCGACCATTGCCGCCTACGCCTACAAGAAGTCGGTCGGGCAGCCGTTCCTCTACCCCGACAACTCGCTGAACCTGGTGGAGAACTTCCTGCGGATGACGTTCGGTTTCCCGGCCGAGCCCTACGATGTCGATCCTGAGATCGCCAACGCCCTCGACATGCTGTTGATCCTGCACGCCGACCACGAACAGAACTGCTCGACGTCGACGGTGCGCCTGGTCGGCTCGTCGGAGGCCAACCTGTTCACCTCCATCTCCGGCGGCATCAACGCGCTGTGGGGTCCACTGCACGGTGGCGCGAACCAGGCCGTGCTCGAGATGCTGGACGGGATCAAGGCCGCCGACGGCGACGCGAAGGACTTCGTCCGCCGGGTGAAGAACAAGGACTCCGGTGTGAAGCTGATGGGCTTCGGCCATCGCGTCTACCGCAACTACGATCCGCGCGCCGCGATCGTGAAGAAGACCGCCGACACGATCCTGTCCAAGCTCGGCGGCGACGACGAACTGCTCGAGATCGCGAAGACCCTCGAAGAGGCCGCCCTCACCGACGATTACTTCGTGGAGCGACGGCTGTACCCGAACGTCGACTTCTACACCGGCGTCATCTACCGTGCCATGGGCTTCCCGACCCGCATGTTCACCGTGCTGTTCGCGATGGGCCGGCTCCCCGGCTGGATCGCGCACTGGCGCGAGATGCACGAGGAGCCGGGCCGCATCGGTCGCCCCCGGCAGATCTACACCGGCTACGGTGAACGCGACTACAAGTCGCTGTCGAGCCGCTGACGATCGAGGAGGATCACCCGATGACCAAGCCCGAGGTCGAGTTCCAGGAAGGTCCCGCACCCACCGAGCTCGTCATCGTCGACCTGGTCGAGGGTGACGGCGTCGAGGCGGTCCCCGGCGCGACCGTCGACGTCCACTACCTCGGCGTCGACTTCGAGTCCGGGGAGGAGTTCGACTCGTCGTGGAACCGCGGCGAATCGATCCAGTTCCCGCTGCGCGGCCTCATCCAGGGCTGGCAGGACGGCATCCCCGGCATGAAGGTCGGCGGCCGCCGTCAGCTCACTATCCCGCCCGAACTCGCATACGGCGCCGAGGGCGCCGGTCACCGGCTCTCCGGCAAGACACTGGTGTTTGTGATCGACCTGCTCGACGTGAACTGACGCGTCAGGTCCAGCGCCGCCGACGCGAACACGCCGCTCGGGTCGAGACGACGCCGCACCGCCCACAGCCTGTCGTGGTCGGTGGGTGAGTAGGCTGCGCGCACCCGCTCGCTCGGCAGTCCCTCGCGTCCCGCCCGGCGACGGCGTTCGGAACGGTCGGGTCCGCGAGGATCATACGCAGTGCGGCGTAGGGCATTTCGCCGACGATGTCCATGATCGGCTGGCGCGGCGTCGCGAACGGGAGCGAGCAGGTCGGTGCCGTTGTCGCGGAGTCGCTATAGCGCACGTGCAGCACCGAGCGTCCCCGCAGTGGTTCCGGAACATGCGGCAGCGGTGGACGAGTCGGTCGGTGCTGACGACGCGCCGCCCCGCCGCGACCGGGCGGGCGAGCACGGCCCGCTGTCCCGCGGCGCCGAGGGTCACCCGCTCGCCGTCGACGGTCGCGACCGTGCGTCCCGGATCTGACACTCAGGGTCCGATCGATGGGCGTTGTGCGCTTTCGGCGCGGCGGATGGCGCGGTAGACCGTAGAGCGGGCGACGTTGAACAGCTCGGCGAGTTCGCTTGTGGTGTGCCGGCCTTCGCGGTGCAGCTCGACCAGGTGGGCTTCCTGGTGCGGGCTGAGTTTGGGTTTCTTGCCGCGAAGCCTGCCTTTGGCTTTCGCTATGGGCATGCCCTCCCGGGTCCGAGCCCGGGCCAGGTCGGCCTCGAACTCGGCGATCATCGACAGCGTGGTGAACAGCAGCCGTCCGATCGGATCGGTGGGGTCGTAGACAGATCCACCGATGTTGAGCTTGACCTTCCGACCGGTGAGTTCATCGGCGATCGCGCGAGCATCGGGCACGGAGCGGGCCAGGCGATCGAGTTTGCTCACGACCAGCATGTCGCCTTCGCGTACAGCCGCCAGTGCCTCACGCAGCCCGGGACGGTCACGATTGGTGCCGGTAAGCCCATGATCGACATAGATACGCCGGGCACGACTCCCAGGCGAGTCAGGGTGTCGATCTGCGCGGTGAGGTCCTGTGAATCGGTCTGCAGCGGCAGTAACCAACAAGCAGTTCGGACATCACATGAGTGTAGCGTTTGACCCCGTTCAACGGGCATTTTTGCGGGCGGGTCTTACGGGAATCCGCTGGTCAGGCGTGAGCTGCGGAATCCTACCGTCGTCCGATCGCGGCGGGGTGTGCGGTGGGGGTTCCGCTTGCGGCACCACGCGCACTTGGACAGGTGGCCCATGGCGGCCCCACCCTGAATGCACTCAGCAACGAGATGCTCTCGCCGGCCAAGTTTCACAAGGGAGCGTGCATTCTGCCAGGGCGCGCTCCGCACCTGGCCACTCGGGTGCTCTACCGGAGCGCTGGAATTCCGCTATGCCGCCTTGGGTGGCGTTCTTGTGCGATGAGGGATCCTCGACGTCGAAGGGACCCGTCTGAAGATCGCGGCGGGACGATCCCCTGGCTCGTGGCCTGACCCAAGCAGCAGCGTGTGCCGAATCTTCATCCCGCGTTCCCTCCCGTCGACTCGACGCCGGCCAGTTGTCGCAGAACGCCGGCGACGGCGTCCTCGTCTTTTGCCGGGGTCCGCTGCCAGGTGACCCCGCCGTCGAGGCGCACATGGACGGCCATGCTGTCATCAAGCTGCTCCTCCACCACCATGCGCCCGGTTGCAGCCCCCCGGCCGGGAACCAGTCGTCGTGCATGTACGTCAGGTTCGGTTCAGTGCCCCACCCGGCCGGTGTCGTAGGCCCACATCGCGATCTCGACCCTGTTCCGGGCGCCGATCTTGGTCAGCAGGCTCGCGACGTGGGTCTTGGCGGTCGTCAAGCCGATGAATAGCTCGGCGGCGATCTCGGCGTTCGTGCGGCCGAATAGCGACCAGTTTCAGCACCTCCTCCTCGCGTTGGGTGAGCGGCTCGATCGGTTGGGTACGGCGTTTCGATGAGGCCCCCGCGGCGAGGGTCGCTAGCAGCCGCCGGGTGATGTTCGGCGCGATCAGGGCATCGCCGACGGCGGCGGCATGGACGGCCTGCACGAGCAGCTCTGGCCCGGCATCCTTGAGCAGAAATCCTCGGGCGCCGGCCCGAAGCGCGCCGTGGACGTACTCGTCCAGGTCGAACGTCGTGATCACCACCACCGCGATCGGGTCCGGGACGTCCCGCCCTGCGAGGAGCTCGGTCACCTCGATGCCGTCCAGCCCGGGCATCCGAATGTCGACCAGGCACACGTCGGGGCGGAGCCGATGCGCCAGCTCGACGGCGGCCTTGCCGTCGGCGGCTTGGCCGACGACCTCGATGTCGGGCTGGGCGTCAAGGATCATCGACAGGCCGGTGCGCACCAGATCTTGGTCGTCGGCCACCAGCACGCGCACCGTCATCGGGGTATCTCCGTCGGCAGGTCGGCGTCGACCGCCCACCCGCCCTCGGGCGTCGGCCCGGCGCGCAGCGTGCCGCCGAGCAGCTGCACGCGCTCGGTCATCCCCAGCAGCCCGAAGCCGTGGGTCGCTGGCCGCGCCGGGTCGATCTGGCCGTCGTCGGTCACGCGGAGCCGCAGACTTCCTGCGCCCTCGACGACCCTGATCTCCACACGCGAGGCGTTTCGGGCGTGCCGCAGCGCGTTGGTCAGCGCCTCCTGCGCCAGCCGGTACACGGCTGCGTCGACCTGGGGCCGAAGTCCGGCCAGATCACCTGCCAACTCCACGTCGACGACGGGGACCGGGTCGCGGCGGGCGAGGGACACCAGGTCGGCGACGCCGGGTTGGGGAGCGTACTCCGCCGGTGCTCCATCGCGCAGCACCCGGACCATCGCCCGCATCTCCGCCAGTGTCCGCGACGCTTCCCCTTCGATGACCGAAAGCGCCTCGAGCGCCGCTTCAGGTCGCTTCCCGGCCATCGTCCGGCCAGCCTGCGCTTGCACAGCGATCGCCGAGACGTGGTGGGCGACCGAGTCGTGCAGCTCGCGCGCGAGGCCGACCCGCTCGTGGCTGCGGACCTGGTCCAACGCCCGGCGCCAACTCTCGGCGCGGTAGCGGAACGCCGCTCCGCTCGCCGCCGCCGCCGCCAGGACGGCGAACCCGCCGAAGAGCTCGGCCAGCCCGGTGTAGTCGGTCGCTATGGCGAACACCGCAGCGACCGCCACCACCGCCAGCCCGATCACGATCTGGGGCCCTGAGCCCCAGCGGACCAGCGCGTAGACGAGCACCAGGATGTAGCTCATCGTGTTCAGGCCCACGCCCGGGACCCCGCCCAGCAGACTCGCCAGTCCCAACGCCATGCCGGTGCCGAAGCCCACCACGACGCAGACCAACGGGTGGGTACGCCGCCACAGCAGCACCGGCGCAAGTCCGACCGCCACGATCGTCACGACCGGCCGCCAGGTGACGTCCTCTCGGAGGGCTCCTTCGAGCAGCGCCGTCACCATCACCACGCCGACCAGCACCCAGTCGCGCCACACCCGATCGGGCGTGTCCGCGGCGCGGGGCTCGGCCCAGAGCGAGCGCAGGGCGGTGGTGATCACACACCCAGCCTAGGGACCGCCGAGGCGTCGGGGACCGACCGAAAGAACGAGACGCCGCTCCTCCCAATGGCAGAGGCGGGTCCGGCCTCGAAGCCGATGTGCCCGGGCCGGCGCTCCGCGAGCGTGGAACAACCGGGTAGAGAGGCCCGGACCTTACAACGCAAGACCACCGGCGCCGATGTGTGGTCGACCTTGCCGAAAACAGGAGAGAACCATGCACATTCCGATCACCGGGCGGATTGCCCGGCAGTCAGCGCGCCGGCCCTGGCTCACACTCAGCGTCTGGGCAGCGCTGCTCGTCGTCGCCTTTATGAGCGCCGGCACCATCGGAGAACACGTCACGTCGGCCCAGAAGAACCTGGTCACCACCGAGGCGGACCGCGTCGCGGAGCTCGACGCCGACCTGCGCGCGAGCGCCGGAGGACAAGAGCTCTTCGACGAGTCGGTGATCGTCACCTCTGCGGCACACCAGTACGGCGACCCGGCATTCGACACCGCGATCGCCGAGGTCACGACTGCCCTGCACGCCACCCGTGGTGTCGTGGACGTCGTCACCCCAGCGCTTGGCTCACCGGTCGCGCAGAACGGTACGTCGGCGATGGTGCAGTTCCAGACCACGGCGGACACGGCCGTCGTACAGGCAGCAGTGGATGCGGTCAACGCTCTGGAACACGACCACGTCGAGACCTTCGTGTTCGGCACGGAGTCCGCGGCGCTCGCGTTCACCGAGCTCGCCGCCGACGAGCTGGCTAGGGGCGAGCTGTTCGGTCTGGTGGCTGCACTGGTGATCCTGGTCTTCGTGTTCGGCGCGCTCGTGGCTGCGGGGCTTCCGCTGCTGGTGGCGATCGTGTCGATCATCACCGCCACTGGTGTCGGCGCGGTTGTCGCCCGTGCCCTGGACAGTGCAGGCGTGCCGATCTCCGACTCGCTAACAATCTTCATCGCGATGCTGGGCCTGGCACTCGGCATCGACTACTCGCTCCTCAGTGTCCAACGCTTCCGCGAGGAGCTCGCTCATGGCGCGAGCCCGACGGAAGCCATCACCACGACCGGCTCCACGGCCAACCGGGCCGTGCTGTTCTCCGGTGCCACCATCGTGGTGTCGCTGGGCGGGCTGCTGCTCGTCCCGCTGAACATGTTCCTGGGCATCGGCATCGGGGTGATTCTGGTCGCGGTCACGTCGGTGGCCTCGGCGCTGTTCCTCCTGCCTGCGCTGCTACGGCTGCTGGGTCACCGCGTCAACAAGGGGCGCGTACCCATGGCGCATCCAGGCGTCGAGTCCGTGCGGTGGCGGCGGCTGTCCACCCGGGTTGTGTCGCGTCCTGCACTGGCTGCCGTGCTGGGTGTCACGGTCCTCGCGATCGCAGCGTCGCCCTTGTTGACCATCAAACTGGCCAACCCGGGGCCCGACGACATGCCGGAGGACTTCGTCGCCCACCGGGCCAACGCGGTGCTCGTCGAGGACTTCGGCTGGACGGACACCGCCACGATGGTGGTGATCACCGGAGCCGCAGGAGATGCCGACGCCGTGGACAACCTCGCGGCCGAGGTGGAGTCGGATCCCGGCTTCGCCGACACCACGGTGGACTGGCGCGGGACGACCGCCTTCATCGACACCCACGACCTGTACGACGCCGGCGACCCCGAGTCGACCGAGGCCATCGACCGGTTGCGGACCGTGCTCATCCCGTCGGCCCTGGCCGGGAGCGATGCGACGGCAGCTGTCGGCGGCACCCGGGCCTACGCCATAGACGAGCTCGAGCTGCTCACCAGCCGCGCACCGTACGCAGTGGCGATCGTCCTGACCGTCACGTTCCTTCTCCTGCTGGTGATGTTCCGCTCGATCGTGATCCCGGTGAAGGCCATCGCGCTGAACCTGCTGGGCACCCTTGCCACGTTCGGGGCCGTCGTCGCGACGTACCAGTGGGGATGGGGGGCCGCAATGTTCGGGTTCCCCCACCTGGACGGCATCTCGCCGTACATGCCGGTGATGATCTTCGCGCTCGTGTTCGGTCTGTCGATGGACTACCACGTGTTCCTGCTCGCCCGGGTCAAGGAGCGGTACGACGCGACGGGCGACACGAAGGCTGCCGTGATCGAGGGCGTCACCCGCACCGGTCCCCTGATCACCGGTGCGGCGCTGATCATGGTGGCGGTCTTCTCAGGCTTCGCGGTCTCCGCGATCCCGGAGCTGTCGCAATGGGGCTTCGGTCTCGCGGTCGGGGTGCTGTTGGACGCCGCGGTGATCCGCGTGCTGCTCGTCCCCGCCGCGATGGTGTGGCTGGGCAAAGCCAACTGGTACCTGCCGCGATGGCTCCAATGGCTGCCGACCCTCACTCACGAGCCAACTTCCGCACCCACCCCGGACGAGTCACGCGAGCCGGCACTCGTGTGACTCCACAGAGTTGTCAGGTGGTCAGAACGCTACGGCGCGCTGCCACCTGACAACTCCCAAGTCAGGGCAGGCAGTCAGGGCAGCACAGGGCCGAGCTCGACGGGCGAGGCGAGCCGTGCGTTGCGCAGCAGGATCCCTGTGCGGTCTGTGCAGCAAAGCTAGGAACCCGAGTCTGCGACGGTCGCATCGCTCTCGAACGCCATCAGATCGTCGTGCAGTTGACAGTAGTCAGAATTCCTGAGCCATGTCAGGAGTCCTGGACACCTACGCGCACACCGCGGCCTTCGTGGAGTCTCCCGCGCGGCAACGACCCGCGCTCGCGGTCGTGCTCACCGCCGGCCGGTGCGCCGTGCACGACCCGATCGGCGAGTACGGCATCGACATCGACGACCTCTACCCCCGACCACAGCCTGCACACCGAACCCACCGTCGCCCGCATCCGCGGCGCCGCCAGACTTCTCGACGACGACGTATTCGATCGCAGCCACCATCCCCGGCGGCTACGAAGGAGCCGAAGGCGACCCCACCGCCGGCATC
Organism: Aldersonia sp.; assembly: GCA_036524855.1. GTDB lineage: Bacteria > Actinomycetota > Actinomycetes > Mycobacteriales > Mycobacteriaceae > Aldersonia. The sequence continues at coordinate 3,479 of DATDBL010000194.1, read as the reverse complement.
GACGCCATCCGGCAATGGACCAGCGTCGTCCACCACCCAAACGAACTGACCTGGCTGCGCGAGTCCCTCACGCTCAACGCCGCGGCCGACCAAGAATCCGACGAATGATCAGCAGCGACCACCGCGAAACGACGGTCCCGCATCAGAAACGGCACGCTGCATCGATCCGAACCTCCACAACGCCGAACCATTTTGGCGGCTCAGCGCACGTTTCTTACTAACATCCCTACCGGCTCGTCATTTGCGACAGAAACGGGACGGGACGATTGGTCGCGGCGTTGCGTGCGGCGAACGCCGAGCTGTTCATGATCAATCCGTTGGCGGTGTACCGGTATCGGGACCGTTACTTGTCGATCGGGTGAGCGCAAGTCGGACTGGCGCTGGTCGAAAGTGACGCCAACTGTCATCGCGAACGGGATTTGGATCGTGCGCCCGACCGGGTCGCGCATGCGCACGTAGCCCTCCTGGACGATCCGCTTCCACTCTATGATGAAGCGCAGCGAAGTCTGCGCCGGTACTTGGAGCGTCACCTCTTCCTCGAAGGTCTGCTCCTCTTCGGTCGACAACATGTAGTGCCGGCGCAGCGTCTCTTCCAAATTGGACCTCAATGCCGCAACATGAGCGAGATTCAGTTCGATGCTCCTGCCGCTGGAGCGTGAATTCTCGATCTCGAGTGTGTAGCTCTGCCTCCAGCGCTTCGTCGCCCTAATAGAACGCGTTAAGGTTGCGTCACTGGCGAGGTTGTCGATCACGCGCTCATCCCTGCCCAGAGACTGCTCCGACCGGGTGGCCTCGACGATGTCGAGTACGTGCTGCCCACGCGTAATGCCCCCGAGGTCCTGCAGCTCCTGGCGAACGAATTGCAGCAGGTCTCTTCTCAGCGTGACGAACGAAACGCCGAAGTCCCAGGCGATCAAGGAGTTAGTGAAGTCGCAAGCCGTCCAGACAGCATCGCCGACCCGACCTGGACGGACATCGACCTCCGTACCGGTCGCCGCAGTGCTGACGTGCACCGCCAGACAGGGGTTGGCGCCGATCGTCTTCCTCCATCCGACGACTGCCTCGGCCTCGACGAGGCAGGTGCGATCGGCTGGGATTACCCTGGTCTCAAAGCCCCTGGCCTCGACGAGCCACGTCCCGATCCTGTGGCCCACTGCGGTCGGATCGACGCGCCCGTCGTGCCTGACGAACTCCGCGCCAACGCCGCTGACTTGCTGCTTGAGCCAGGTCACTCCGTCGTTCAGCTTCAAGTCTGGTCACCTCGTAAATTTGTTTCTGCCTGGCGAGGACCGGGCCCGGCCCAACGCGCGCCCGCTATCCCACATCGTCACATCGCGTGCAACAGCGGTCTCGGTAGCACCGCTCGTCCGCGCCGGCTACGCAAGCTTTCGACAACACCGTCGGGTATCTCTCCTCACTCGACCCGGGCCGCCGGGCGGTCGAACCGAGGCCGGGTGCGCAGACGTACAGTGTCCCAGGGACTTTCGCGCAGGCTTTTTGTCATTTCATCTCCTGAAGTCGTCCTGGATCGTGCAATGCTTGACAAATAGTGTGCACGGCAAGGCGGGCGTGCGGCATCGGGGATTCCACCCCTTCGACCCTGATCTTCGACCCTGATCTCGACTGTGACGCCCAGGGTCGGGAACCGGTCGGCGAACGCACGCGTCCAAGCCGACAACGCGAGTCGGGGTTAGCGAAAGGGACTCGATGGGTCGACCCGCCGCCGCCAGTTCGCCGGCGGCGGCCCCAACGGGATCAGATCCGGTCGCACCCACCGCCATATCGGCCTCGCGTTCCTCGGTCAGGACCGCGGCAGTCTCGGCCGTGGTCATCGCGTCCAGTCGCTTCGCGGGCGCTTGGGCTTGGTGTCGTAGGTCTGCACGTAGCCGAAGCAACTGGCCCGCCCCTCGGGCCGGGACGGCTTTGCCGGCGATCACCTCGAACCAGCCATCACGGCGGGAACGCTGCGTGTTACCGATGAGGTCGACGATGATCTGGTGGGTCCGCAGCGGTCGGCCGCGCCAGTTCATGGGGATCTGGGAGAACAGCCGGTGTTCGATCCGGTTCCATTTGCTGGTGCCCGGCGGCAGGTGGCAGACGGTGATCTCCAGCCCGGTTTCGGCGGCGAGCTTGGCCAGCTCGATCTTCCACGCGCGGACCCGGTAGCCGCTGCCGCCGCCGTCGGCGCAGACCGGCAACCGGCCGGCCCCGGGTAGGAGAGCGGAACAAATCGGGGGAGGCAGGATGGCGTTGTCGTGGCGTGAGGATGGGCGTCATGTTCGAGAACGGAGAATCCTACGCGAGCTTCTATCAGCTGCGCGTGGTGGTGCGGGGGATCAGCCCGATGATCTGGCGGCGATTGGAAGTGCCGGCCACCACCACCATCGCCGGGCTGCGCGACGTCCTGCAGACGGTGTTCGGCTGGTCCGGTGAGCACCTGCACCGGTTCCTCATCCACGGGTGCGAGTTCGGGATCTCCTACGTCGGCGGGCCGGGGTTCCGCGACGACGCCGGCACCATCCGCCTCGGTGATCTGGGTCTGCGCCGGTCCGAGCGGTTCACCTACGAGTACCTATTGACTGAACAACGATGTCCTTGCTCAGTTGTGACAGAACGTGCCAGCTACCAGCAATGCGACAACAAGACTGAGCGGATCGGCCCGGCGGTGGCTCAATCAACCTATCGAAGCATGCCGATCCTCGGGACAGTCCATGTGAGCCCACGCTACGCTGACCAGCGCAAACGCCGCTTCTGTCACAGATACATTGAGCGACCTCGGCGAATGCGACATCTAAAGTGAGCAAGTCACAGAAAGACTGAGCAAGGACAAACGACACGCGATTTAAATCGATTGTACAACAACATATTTCGTACGCCGATAATCTATCTTATGACATAACTGCAGTTCAAGAGGGGTTTTCCCCTTGGCTGTCGGATGACATTACGGCACCCCCCCGCGCGACTCGCCGCACGTCCTGGACACGCCGCTGAACCGGACGCCGGGGTGAAGCCGGAGATGGTCGCCACCGACAACGCCGCGTACTCCGACATGGTGTTCGGGCTGTTCAAGATGCTGGGCTACAACTTCTCCCCGCGTTTCAAGGACCTCAACGACCAGCGGTTCTGGGGCGGAGATCCCCCGGTGGAGCGGAAACCGGCAGCTCCGGGCCGCTCTACTAGGAGGGCGCTGAATAATCGGCGCGCCTCCCCGGAATATGGGCCTGAGCTGGGAGAATGGCTTCATGCAGGGTGTGGAGCGGGGGGATCGGGAACTTCTGGACGCGGAGGCGCTGGTCGGTCATCTGGTCCCGGAGGGCAGCATGTTCGCGTTCCTGGCAGATCATCGCCGAGACGTGTTCGGCGACGAGGACTTCGAGGACCTGTTTCCCTCGGATCTGGGACGGCCCTCGATCCCGGCGTCGGTGATGGCCTCGATCCTGGTGCTGCAGACCCTGCACGATCTGTCGGACCGGGAGACC
>DATDBL010000193.1:0-6579 GCA_036524855.1 Aldersonia sp. | reverse complement strand
CCGCGCTCTGGGTCACGCAGTGCCGCCTCGACGGTCAGGCACAATACGGCGCCGGCGACGAGGTCGACGCCGTAGTGGTAGCCGAACCCGAGCGTCGCCGACACGGTGCACACCAGCCAGAACACCCCGACAAAGCGCAGCCACGTCGGACCCCGCCACGCGTGCAGGCACACCGCCAGCGCCCACGCCGTGTGCATCGACGGCATGCAGTTGCGCGGGGTCTCGTCGTCGAACCCGAACGCCGCCGGCGACGGGTCGAACGGAGGCGCGGCGCCCGGCCAGTAGTTGCCGAGTTGGTATCCCTCGCCCTCGACGCCGTACGCGAACACCGGCCCGACAACCGGAAACAGCACGTAGATCAGCGGCCCGACGAGTCCGAGGACGAGGAAGGTCCGCACCAGGTAGTGCCGCGGCCAGACGCCGGAACAGACGTGACGCAGCTGCCACACCGCTACCACCAGCGCCGCGACCGGCAGCTCTATGTACACCCAGTGCAACAACGCCGACGCCGCCGGGCCCGCCTCGTCGAGGACGCGACCGGCCACCCACGACGGGTCGCCGAGCGCCCGGTCGGCAAGCACGACGTACTGGTCCAGCACGGTCGGTCGCGTCAGGGTCGTGATGTCGAGCCAGGCGTCGCCCACCTTCGTCGCGACGATCAGCAACGCCCCCAGGGCCGCGGCGCGCAGGGCCGTGCGACGCTCGGAGCCCGACCAACGCAGCCATGCGACCAGCACCAGGACGGTCAGCACGATGGTCGGGCCGTTGCCGACGGTGAGCACGCCGCCGCGCAGCGCACGTTCGGCGGCAAACACAGCGTCGAGGCCGACCGCCGCACCGAGCGCGATCCACCGTCGTCGCCGGTCGACCCCGACCATGGCGAGGATCAACCCGGCCCACGGCACCGATGCCGACTTCGGGGTGGCGACGTAGTCGCTGACCAGGCTGTGCAGCGGACCTTGGAATCCGTCGCGCACTGCCACGAGCTGCAGCGTCATCGAAGCGACCAGAATCGTGCCCACGCCGAGAAGCACGAACGGCACCCGTGCGCGTCCGATGTCCGGCTTCCCCCCGGCAATCAGCACGAACACATGGTAAACGCGCAGTGAACGCGCGACGACGAGCCTGCCGCCGCGCGCCTGTCGATAACGAGTGGATGGCCCCCGACACGCCGGCGAAAGGGGCCACAGGATCGTGATCACCGCAGGCCAGAGGCCACACGAGCGGATGACCCGGCGCCGGCGCCGCCACCCGACTACGAATCCAACTCCGCCACCAACGAATCCACCACCGCGACCAGGTCCCCGCCCGCCGTCTCCGCGACCAGGCGCTGGCGCTCGTACGACGCGCCGCGGCGCGGGATCTCGGCGACGAGGCGCAGCTCGTCGGCGCAGCCGAGCCGGGCGGCGGTGGGTTCGAGGCGGTTCAGCAGGTCGTCGAGATCCTCGGTGACGAGGCGCTCGTTGCTGTCGGCGTCGACGATGACGATCGCGTCGAGGCCGTAACGCGCCGCGCGCCACTTGTTCTCCTGCACGTGCCACGGCGGCAGTTCCGGCAGTGTCTCCCCGTTCTCGAGCCGCCGATCGAGATCGACCACGAGGCAGTGGGTGAGCGCCACCAGCGCCGCGAGTTCGGTGCGGGTGGATATGCCGTCGCACACGCGCACCTCGATCGTTCCCCACTTGGGTGCGGGCCGGATGTCCCAGTGCATCCCGCCGAGTTGCTCGATGACGCCGGTCTTCAGCTGGTCGTGCACGAACGACTCGAACTGCTCCCAGTTCGCGAACTGGAACGGCAGCCCCGCGGTCGGCAACTGCTGGAACATCAGCGCCCGGTTGCTCGCGTATCCGGTGTCCGCACCCGCCCACATCGGCGACGACGCCGACAACGCCAGCAGGTGCGGGTACTGCAGCAGCAGTGAGTTCAGGATCGGGAACACCTTCTCCCGATGCGACAGCCCGACGTGCACGTGCACGCCCCAGATCAGCATCTGCCGGCCCCACCACTGGGTGCGTTCGATCAGCTCGTCGTAGTGCGGCGAGCGGGTGAGTTGCTGGTTCGACCACTCGGCGAACGGGTGGGTGCCGGCGCAGAACAAGTCCACCCCGAGCGGGTCGGCGGCGCGGCGGACGACGTCCATGGTCGCGCCCAGGTCGCCGACCGCCTCCGCGACTGTGTCGTGCACGCCGGTGACCAGTTCGACGGTGTTGCGCAGCAGTTCCTTGGTGACCTGCGGGGTCCCGTCGGCGGCACGCAGTTCCCCGACCGCGTCGAAGACTGCCGCGGCGGTGTTGGACAGGTCGCGGGTGGTCTTGTCCACCAACGCGATCTCCCACTCGACGCCCAGTGTGTGTCGAGCCGAGGAGTGGAACTCGAGCCGGTACGGATCCGCGGTGTCCGTCACGAAGGCCCGCCGGCCGTCGGCTAGTGGATGACGCCGCAGGCCACGCGTGCGCCCGCGTCGCCGGTGGCGAGCGTGTCGGCGTCCGGCACCGGCGCGTTGTCGGGCAGCGTGTAGCGGGTCGGGATGTTGGCGAAGTTGTCCGCGTTCGCATGCACGATGATCGAGTGCCCGCCCTCGCCGGTCAGTTCGTCGAGGTCGAACATGCTGGTGGTGGTGAGGAGTTCACCGGAGCCGTCCTCGCGCACCTCCAGCGAGGTGAGGTCGCCGCTGGCCGGGTGGCCTTCGTGGCCGGGCGCCTGCCAGTGTCCGCCGGCGGAGAGGAAGTTGCCGGGCGCGCCGCCCGCGGGCGCGACCGAATCCGGTTCGCACACCGCGTTCTGGTGGATGTGCAGGCCGTGGAAGCCCGGCTCGAGGCCGTGGACCTCGAGCGCGACCTGCACGTGGCCCTCGACCTCCGTGAACACCGCGGTGCCGATCGCGGCGCCGGCCGGGTTCTGCAGTTCGGCGGTGACGCCCTCGCCGGCAGCGTCCTCGCCGCCGGCGACGGACGCGGGGCCGCCCGGGACGTTCTGGCCGGTCCACACGGGCGGGGTGGTCCCGGGCACGGTCGACGCCGCCTCGCTGTTGGAGCACGCGGTGAGCCCCAGCGCCGCGACGGCGGCCACGGGGACCGCAAGTCGGACGAATTTGCCGGGGACGAGGGACCGAGCCGGGTGATCCATCACCGCTCCTTCACAGGGTCGCGTGCGTCGAGATGATCGGTGGTCGGGGATGATCATAGCCACGACACGCTGTCGTACTCCGCGTGGCGCCCGCTCACTCGCCGGTGACGATCACGAGGACGCCCGAGGCGTCCTCGAGGATGCTGGCGGGCCGAGGTTCGGCCTCGCCACCGACCTCCTCGGCTATCTGCTTCGCCGCCTCCTCCTCGCCGGGTTCGTCGCCGTAGTAGACGGTGGTCTGCGGGAGTTGGGTGTCCGAATAATTGCCGGTCTCGGCGACGTTCCAGCCGCTCTCGGTGAGACGTTCCGACATCTGCGCCGCGAGGCCGGCGATGTCGCTGTTGTTGTAGACCCGGATGTTGACGGCCTTGATCTGGGCCTCGGTCAGCGTCGTCGTGGCCGCGGCCGTCGTCGTCTGCGTCGTCTCGGTCTCCGCAGACGACGCAGCCTCGGAGTCCGACCCGGACCGCGACCACGACAGTGCGCCGATGCCGGCAAACAGGATCGCCAGCGCGATCAACACCATTGCGAGCGCTCGAAGCGGCATGCCCCCGGAGGGCGGGTTCGGGGTGCTCACGCCCTAGACCCTAACCGCGACGGGACCCGACGCCGGGCTCAGGTGACCTCGAATCCGAGCCGCCGCGCGGCGCGCGCCTTCTGCCGGCTGGCCCGGAGCCGGCGCAACCGCTTGACGAGCATGGGGTCGGCGACGAGGGCCTCGGGCCGGTCGACGAGCGCGTTGAGCACCTGGTAGTAGCGGGTCGCGGACATGTCGAAGAGGTCCTTGATGGCCTCTTCCTTGGCGCCCGCGTACTTCCACCACTGCCGCTCGAACGACAGAATGTCGAACTCGCGACGGCTGAGGCCACCCTCCTCGTCGCCAGTGGGGGTCGCCCCCGTCTCGTTCCGCGCTGCTGCGCCGTCCATCTCGCTCCCTCGCCGACCCGCAAGACGAATTACAAACATGTGCTTATGCGAGGAGTATTCAACCACGACGTCGCCGTCCGAACGGAGTACGCCGAGTCCGTGGCGCGGGAATCGCCTCGAGAACCGCTCAGTATCCTTGGCGACCATGGCAATTCTTCGGATCCGCATCGTCGGGGACCCGGTGCTGCACGCCGCGACCGAACCGGTCACGGAGTCGCCGGAGGAACTCACGGAGTTGATCGCGGACATGTACGAGACCCTCGACGCGGCGCACGGAGTGGGCCTGGCCGCGAATCAGGTCGGCGTCGGAAAACGGCTGTTCGTCTACGACTGCCCCGACGACGTCGACGGCCAGCGGAAGTTCCGCAAGGGCGCGGTGATCAACCCGGTGCTGGAGACCTCCGAGATCCCCGAGAGCATGCCCGACCCCGAGGACAACGACGAGGGCTGCCTGTCGGTCCCGGGCGAACAGTTCCCCACCGGGCGCGCGGACTGGGCCAAGGTCACCGGCACCGACGAACAGGGCAACCCGGTGGAGATCGAGGGTCGCGGGTTCTTCGCCCGGATGTTGCAGCACGAGGTCGGCCACCTCGACGGGCTCCTCTACGTCGACGTGCTGATCGGGCGCAACGCGCGGGCGGCGAAGAAGGCGATCAAGCGCAACGGGTGGGGGGTGCCGGGGCTGAGCTGGACGCCGGGCGAGGATCGCGACCCCTTCGGTCATGACGACTGACCTGCCGCTGGGCACCCGGGTGGTGTTGCGCTACCGCCTGCCGCCGGGCTCGTCGCATCCACTGACCGACGTTGTCGGCGAGCTGGTCGGACTCGATCCGCTCGCGGTTCGCGACCGTCGCGGGCGGGTCGTGGAGGTCGACGCCGGCCGGGTGGTGGCGATCAAGGCGGTACCGCCGCGGCCGGAGCGGTGAGCATGCTGTGATGTCGGCGCTGACGCTGGCCACCTGGAACGTCAACTCGATCCGGTCGCGGCTCGACCGGGTGCTCGACTGGCTGGACCGCCGCGACGTCGACGTGCTCGCCATCCAGGAGACGAAGTGCCGCGACGACCAGTTCCCGGAGGAGCGCTTCGCGGAGCACGGCTACGAGGTCGCGCACGTCGGGCAGGGCGCGTGGAACGGGGTGGCGATCGCCTCGCGGGTGGGACTCGACGGCGTGGCGGTCGGCTTCGATGGTCAGCCCGGCTTCGACCGCGACGCCGAGACCGCGTTGATCCCGATGCCCGTCGTCGACGCCCGTGCGATCGCCGCGACCTGCGCCGAGGTGCGGGTGTGGAGCCTGTACGTGCCGAACGGCCGTGGACTCACCGACCCGCACTACGCCTACAAGCTGGAGTGGCTGGCCGCGCTGCACACCCAGGCGGTCGGCTGGCTCGCGGACCCGGACGCGCGGATCGCCCTCGCCGGAGACTGGAACATCGCCCCCACCGACGACGACGTGTGGTCGCCCGAGTTCTTCGCCGGCAAGACCCACACCTCAGCGCCGGAGCGGGAGGTGTTCGCGTCGTTCCTCGACGCCGGCTACCACGACATGCTGCGGCGGTTCGCACCGGGCCCGGGCGTATACACCTACTGGGACTACACCCGGCTGCGCTTCCCGCGCCGCGAAGGCATGAAGATCGACTTCGTCCTCGCCTCCCCGGCCCTCGCGCACGATGTCGAGACCGCCGAGATCGACGCCGCCGAGCGCGCCCGCGACGGCGCCAGCGACCATGCGCCGGTGTTGGTGTAGCTTCGCGGCTGAGTGGTTACGGAGTCCGCTCGGGACAATTGAGCCGGAGGGCGAGGATCAGGTCGTGCACGGCTCCTCGATTCTGACCAGCTACGGCCCATCGAATACGCTCTGGGCGGGCAGGTTCAACGAATTCACGCGGGACACCATGCACGCCTACGTCGTCGGCGACGACGGCGACCTGGGCCCCGCCGTGGGACGCTGGGAAGTACCGACGAAGACCCTCGCTGTCGAAGCTGGAGTCGCTGGTGACGAATTTGCAGTGGCCCTTGACCGTTGACCGACAACCGCGCCGAGTATCCGGCAGAGTTCGAAGCAGACGTCGCGGACTGGACTGTTCCGCAACCTGGCGGCGTCGGGATTCGATGGCGGCGACCGACTTTCAACCAGGAACTGGATGGATATCAGCGGTTCGGGCTGTGACCCAGTCAGCTTCTCGGGCAAGGCGCAAACCGTGATGGTGTGCGAATTTGCTGTTGGTGTCAGCGAGTGCACCGATCCTCACCGCGTATGACGCTGTCCACCGCCACGACTGTGGCACGTCGTGGCGGTTGCAGTTCCAATGTTCCCCCACGCGGTCTCCGACCTTGATTTTTGGATGTGCTCGCCGGCCACCTGCTCGCGAGCCTCCGGCGCGACTTAGGGGCTGTTAAATAATAACACGCTGATTTCAAGGTGGGTCCGCTGATCGTTCGGGGTTCAGGGTGTAATTCCACTCCCCGTGGAACTCGTGTCGCGTCAGAATGCGGTCGGTTTCAAGGGATTTCATCACGGCGTCGG